>NZ_JBHIQI010000009.1:0-61159 GCF_042196465.1 Bartonella sp. AD13SXNS
TGCTATTCGTGAAGGTGGTCGTACTGTTGGTGCCGGTATCGTCTCTAAGATCATTGAATAAATAATGCTTGTTGAGCGCTTGTTAAAGGTATTTTAGTTTTAAGAATTAGGGGTATAGCTCAGTTGGTAGAGCGGCGGTCTCCAAAACCGCAGGTCGCGGGTTCAAGTCCTGCTGCCCCTGCCAAAGGGGAATAGGATTTAGATATGAGGTAGTAGATTTTTCTGCTTTTCCGCTTTTTTGCTTTTTTTTATATGGGGCTTGTTTTTTTGTGTGTGAAACGGTATTGAATAGAAAGTAAGAAAATTGCGTAAGTCTGGAAGTGGCTTTTGCATTTTTTCCTATTTATTTTGTTGTATAAAACACAATAGGGCGAGAGAGAGTAGTGTGACGATGGCATCTAGAACCAATCCGATTACCTTTATGAAGCAGGTTTATGCAGAAACAGTTAAAGTGAAATGGCCTACACGTCGTGAGACGGTTATTTCTACTATTATGGTTTTGTTGGTAACTGCATTGGCTTCAGCTTTCTTTTTTATTGTGGATCAGGTTATGCATTTTGGTGTTTGGCGGGTTATTGATCTTCTGAAATATCTTTTTAGTTGAGAATGTAAGGAAGTGGGACTGTGGCAGCTCGTTGGTATATTGTTCAGGCATATTCGAATTTTGAAAAGAAAGTAGCGGAAGCTATTGATAAGGAAGCAAAGCAGAAAGGACTTGATCATCTATTTGAAAAAATTTTTGTTCCAACAGAGCGTGTTGTAGAAGTCCGTCGTGGACGTAAAGTTGATACTGAGCGAAAATTTTTTCCTGGTTATGTTCTTGTTTGTGCTGAATTAACAGATGAAGTTTATCATCTTATTAAGAATACTCCTAAAGTAACAGGTTTTTTAGGGTCGGATGCGCGTCCTGTTCCTATTTCTGATCGAGAGGTTGAAAAGATTCTCAAACAAGTTCAGGAGGGGGTTGAGTCTCCAAAGTCCTCTGTGTTGTTTGAGGTTGGTGAACAAGTTCGTGTTGCTGATGGTCCTTTTGTTTCATTTAATGGAATTGTTCAAGAGGTTGAAGAAGAGCGCTCTCGTCTTAAGGTTGAAGTGCTTATTTTTGGGCGTCCTACGCCTGTTGATTTGGAATTTGGTCAGGTTGAAAAACTCTGATTGAATTTAGAGTAATTTTAATTACTTTAAGTAAGGAGTGGGAGGTGATTTATAGCTTTTGTCGGCTTAATGATCCGAACCACGTAACTGCAGCGGGTAGCAGGCAAAATAAATTGTCCGTATACCAGTGAAATTGAAGGCAGATTGTTATGGCAAAAAAAAGTATAGGTCAGCTCAAGTTGCAGGTTCCTGCAGGAGCTGCTACTCCATCTCCACCGATTGGTCCTGCTCTTGGGCAACGTGGTATTAATATCATGGAATTTTGTAAAGCGTTTAATGCAGCTACACAAGAAATGGAAAAGGGGGCGCCGATTCCAGTTGTTATTACATATTACCAAGATAAGTCTTTTACGTTTTCTCTTAAGACACCTCCTGTATCATTCTTTTTAAAGAAGGAAGCAAAACTGAAATCTGGTTCAAAAGAGCCTGGTAAAGTATCTGTAGGAAGCATTTCTCGCGATAAAATTCGTTCGATTGCGGAATCAAAGATGAAAGATCTTAATGCAAATGACATTGAGGCAGCGATGCGTATGGTTGAAGGTTCTGCTCGCTCGATGGGTTTGGAAGTGGTGGGCTAATATTATGGCAAAAGTAGCAAAGAGAATAAAAAATATCCGAAAAGATATCGATTTTAGTGAACTTTACGCTTTAAAAGATGCTGTTTTAATGGTTAAGGAGCGTGCTGTTGCTAAATTTGATGAAACAATCGAAATTTCAATGAACTTGGGTGTTGATCCTCGTCATGCTGATCAAATGGTTCGAGGTGTTGCTCATTTGCCTAATGGAACAGGAAGAAATATTCGTGTTGCCGTTTTTGCTCGTGGGGATAAGGCTGAGGAAGCTAAGGCGGCAGGAGCTGATATTGTGGGTGCTGAAGATTTGTTTGAAAGCATTAATAGGGGGGCGATTGACTTTGATCGTTGTATTGCAACACCAGACATGATGCCTCTTGTTGGTCGTCTTGGTAAGATTCTTGGTCCACGGAGTTTGATGCCGAATCCGAAAGTTGGTACTGTAACACTTGATGTTGCTGGTGCTGTCAAAGCGTCTAAGGGTGGTGCTGTTGAGTTTCGTGTTGAAAAAGCCGGTATTGTGCATGCTGGTATTGGTAAGGCTTCTTTTGGTGTTGAAAAAATCGTAGAAAATATAAAAGCCTTTGCAAGTGCAGTTATTAAAGCTAAACCGCAAGGTGCAAAAGGTGAGTATATTAAGCGTGTTGCTGTTTCTTCGACTATGGGGATTGGTGTTAAAGTTGATCCAGCAACAGTTCGTTCAGAGACAGTATAAGCCTGATTTATAATTTTGTTTTGGGGTATGTGAACATCAAAATTGTATTTTAAATGCTGGTTTTGGTCGGTATTTAGCTATCTAAGCTTTATAGAGCTTAGGTTGTACCGGGAGAAATTCCGGAATATCCTGTCCGAGATTGTAGGTGATACTTTTAAGTATCTTAATCAAAAAGCCTGCATGAGACTGGGGTAAAAACTGAGAGTTAAAAGACTTAAAGGGTTTGAGCCAGGGTTGCCTTTGAACGCTGTGCGTGAAAAAGGGGACAGGATCCTCATCGGTGACATGAAATATTTTATGTTATCAAAGGTAACCAACAGGTTTGTTTTAAGCAGATCTGTTAAATGGAGAGAGACAGTGAATAGAGCGGAAAAACGCGAATTTGTTACATGGCTTAACGAGGCTTTTCGGAAGTCTGGTTCTGTTGTTGTTGCACATTATTCCGGTCTGACAGTTTCACAAATGAACGATTTGCGTTCGAAAATGGGTGAAGCTGGCGGTGCCGTTAAAGTCGCCAAAAACCGTCTTGCTAAAATCGCTCTTCAGGGCACGGAATCTGAATCGATAGTGGATTTGTTTACTGGACAAACACTTATTGCTTATTCAGAAGATCCAATCACAGCACCGAAAGTTGCTGTTGATTTTGCAAAAAGCAATGACAAATTTGTCATCCTTGGCGGTTCAATGGGTGCAACAAGTTTAACTGTAGATGCTGTGAAGTCATTGGCTTCATTGCCTTCATTAAACGAGTTGCGTGCAAAACTTGTGGGTATGGTTTCTACCCCTGCGACCCGTATTGCACAGGTTGTTAATGCTCCTGCTGGTCAGGTTGCACGTGTCATTGGAGCATATGCTCAGGAGGATAAGGCGGCTTAAGGCTGTTTGTATTCATGTTTATGGAAAAGCTTTAATGCTTTTCTGTTTTTTTGAATAAGTTTTAATAATGGTTCAAATCTTTTAATTGAAGGAATTTAAAAATGGCTGATCTAGAGAAGATCGTAGAAGACCTTTCTAATCTAACCCTTTTGGAAGCTGCTGAGCTTTCTAAGTTACTTGAAGAAAAATGGGGAGTTTCTGCTGCTGCTCCTGTGGCTGTTGCTGCTGTTGCTGGTGCTGCTGCTCCAGCTGCTGAAGAAAAAACAGAATTTGATGTTATTCTTGTTGAAGGTGGCGCACAAAAAATTAATGTTATTAAGGAAGTTCGTGCTCTTACTGGACTTGGTCTTAAAGAAGCTAAAGATCTGGTTGAAGGAGCACCCAAGCCTATTAAAGAAGGTGCTTCTAAAGAAGAGGCAGAGAAAATTAAATCTCAACTTGAAGCTGCTGGTGCTAAAGTTGAACTTAAGTAAATTTAATTTTATCGGCGAACATTTATGTTCGCCGATTTTCTTTCTTTTAATAAAGAAAGAAAATCGTGAGTAGAAAACCTTGTCCCAACGGTTTTGTAACAGTAATGGGATAGGTTTTAATTACTCATCCCGTCATCATAGAGTCAAAGAGATAAATGGCTTATGTTGGTGGGGAGGTTAGTGATGCTCATTATCGGGTGTCAAGTGAACTGGTCTGCATATGCAGGTTAATGATTATAAGGCTTTCAAGGTTGGTCTACCTTGAACAGTAAAGATCAAGGAGCGATGATGGCTCAGACTCTTGCAATGATGTCTCAATTCAATGGTCGTAAGCGGGTACGCAAATTTTTTGGTAAGATTCCTGAAGTGGCAGAAATGCCGAATCTTATTGAGGTTCAAAAAGCATCCTATGATCAGTTTCTCATGGTTGAGGAACCAGAAGGTGGGCGACCAGATGAAGGTTTGCAGGCTGTTTTTAAATCGGTATTTCCTATTTCAGATTTCTCCGGTACAGCTATGCTTGAGTTTGTTGGTTATGAATTTGATTTACCGAAATTTGATGTTGAAGAATGTCGCCAACGTGATTTAACTTATGCTGCACCATTAAAGGTCATATTACGTTTGATTGTTTTTGATGTTGATGAGGATACTGGCTCCAAAGATATCAAAGACATTAAAGAGCAGGGCGTTTATATGGGCGATATGCCTTTAATGACGACGAATGGTACCTTTATCGTTAATGGTACAGAGCGTGTTATTGTTTCCCAGATGCATCGTTCTCCTGGTGTCTTTTTTGATCATGATAAAGGGAAGTCGCATTCATCGGGAAAGCTTCTTTTTGCTGCTCGTGTTATTCCATATCGTGGTTCTTGGCTTGACATTGAGTTTGATGCTAAAGATATCATTTATGCGCGTATTGATCGACGGCGCAAGATTCCTGTTACCAGTCTTTTGATGGCATTAGGTATGGATGCGTCGGATATTTTGTCGACGTTTTATGATAAAGTGACTTATGAGCGTGATGGACAAGGATGGCGTGTTCCTTATTCTGTTGATCGCTTTAAAGGAATGAAGCTTATTTCTGATCTTATTGATGCAGATAGTGGTGAAGTTGTTGCTGAGGCTGGTAAAAAGCTAACAGTTCGTACAGCGAAGTCTTTAGAAGAAAAAGGTCTCAAGGCGGTTAAAGTTAGTGAAGATGATTTATTAGGTTGTTATTTGGCCGAAGATATCGTCAATTACGAGACGGGTGAGATTTACCTTGAGGCTGGTGATGAAATTGACGAAAAAGTATTGAAAATTTTGCTTGATGTCAGTGCTGATCAAATCAATATTCTTGATATTGATCACATGAATATTGGAGCATATATCCGCAACACTTTAAAGGTGGATAAAAATGAAAGTCGGCAGGATGCGTTGTTTGATATTTACCGAGTAATGCGTCCAGGGGAGCCTCCAACGATCGATACAGCAGAAGCAATGTTCCATTCGTTGTTTTTTGATCCAGAGCGTTATGATCTTTCAGCTGTTGGACGTGTTAAGATGAATTTGCGTATGGATCTTGATTGTCCAGATACAGTTCGCATTTTACGTCAAGAGGATATTCTTGCTGTTGTTAAGATGTTGGTTGAATTGCGTGATGGTCGTGGTGAAATTGATGATATTGATAATCTTGGCAATCGTCGCGTTCGTTCCGTTGGGGAGTTGATGGAAAATCAATATCGCGTTGGTCTTCTTCGTATGGAACGTGCGATAAAAGAGCGTATGTCATCGGTTGAAATTGATACAGTTATGCCGCAGGATTTGATCAATGCAAAGCCTGCTGCGGCAGCAGTTCGTGAGTTTTTTGGGTCTTCACAATTGTCGCAGTTTATGGATCAAACCAACCCATTGTCGGAAATTACCCATAAACGCCGTCTTTCTGCTCTTGGTCCAGGTGGTTTGACTCGTGAACGTGCGGGTTTTGAAGTTCGTGACGTCCATCCTACGCATTATGGTCGAATTTGTCCGATTGAAACACCAGAAGGCCCGAATATTGGTCTGATTAACTCCTTAGCAACCTTTGCTCGGGTTAACAAATATGGCTTTATTGAAAGCCCATATCGAAAAATTATTGATGGTAAAGTCACAAAAGAAGTTATTTATCTTTCTGCGATGGAAGAAGCAAAGCATTATGTAGCTCAAGCTAATTCTTCATTAGATAGTGAAGGCCGCTTTATAGAAGAGTTTGTTGTTTGCCGTCATGCGGGTGAAGTTTTAATGGCGCCACGCGATCATGTTGATTTGATGGATGTTTCACCAAAACAGTTGGTTTCAGTTGCAGCAGCGCTTATTCCGTTTTTGGAAAATGATGATGCGAATCGTGCGTTGATGGGATCGAACATGCAGCGTCAGGCAGTTCCTCTTGTACGCGCTGAGGCACCCTTTGTTGGTACGGGAATGGAATCCGTTGTTGCACGCGATTCAGGAGCTGCTGTGAGTGCAAAACGTAGTGGTATTGTTGATCAGGTTGATGCAACCCGTATTGTTATCCGTGCAACAGAAGATTTAGATCCTTCAAAATCAGGTGTTGATATTTACCGCTTACAAAAATTTCAGCGTTCTAATCAGTCCACTTGTATTAATCAGCGTCCTCTTGTGCATGTCGGTGATAGGGTAGAGAAGGGTGATATTATTGCCGATGGTCCATCCACGGATCTTGGTGATTTAGCTCTTGGGCGGAATGTTCTTGTAGCCTTTATGCCTTGGAATGGATACAATTACGAAGATTCCATTTTGTTATCTGAGCGCATTGTTGCTGATGATGTCTTTACTTCGATTCATATTGAGGAATTTGAAGTTGCAGCACGTGATACAAAACTTGGTCCAGAAGAAATTACGCGTGATATTCCTAATGTTGCGGAAGAGGCGTTAAGAAATCTTGATGAAGCTGGCATTATTTATATTGGTGCTGAAGTTCAACCAGGTGATATTTTGGTTGGAAAGATTACACCAAAGGGTGAAAGTCCTATGACGCCTGAAGAAAAGCTTCTGCGTGCAATTTTTGGGGAAAAGGCATCCGATGTTCGTGATACTTCTATGCGTATGCCACCTGGGACTTTTGGTACTGTTGTTGAAGTTCGGGTTTTTAATCGCCATGGTGTGGAAAAAGATGAGCGTGCTATGGCAATTGAGCGTGAAGAAATTGAGCGTTTAGCAAAAGATCGTGATGATGAACAGTCGATTCTTGATCGCAATGTTTATGCGCGTCTTACCGATATGTTGACGGGTAAAGTCGCGGTAGAAGGTCCAAAAGGCTTTTCGGGTAGCAAAAAGCTTGATAGCGCGGTAATGGGGCATTATCCACGATCACAGTGGTGGCAATTTGCTGTTGAGGATGAAAAGCTTCAAAATGAAATTGAAGCTTTGCGTAAGCAATATGATGAATCAAAAGAAGCATTACAACGTCGCTTTATGGATAAAGTTGAAAAAGTCCAAAGAGGTGATGAAATGCCTCCTGGTGTCATGAAAATGGTGAAGGTTTTTGTGGCTGTGAAACGCAAAATCCAACCAGGTGATAAGATGGCGGGGCGTCATGGGAATAAGGGGGTTGTCTCACGTATTCTTCCCATAGAAGATATGCCCTTTCTTGAAGATGGAACCCATGCTGATATCGTCTTGAATCCACTTGGTGTGCCTAGTCGTATGAATGTTGGACAAATTCTTGAGACGCACCTTGGTTGGGCATGTGCCGGGATGGGCAAGAAGATTGGCGATTTGTTAGAATTATATCAAGAAACTGGGGATATACTTCCTTTGCGCCAGCGTATTGAAAATCTTATGCCTGATGATAATCATAATGAGCCAGTCCGTCAGTATGATAATGAAAGCCTTTACAAATTGGCTTTACAGATGAAGAAAGGGGTTTCAATTGCAACACCTGTTTTTGATGGAGCACATGAATCAGATATTAACATGATGCTGGAAGACGCAGGATTAGATAGTTCAGGGCAAGTTACACTTTATGATGGTCGTACGGGAGAGCCTTTTGATCGCCCAGTAACGGTGGGATATATTTACATGTTAAAATTACATCACCTGGTTGATGATAAAATTCATGCACGTTCTATTGGTCCTTATTCACTTGTTACACAGCAACCATTAGGAGGTAAGGCGCAGTTTGGTGGTCAGCGTTTTGGTGAAATGGAGGTTTGGGCACTTGAAGCTTATGGTGCGGCATACACTTTGCAGGAGATGCTAACAGTAAAATCGGATGATGTAGCTGGTCGGACGAAGGTCTATGAAGCGATTGTACGCGGTGATGATACATTTGAGGCAGGTATACCTGAGAGCTTTAATGTGTTGGTGAAAGAAATGCGTTCACTCGCTCTTAATGTGGAGCTTGATGATGCGCGTGAACTTATTGCACAGCGCGTATTGTCTGACACAGCAGAACAATAATTCAAGGAGCGCACTAGAAAAGGCTGCGCTCTAATTAAATTTAAAAGGTTCAAAACCTTATTAAGATACTGCAGATCATTTTTAAAAATAAATGTATTTTAAAGAAGATCTGTTATAAAATAAATGAGATATTACAACAGGTTCTAAGAATCTTTGAAGGAGAACAGCATGAACCACGAGGTCATGAATCTTTTCAATCCTCAAGCGCCAGCGCAGACATTTGACTCTATTCGTATTTCTATTGCAAGTCCTGAGAAAATTTTGTCCTGGTCGTATGGTGAGATTAAGAAGCCTGAGACGATTAATTATCGGACTTTTAAACCAGAGCGTGATGGTCTTTTTTGTGCACGTATATTTGGCCCTATTAAGGACTATGAATGTTTATGCGGCAAATATAAACGCATGAAATATAAGGGCATTATTTGTGAAAAATGTGGTGTAGAGGTTACTCTTTCGCGCGTACGTCGTGAGCGTATGGGGCATATTGAGCTTGCGGCGCCTGTTGCGCATATATGGTTTCTTAAATCATTACCAGGCCGTATTTCTACACTTTTAGATTTGACTTTAAAAGATATTGAGCGGGTTCTTTATTTTGAGAATTATATTGTAACTGAACCAGGGTTGACATCTCTTAAGCTATACCAGCTTCTTTCTGAAGAAGAATATATGCTTGCTATTGATGAGTTTGGAGAAGATCAATTTACAGCTATGATTGGCGCTGAAGCTATTTACGAGCTTTTAGCTGGTATGGAGTTAGATAAAATTGCCAATGATTTGCGTCTCGAATTAGCTGAAACGACTTCAGAGTTAAAGCAGAAAAAATTGATTAAACGACTTAAGATCGTTGAAAATTTTCTTGAATCTGGGAATAAGCCAGAGTGGATGATTATGAAAACAATTCCGGTTATTCCACCGGATTTACGTCCATTGGTTCCACTTGATGGTGGGCGTTTTGCGACATCAGATCTGAATGATCTTTATCGACGTGTTATTAATCGTAATAACCGCTTGAAACGGCTAATTGAATTGCGTGCTCCTGGAATTATCGTGCGCAATGAAAAGCGTATGGTGCAAGAAGCTGTTGATGCATTGTTTGATAATGGACGGCGTGGGCGTGTGATTACTGGAGCCAATAAACGTCCGTTAAAGTCTCTTTCAGATATGTTAAAGGGTAAGCAAGGGCGTTTTCGTCAAAACTTACTTGGAAAGCGTGTTGATTACTCGGGACGTTCTGTTATCGTGACAGGTCCTGAATTAAAATTACATCAATGTGGTCTTCCTAAAAAAATGGCTCTTGAATTATTTAAGCCATTTATTTATGCGCGCCTTGATGCGAAAGGATATTCTTCAACTGTAAAACAAGCAAAAAAGCTTGTTGAAAAGGAGCATCCAGAAGTTTGGGATATCTTGGATGAGGTTATTCGTGAACATCCTGTTTTGCTCAATCGTGCGCCAACATTGCACCGCTTGGGGATTCAGGCTTTTGAACCTATCTTGATTGAAGGGAAAGCTATCCAGCTTCATCCGCTGGTGTGCACTGCTTTTAATGCAGATTTTGATGGAGATCAGATGGCGGTTCATGTTCCGCTTTCTCTTGAAGCACAGCTTGAAGCCCGTGTTTTAATGATGTCAACCAATAATATTCTTCATCCAGCTAATGGAGCCCCCATTATTGTTCCATCACAGGATATGGTTCTTGGTCTTTATTATCTTTCGATTGTTTCTGAAAAAGAACCAGGTGAGGGAATGGCTTTTTCTGATATAGGTGAGCTTCATTATGCTTTGGAAAATAAAGTTGTAACGCTTCATACGAAGATTAAAGGCCGTGTTAAGGATATCGGTAAGGATGGAAAAGAGGTTTCTAAACTTTATGATACGACACCTGGTCGTTTGATTATCGGTGAGCTTTTGCCAAGAAATCCGAATATTTCCTTTGATATTGTCAATCAAGAAATGACGAAAAAGAATATTTCTAAAATGATTGATCATGTTTATCGGCACTGTGGACAAAAAGAGACGGTTATTTTTTGTGACCGTATTATGCAGCTTGGCTTTTCTTATGCTTGTCGTGCAGGAATTTCATTCGGTAAAGATGATATGGTTATTCCTGATAGCAAGTCGCGTTTAGTTGCGGAAACAGAAGCTTTGGCTAAGGAATATGAACAGCAATATAATGATGGTTTGATTACCCAAGGTGAAAAATACAATAAGGTTGTAGATGCTTGGGGTAAATGTACAGACCGCGTTGCGGATGAAATGATGAAACGTATTCAAGCCATCGATTTTGATCCTAAAACAGGTCGTCAACGGCCAATGAATTCGATTTATATGATGTCGCACTCTGGTGCACGTGGTTCTGCTAACCAGATGAGACAATTGGCTGGTATGCGTGGATTAATGGCAAAACCATCGGGTGAAATTATTGAAACTCCCATTATTTCAAATTTTAAGGAAGGTCTGACGGTTAACGAGTACTTCAACTCAACTCACGGTGCGCGTAAAGGACTTGCTGATACTGCGTTAAAAACTGCCAACTCCGGTTATCTCACGCGGCGTCTTGTTGATGTTGCTCAGGATGCTATTATTTCAGCAGTTGATTGTGGTACAGCAAAAGGGCTTACTATGCAGCCCATTGTTGATGCAGGACAAATTGTTGCCTCTCTTGGGCAAAGAATTCTTGGTCGTACAGCGCTTGTGGATATTTTGCATCCCGTCTCTGGTGAGGTTATTCTTGAAGGTGGAGCGATGATTGAGGAAGCTGATGTCGCAAAGATTGAAGAAGCCGGAATTCAGTCAGTTCAAATTCGTTCTGCTTTAACGTGTGAAACACGTCTTGGTGTTTGTGCGAAATGCTATGGTCGAGATTTGGCGCGTGGAACACCTGTTAATCAGGGAGAAGCTGTTGGTGTTATTGCTGCTCAATCCATTGGTGAGCCGGGAACGCAGCTTACTATGCGTACTTTTCACTTAGGAGGAACTGCGCAGGTTGTTGATTCATCTTATTTAGAAGCATCCTATGAAGGTACGGTGGAGATTCGTAATCGTAATGTGGTTCGCAATTCTGAAGGCCATTTGGTTGTTATGGGGCGTAATATGGCTATCCTTATCAAGGATGAGTTAGGAAAAGAGCGCGTTGTGCATCGTGTTAGCTATGGTGCACACATTTTTGTTGATGATGGTGATATGGTTAAACGTGGCCAGCGTATAGCAGAATGGGATCCTTATACGCGTCCGGTTTTAACGGAAGTTGAAGGCTATGTAGGTTTTGAAGATATGGTTGATGGTTTGTCTGTCACTGAAACAGCTGATGAATCTACGGGTATTACGAAGCGTTTGGTGATTGATTGGCGCGCTAATCCGCGTGGTGCGGATCTCAAACCAGCCATTGTTATCCATGCAAATAAAGAAGGTGAATCCATTGCTAAATTGTATAAAGGAGGTGAAGCCCGTTATATGATGTCAGCGGAAACTATTCTTTCTGTTGAGCTTGGTGCTCATGTTAAGGCGGGTGATGTTATTGCTCGTTTACCAATGGAAAGTGCCAAGACGAAAGATATTACGGGTGGTTTGCCTCGTGTGGCTGAGCTGTTTGAAGCACGTCGTCCAAAGGATCATGCTATTATTGCTGAAGTAAGTGGTACAATTCGATTTGGCCGTGGTTATAAGAATAAACGTCGTATTATTATTGAACCAAATGATGAGACTCTTGAGGCAGTAGAATATTTGATTCCAAAAGGTAAGCTGTTTCAC
Source organism: Bartonella sp. AD13SXNS (assembly GCF_042196465.1). Taxonomy (NCBI): domain Bacteria; kingdom Pseudomonadati; phylum Pseudomonadota; class Alphaproteobacteria; order Hyphomicrobiales; family Bartonellaceae; genus Bartonella; species Bartonella sp. AD13SXNS. The sequence goes on from NZ_JBHIQI010000009.1 coordinate 11,982, forward strand.
TTCCAAGAAGGCGATCAAATTGAAAAGGGGGATTATATCCTTGATGGGAATCCAGCTCCTCATGATATTTTGGCGATTAAGGGTGTTGAAGCTTTGGCATCTTACCTTGTTAATGAGATTCAGGAGGTTTATCGTTTGCAAGGGGTTCTTATTAATGACAAGCACATTGAAGTGATTGTTCGTCAAATGTTGCAAAAAGTTGAAATTACTGAATCTGGAGATTCTGGTTATATTCCAGGTGATAACGTTGATCGTATTGAACTTGATGAAATCAATGATAATTTGATTGCAGAAGGGAAGAAACCCGCATCTGGTAATCCCATTCTTCTTGGAATTACAAAAGCTTCTCTTCAAACGCCTTCTTTCATTTCGGCGGCATCGTTTCAGGAAACAACACGTGTTCTTACTGAAGCAGCAGTTTCTGGTAAAATTGATACTTTGCAAGGACTTAAAGAGAACGTTATTGTCGGTCGTCTTATTCCAGCTGGTACAGGTGGTACGATTTCTCAAATCCGCCGTATTGCTGCAGTTCGTGATGATCTGATAGTAGATGAGCAGCGTAAGTCTAGTAATAACGAAGTGGCTAAGGCTATGTTGACAAATATGACAACTGAATCAGTTGCTAAATAATTTAAATACAACATTCACATACTATAAAAGCGTCTGAATAGAAATTTCAGACGTTTTTTTATCTCAAAATGCAGAAATTGCATATTTCCCTGAAAAATATAATAATAAAAATTATAAGGTTGTAGTCGTTTCAAATATTCTGAGTAGTTTATTATTTGATAATGATACTGATTTTTTTATTGCGTCATTTTAAAGTTTTTTTATTTTTGAGGGTAGTATAGAAATTTTTTTTCAAGATACATGAAGTCAAAAAGCTATATTCCAAGAAAAAGAGTAGCTTATATATAAGTGAAATAACGACTAATTTCGAATTTTAGGAAAATTTTTGATTGGATATCTTCTATAAAGATTTAAAAGTCCTTATAATAGATGATTAGCAATCTTTCCTGTCATCTAAAAAAATAATTAATTTTTTACTGTATAATACTTATTTGACAAGAATGTATTTCTTCATATTTTAGAATGCAGGAAAGGAGAGGATAGAGTGCTGACTAAAGTTTTATAAAAATAGACATATTTCTTATAATAATGTGATCTATAAAGACAGAATGATAAAATGTACGAATATTATTCAATTGGAGAATTGACACGTGAGTTTTCAATAACAGCTCGAACTTTGCGTTATTATGAAGAAGAGGGACTTCTTATCCCTTTCCGGCGTGGAAGTACACGGCTTTATACACAAACGGATCGTCATAAGTTAAAACAAATACTGCGTGCTAAAAGAGTTAAATTTTCGTTGTCTGAAATATCTGATATGTTGGCTATGGTTGGAAAACCACCTGATGATGAGAAAAAACTTAAGAAATTAATTGCAGGAATTAATAAAAAACGATCTGATTTAAAGAAGATGCAACGTGATATTGATGATCTTCTACAGGATTTAGAACGCATTGAGGAGACTTTTTTTGAGAGCTTAGCAGAGTTGGGGGTTAATCGTTGATTGTGAGATTTATTTCATCTGCTTTTAGGCAATTTCTTTTCTATTAAAAAAGATAGCCATCAGTATTGCTAATGGGAGTTTTTGACACTGCGTGAAATGTGTAAATCATTTGAAGAAATAGAGGGTGTGAAAAAAGCAGCAAAGGTATTTTCACACTATATTGTCCTTGATAGGCAAAAAAATATTTTTCACAGAGAAAGAAAAGACAATGGCAGTTTCTTCTATTAGTGTTTTTCAATCTATTTTGTCGCGAAAGTCAATTCGAGCTTTTACCAACCAGCCAGTTAGTTTGGAAACAATCAAAAAAATCTTAACACTTGCAGCACGTGCACCATCTGGAACCAATATTCAGCCATGGCAAGTGATTGTGCTTACGGGAAGTGTATTACAGAAAGTAGGGCAAGAGCTTTCACAACTTGTTCTTTCGGGTGTAAAAGGGGAGCGTGAATATAATTATTATCCACGTCAGTGGCGTGAACCTTATATTTCAAGGCGTCGAAAAGTTGGTTTAGAACTTTATCAGAGTCTTGGAATAAAAAAAGGAGATGAAGAAAAAATGCTTCATCAAAAAGCACGAAATTTTTTATTTTTTGATGCACCTGTAGGACTCTTATTTACAATGGATCACGATATGGAAATAGGGAGTTGGCTTGATTTGGGTATGTTTATGCAGACCATTATGTTAGCAGCACGTGGATTTGGATTGGATACCTGTCCCCAAGCAGCTTTTGCTGATTATCATAAACAAATTCGTACGCTCTTATCTGTACCTTCTGATCAGAATATTATCTGTGGTATGGCACTTGGTTATCGCGATATGAGTGCTCCAGAAAACAATTTTGAGACAGAACGAGAACCGTTAGAAAACTTTGTACGTTTCATCGAAGCATGTCCATAAAATGTTTTATATCATTAAGCATATACTTTGAAGAACTTGGTGCATTATGAAAAATATGCTTGGTAGAATTTTTTCATTCTTATTAAATTATGATGTTGCATATTAACACTTATTTTACTACGTTCGAAACATTAAGAGAGTGATGACTCTAAGGGCATTGTTCGTTTTGAAGGTTGGCTAATGGAAAGCACTATAGAAAGAGGGTGTTGGGTGGTAGCAAGACGAGCAACATTCGTGTTTATTGCTATCATTTTTTTACTCTATCTCGCAATTTGATTTTAAACAGGACAAACGTTATAGAAAAGCGTATACTCAGACCATATTGGAGTTTTGAGGTGGTTCGTGTTTTTATCTGTTTTTGAACTTTTTAAAATTGGTATTGGTCCTTCTAGCTCACATACGATGGGGCCGATGACAGCGGCTAATATGTTTTTGCAAAGGATACGAGATTTTTCTCAGTTATCTGACAACCAAGTTTCTCGTATACGTGTTTATCTTTATGGTTCTTTAGCTTTCACAGGTATTGGTCATGCGACAGATAGAGCTATCATATTAGGACTTTTAGGAGAAAAAGCGTCTACTGTTGATCCTGATAGCATGGGATTCCTGTTAGAAAAAGTTATACGTGAAAAAAAAGTGCAACCAGAAGGCCATCCCGTTTATCAGTTTGATTCGCAACGTGATCTTATTTTTGAACGAAAGGAAATTCTCCCTGGTCATACGAATGGACTAGCATTTGAAGGGCTTGATACTGATGGGAATGTTCTTTTGCGGCAGATTTATTATTCTATTGGTGGTGGCTTTGTTGTAACTGAGGATGAATTAAGACACATGAATGGTAATATAGAATCAGAAGTGTCTGAGGTGCCATATCCATTTGATTCTGCTCGTACAATGTTATCAATGGCAGAAAAATCAGGACTTTCAATTGCTGAAATGAAGCGCTTAAATGAAGAAATAAAAATAGAGCGTTTTTCTCTTGATGCTGGGCTTGATGAAATTTTTTCAGCGATGACAAATTGCATTAATAGAGGTCTTTCACAAGAAGGTGAGTTGCCTGGTGGATTACGTATTCCAAGGCGTGCTAAAAAACTGCATGATACGCTTTTGGAAAATCAAAAGAAAAATTGCAATTATCCACTTTGGGCAAACGATTGGCTTTCGGTATATGCTATAGCAGTCAATGAGGAAAATGCAGCAGGTGGTCGTGTTGTTACAGCACCAACAAATGGGGCTGCTGGTGTTGTCCCAGCTGTTTTGCGTTACTATCTTCAGTTTAATGATGGTTCAGATCGAAAGGGAATACATAATTTTCTATTAACGGCAGCAGCTATTGGCGGTGTTATCAAACATAATGCTTCTATTTCTGGTGCAGAAGTTGGGTGTCAAGGTGAAGTTGGAACGGCATCTTCAATGGCTGCAGCAGGGTTAACTGCGGCGTTAGGTGGAACACCAGCTCAAATTGAAAATGCAGCGGAAATTGCGCTTGAACATCATTTAGGAATGACATGTGATCCTGTTGCAGGTCTTGTACAAGTTCCTTGTATTGAGCGTAATGCAATGGGGGCTGTTAAGGCGGTAACGGCTTCTTCTCTTGCATTACATGGTAATGGAAATCATTTTGTTTCTCTTGACGCTTGTATAGAAACAATGCGCCAGACTGGTCATGATATGAGTGAACGCTATAAAGAAACAAGTAAAGGTGGCCTTGCAGTCAATGCGATATCTTGTTAAGAGCTGGACATTCTTCAATCCATAACTGAACTATTGTGAGAGGGATGGCCTTGTTTTCCTGATAAAGCTTATATTTTTTGTTACTTATAAATCAACATTCAAATTTAAATTCAGCAGCATGCTTGAGATAAATTTGAGACGGGTTCAGTGGTTTTTAAAGAAACATCTCTTAAGGCACCCAATCCCATTTCACAACGACGCCCGTGAATGGTATAACGGTAAATCCATTGAGCACCTCCATCTTTACGCTTATGAAGTAGCAAGCCGGCACCATCATTATATTTACCAGCTCCTAATGTTGCGACGGATCTTGCATTAAGACGGCTCATAAGAGCCATATTTAGTCCTTTCTTATACAAATTTGATCCACACACTCATCTCACTTGTTATGTGCAAATGAGTGGTTTTGATTGATGCAAGATAAACAGATTTGAAATGAGAGAATCTTACGTTATTCGAGGGTCTAATTCAATATGAATAACGCTAAATTATCATTATAAATCAATATATTGTATTTTTAATGATTCGTAGCTTTTTGCGTGCAAGATTGGAGGGAGAGTATTGCCTCTATTGTGGTATCTAAGGCAAATTTGTTTTAAACCTGAACGATTATGATGAGATGCAAGAGAGCTTTAAAGATTTTAGTTTTTTAGAAATGAAGATCTTTTGGGCATCTGGTATGGTGAAAAAATATCTTGAAAAGAAACATCTCTCAATCTGAAATCTATTTCACAACGATACATATAAATAGTATAATGTGAAGTTTCTATGAATGGTATAAAGTCTATTGAGCATGAGCATTTTTATTTATAAAGGAAGCAAAACGAGCACTATCATTCTTTTGTCAGCTCTCAATGTTATAACGAAAATTCTTGGGGCTTAAGACTCTTTATAAAAGGCGTTTTTACGTTTTTTTCATCGATAGTATTTGTATTTTAAAATTGCTTTGCGTATTGGAGTTTAAAAAGCTTAGGAAATTTGTACAGCGCTTATGTTATAGGGAGAATTGAAGCGTTATGAAGGATAATTTTTGATATTAAATCAAAAAGTGAAGAAATATCTGGTATTTTTGTGCTCTAAAAAATGGTTTGATTGGAAGCTTGAAGGTGTCTCTAGGGATAGTTGGAAAAGCCGTTAGAACGATTCCTCCGACTTAAGAAAAAAGCATGAGTATCAAAGGATTTTTAAGATTCTAGATAATAATACAATAATTTTTTGAGATGATAACCTGTAGAGTTAAATATTTGTTGCTCCTAGACGGATTTTAATAGGCACATTACCAGTTTGACTTGCAACGCGTAAATGAATGCGTACAGGAGGCATTGTGAGACGACGATTACGCATTATTTGACAAATAAGAAGATTAACAAGAGATTGTGTATCTAATGCAGTTGAATTATATTTTAAACCAGTAAGTCTTGCAGCAGCATCGTGAAGAGAACGCAATGAAAGGAAGGATGATTGCTTCAATAAGATTTCTTTTTCATGGAATGAAGCAAAAGCATTATCTGTCATAATACTATCCTAACGCAGAATTCAAAAACTTTTAGTAGACTACAGTATAGCAGTTAAAATTTGCTTTCTTTAATGTAGAACAAGCATCAAAAGCAGATTTTTTTGATTGAAATCCTGTAAATCGTGCTCGGTAATAACGCTGCCCATTTTTTTCAAACAGCTGCATGTGTGAAGATGCATCCTTTAAAGCAGAAAAAGCTGTATTTTTTGCTTTTAAAAGCAGAATTTTTGCTTGTTCTTGATTGGGCAGGGAACCAATTTGGATAGCCCATCCGGCGTTTGTGGATAAAGAGGCCGTTACAATTTTATGTGCCTCAACCGGTATAGCTTTTTGAGGGTTAGGTATTGGTATAATTACTTTATTTACAGCAGTTATTGCGATATTCGAATTTTTAGGTTGTTCTGCAAATGCTGTTAACATAGTCGAAATTTCATCGTCAAAATTACTTGGAACAGCTTTAATGGTCGGTATAGGGGTATTTGCGCCAGTGGGTAAGTGATAGTGTACAGAGGTCAAACGTTCACCACTTTTCATTTGGCTTGCTTTTGGCAAATATTGATTTAATAAGCTAGCCATATGCTCATCACGTGCAATAGATGATTTACCTCCCATAACAACAGCGACGATAGAACGCCCCTCAAGACGCATCGAAGTTGCTAAATTAGAACCTGACATTTGTGTGTATCCTGTTTTAATTCCATCGACACCTTTCATTATTTTTACGAGTTTATTGTGGCTGTTAATCGTATGCCCACGGAAATTAAAACTTTTTATTCTAAACAATTTATATTGTTTTGGAAAATTTTTCCTTAAAGCTAATGACAAAGTAGCTATATCTCGTGCGGTAGAATAATTGTGCACGTCTGGAAGCCCTGAAGCATTTGCGAAATGTGTATGTTTCATACCAAGTTTACGAGCTTTTGCTGTCATCATTTGAGCGAATTTTTTCTCACTACCCCCAAGATACTCTGCAATGGCAGTAGCAACATCATTTGCTGATCTTGTAATGAGTGCTTTAGCTGCTGCTTCTGCAGAAATTGTTTGACCTGCTTTAAATCCAATTTTTGTCGGTGGACGCATTGCAGCATAATGTGAAACAGGAATTGGTGTATTTGGTGTTACCCGACGCATCTGCATAGCTTCAAAGAGGAGGTACAATGTCATCATTTTTGTTAAAGAAGCAGGGTAACGCTTCAATGTTGCATTGGCTTGAAATAGAGTTTTTCCTGTAGTGGCATCTATAACAATAGCAGCATACTTATCAGGATAGGCTCCTTGAGGTGTAGCTGATGCCCAACAGTGAGAAAAAGCTAACATAACAAAAGAGATTGCTATTTTTTTATAGCAGCGCATAATTTTTTGATAGTTAATATACACTTGCAGTATCCTATTTCTCCATTTATCCTAAAAAACCTCTATAAAGCTTCCTTTTCTGTAATTTGTTGATGTAGTTTAGACGAATGGTATTACTAATTTGTTTACAGAAGTTATTTTATAAGTGACTTAAATCTAACCATAGGGGGGGAAGTTTTTTCTTATAAAACAGGTATTGCAATAATTATGAAAGAACTTAAAATTAATAAAAAATACGCTGCATGGAAAACGATCATGGAACAGACGCTCACGGTGGACTCTATACCTCATATTATGCATTATGAAAAGGGCAAAAATTGGGAAGAAGGTAGGTATGGTGCGGTTGTAATACCTAAGGCTAGAGCAAAACTCCAAAAACCTAAATTATATCGCGTTTTTTTACTCAATGATGATTACACACCTATGGATTTTGTTGTTTTCATTTTGAAGAACTTTTTTAAAAAAAGTTTCGAAGAAGCAACACGGATTATGTTAAATGTTCATCACAATGGGATAGGCGAATGTGGAACCTATACTTATGAAGTTGCTGAAATGAAAATAGTACAAGTGAGGGAATGTGCACGTCAAAATGAACATCCGTTACAATGTGTAATGGAACAGAAGTGAGGAATTATGCCATCTTTTACACCTAGTCTTGAAGAGGTTTTGCATCGTGCATTAACAATTGCCACTCAAACACGGCATGAATATGCAACATTAGAGCATCTTCTCCTTGCCCTGTTAGATGATGCTGATGCAAATTCCGTTATTCAGGCATGCCAAGTAGATGTAGAAGAATTACGAGAGCGCTTAACCAATTATCTTCGCTCAGAGCTAGATGAACAGATTAGAGCTGATGAGGATACAAAGCCTACAGATTTTTTCCAGCGTGTTATCCAACGCGCGGTGATCCATGCTCAATCTGCTGGAAAAGATGAAGTATCGGGAGCAAATGTTCTTGTGGCAATTTTTTCTGAACGCGAAAGCCATGCAGCATATTTTCTTCAAGAGATGGGAATGACACGCTATGACGCTGTACGTTTTATTTCACATGGTATCACGCGTGATGATGGATTATCTATGTTACTTGAAGGACTTGAAGAGCAATTAGATCAGCAGATTTCGGACAATAATGAAAGGGTAACAAGTGCTTTAACGAGTTATTGTGTTGATCTCAATTGTAAAGCACGTAATGGGAAAATTGATTTATTAATTGGCCGTGAAATAGAAATTTCACGCATGATTCAGATTTTATGTCGCAGGTCAAAAAACAATCCGCTTTTGGTTGGTGATCCTGGAGTGGGGAAAACCGCTATAATTGAGGGATTGGCAAAGCGCATTGTTGATGGGCAGGTGCCTGAAGTTTTATCAAATGCAACAATATTTTCTCTTGATATGGGGGGGCTTGTTGCTGGTACACGTTATCGAGGTGATTTTGAAGAACGCTTAAAGCAAGTTATTAAAGAGTTTGAGCTATATCCAGATGCTATTTTATTTATTGATGAAATTCATACCTTAATTGGAGCAGGAGCGACATTAGGGGGAAATATGGATGCAGCAAATCTTTTAAAACCTACATTATCTTCTGGAGCTGTGCGGTGTATTGGTTCGACGACTTATAGAGAGTATCGCAAATTCTTTGAACAAGATCGTGCTTTAGAACGCCGTTTTCAGAAGATTGATATTCATGAACCTTCTATTACTGATGCAATTAAGATTCTGCAGGGGATGAAGCCTTATTTTGAAGGTTTTCATCAGATTAAATATACAGATCAGGCGATGAAAGCATCTGTAGAATTATCTTCACGTTATATAATTGATCGTAGGTTACCTGACAAAGCAATTGATATTATTGATGAAAGTGGCGCAGCACAAAAGCTCTTGCCACAAAAACAGCGCAAAAAGAGTATAGGTGTTAAAGAAATTGAAGCGACTGTTGCTAAAATTGCAAGGATTCCACCAAAAACAGTTTCTCGGGACGATCAAAAGATACTGAGTAAGCTTGAAAAAGAGCTCAAGCAGGTTGTCTATGGGCAGGATCAGGCAATTTCCGTATTAGTTTCGTCAATTAAATTGGCGAGAGCAGGTTTACGCGAACCAGATAAACCGATAGGAAGTTATTTATTTTCAGGACCAACAGGTGTAGGAAAAACTGAAGTTGCAAAACAGCTTGCCTCATCTTTAGGCATTGAATTATTGCGTTTTGATATGTCAGAATATATGGAACGGCATACGGTAGCGCGCTTAATCGGAGCACCTCCAGGTTATATAGGATTTGATCAAGGTGGTCTCCTTACCGATGCAGTTGATCAGAAACCTCACGCAGTTCTCTTGCTCGATGAGATTGAGAAAGCACATCCAGAGTTATTTAATATTTTATTGCAGGTAATGGATTATGGTAGATTAACAGACCATAATGGCAAGAAAATTGATTTCCGCAATATTATTTTGATTATGACAACCAATGCTGGTGCTTCAGATATGGCAAAATCAGCTATTGGATTTGGGAAAGTACATCGTGATGGTGAGGATATAGAAGCAATCAATCGACTCTTTACACCAGAATTTCGTAATCGATTAGATGCAATTATTCCGTTTGCGCCTTTATCTCACTTAATCATTAATCAGATAGTGCAAAAATTTATTTTTCAGCTTGAAGCACAATTAGCTGATCGGGGGATTGGTTTTGAATTAAGCCCTGCTGCAACTTTATGGCTTTCCAATAAAGGATATGATTCTCAGATGGGAGCACGCCCACTAGGGCGTGTTATACAAGAATATATTAAAAAGCCATTAGCTGATGAAATTTTATTTGGAAAGTTACGCAATGGTGGAATCGTTCACGTATTGACAGAAAAATCAAATGGCGAAAAAGAAAGATTACAGTTAAAAATTTCATCTCCCGATGTATCTGTTGGTTCAAAGAAAAGTAAAATGAAAAATTTTACAAAAAAACGTGTAGGAAAAAAAGCACTACGACTTAAGAGTGTGTTATAAGGCTGCACGGATTTTTTTTGCATTCTCTTCAAGTATTTCTGTAGGCGTTATCATATCATTATGGGGGGTAAGTTCTATTCCCTCCATACGTGGTATAATATGAAAATGGAGGTGATAAACGGTTTGTTGACTAGCTGCTTCATTAAATTGCATGACAGTTATGCCATCTGCTTGAAAGGCTTTTTTGACGGCATTTGCAATTTTTTGAACAGCTTTAATAACAGGAAATAATGTTTCAGTATCTGCATCAAGTAAGTTTCTAGAGCCTTTTTTAGGAATGACCAGCGTATGACCTGGTGCTTGTGGCATGATATCCATAAATCCAATAACATCATCATCTTCGTAGACACGAACAGAAGGGATTTCATTGCGAATCAATTTAGCAAAAATATTGTTATTGTCATAAGCTTGTTTCATACAAATGTTTCCTTTTATTATAGGTTTAGAATTTTAATTTCAAAACAAGAAAGTGCAAGTTTTATCAAAGTTATAAGACAAAAAAGTATTTTGGATTCAGTTATATTTAGCTAGGGTGATGCACTGTCTTTATGAAGATTTAGATTTCTATGATGGCTTCAACTTCTACAGGAACATCCATGGGAAGAGAGGCAACACCAATAGCAGAACGAGCGTGCTTTCCAATTTCACCAAGAATATTGACAAATAAATCAGAAGCTCCATTGGCAACAAAAGGGATATCGGTAAAATGAGAATCTACCGCCACAAAAACAGTAATTTTTACCATGCGTTTTATTCTATTTAAGTCACCCAGAGTTGCTTTGAGTTGAGCGAGAATATTGAGAGCGCAAGCTTCAGATGCTTTTTGGGCTTGTTCGACATTCACAGTTGCACCAACTTTACCGATGGCTATAGGTTTTCCATTAATGAGAGGAAGCTGTCCAGAAATAAAGAGTTGATTACCACTTTGCGAAGTGGTGATGTAATTGGCAAGGGGGGGGATTACTTCAGGAAGAGTGATACCGAACTTTTCTAGGTTTCTTTCAATTCCATTGGTCATAATTTAAACTCCATAGTTGTTCTATAATACATTCATTGCATATCCTATTTTTTGATTTAAGGAAATGTGTGGTTAATTGAGAAATTAGCCTTTTTTGCCTTATTGTATGATGTTATGCAACGGGGATAGAGTTTGGAAGTTGGGAATGATAAGATCATTATTTATAATAATTTTATATATTGTTTTTTTATGTACTGCGAAAGCTGAAGAGCCCATTTTTATTGTGCCTCATCGAGCAGTTTATGATTTTCATCTCGATAACGTTTCGCATGAAATGACAATTTCTGGGATGACAGGGCGAATGGTTTACGAGCTTACTGGTTCGGTATGTCAGGGTTATAACACACGTTTTCGTTTCATTAGCCGTATGAACATTGAAGGTATGCCGGTACGTTTAACGGATCAACAGACGACGAGTTATGAAACAGGGGACAGCCGTACATTTCGTTTTGATATTACAGATCAAGAGGGAGAAGAGGTTGCGCATCGTGCCGAAGGGGTCGCAGAGCGCACTCCGGATGGTATTACAGTTACATTAAAAAAGCCAAAGGAAAAAGAGTATAAGCTTGCAATGGCTGAATTTCCAGTAATGCAACTAAAAAATATTATTCGCCATGCAAAAGCAGGGCATCATTTTTACAATGTTACGGTATTTGATGGGACGAATAAAGCAGATAAAGTTATAAAAGAAAGTGTCGTTATAGGGGAAAAGAAGGCGCTTTTATCTGATAGCGAAACGGAAAAAATGAAAAAATTGGATGAAGAAAAATATTGGCCTGTTACAATCTCTTATTTTGATGATGAAGAAAATAAAAATGGTTTGCCGATTTATCGTAGCAGTTTTCTCTTACATGAGAATGGTGTTATGCGTGATCTTCATATGGATTATGGAACTTTTTCTGTGCGTGCCAAATTGAATAGTCTCGAATTCCTCGAACTTGGAAAAGATCTTGATCAATGTGAAAATGCAAATATTAAATGATTGAAGAAAATGACTTGAAAAAGAATCAAATAATAGTATGTTTGCGCTATTCCACACGCGGAGTTTGGGTGTTTGCAAATAATCTGTGAAAAGAGTCTAGCAAGCATCCGCCGGTAGTAGGTTTTCCTGCTTTTTTCGCGGAGGTTGAACCGGAAAGGATAAAATTTATGGCACTACCCGATTTTACTATGCACCAGCTTCTAGAAGCAGGTGTACATTTTGGTCATCAGACTCATCGCTGGAATCCCAAAATGACACCCTATATTTATGGTCAGCGTAATAATATCCATATTATTGATCTTGCTCAGACTGTTCCACTTTTGCACCGAGCACTTAAACTTGTCTCAGATACTGTTGCGCGCGGTGGTCGTATTCTCTTTGTTGGTACGAAACGGCAAGCATCTGACATTATCGCTGATGCGGCCAATCGTTCTGCCCAATATTACGTTAATGCGCGTTGGCTTGGTGGCATGCTCACAAATTGGAAAACGATTTCCAATTCGATACATCGTTTGCGTAAGCTTGACAAAATTCTTGCCGCTGAAGCACAAGGCTTTACCAAAAAGGAACGTTTAAATCTTGAACGTGATCGTGAAAAGCTTAATCGTGCGCTTGGTGGTATTAAAGATATGGGATCTGTTCCAGATCTTATATTTGTTATCGATACAAATAAAGAAAATATTGCACTCCAAGAAGCAAAGCGTTTGGGTATTCCTGTAATTGCTATTATTGATACCAATTGCGATCCTGATGATGTAACGCATCCAATACCAGGAAATGATGATGCTTCGCGTGCAATTTCTCTTTATTGCGATCTTTTTGCTCGTGCTGCTCTTGATGGTATTGCACGCCAGCAAGGTGCCATGGGTATTGATTTGGGAGCTCAAGTTGATGCACCTGTGGAGCCTATTTTGGAAAATGCGGTTTCAGAAGTTTCTGAGTAATATAAAACGCCTAACTAAGGTATTTTTATTTTCTAAAGAAGAGGTTACTGGCGTGCAGAGGAAATTTGCACGCTTTCACTGTTACAGAATAAAGAGGCAAATATGAGCATTACTGCTGCACAAGTAAAAGAACTTCGAGAATTATCTGGCGCTGGTATGATGGACTGTAAAGCCGCTCTAGCAGAGACTAATGGTGATATGGAAGCTGCTGTTGATTGGCTTCGTAAAAAAGGGATAGCTAAAGCAGATAAAAAGGCGGGTCGTACAGCGGCTGAAGGATTAATCGGAGTCGTATCAAAAGATTTAAATGCGGTTTTGGTTGAGATTAATTCTGAAACAGATTTTGTTGCACGCAATGATGGATTTCAAGAGATTGTGCGCAATATAGCAACAGCCGCCTTGGATACGCCAGGTGATGTTGAATCTGTTTCTGTTTCTCTTTATCCTGGTTCTGAGAAGACTGTAGAGCTTACAATTAAAGATGCAATTGGTACAATTGGTGAAAATATGACATTTCGTCGTTCCGCTAAATTATCTGTTGAGAATGGTGTTGTTGCGACTTATATACATAATAGTGTGGCTGACGGTCTTGGTAAGCTTGGTGTTTTGGTGGCAATTGAAACAACAGGAAATAAAGAAGCTGCTCTTGCTTTTGGTCGTCAGGTTGCGATGCATATTGCAGCAACCAATCCGTTAGCACTTACAGCACAAGATGTTGATGCTGGTGCTATTGAACGTGAAAAAGCGATTTTTTCAGATCAAGCACGTCAGTCTGGAAAGCCTGAAAATATCATTGAAAAAATGGTAGAAGGGCGTATGCGTAAATTTTTTGAAGAGGTTGTTTTGCTTTCACAGGCTTTTGTTATGAATCCTGATGTGACTGTTGAGGCAGCTTTAAAGGACGCTGAGAAATCAATTGGTGCACCAGCAAAAATCACAGGCTTTATTCGTTTTGCACTAGGTGAAGGTGTAGAAAAAGAGGAGTCTGATTTTGCTGCAGAGGTTGCTGCTGCTGCAAAAGGTTAGTTATTGCAAACTCTTAATCAGAGATTTAAAATCATATCGTTGAGTATAGAATCTCTGAAGGGACCAATGTAATTGTTGAGAGGGCGTCACGTGAAAAAAGTGGTGCCCTTCGTGGTGTTAAAAGCAAAAAGTAAATGTGCTTTTGGGGAGATTATTAATGGCATTAGCACTTCCGTATAAACGTATTCTTTTAAAGGCTTCTGGTGAAGCTCTTATGGGGGGGCAGAGTTTTGGCATTGATGTTTCTGTTGTAGACCGCATTGCCGCTGATATTGCAGAAGTGCGCGCAATGGGGATAGAGGTTGCTGTTGTGATCGGTGGGGGAAATATTTTTCGTGGCGTTGCTGTTGCTTCGCATGGTGGGGATCGAGTGACAGGTGATCATATGGGAATGCTTGCAACGGCTATTAACTCTTTAGCATTGCGAACATCATTGACAAAATTAGGAGTTGAAACGGTTGTTCTCTCTGCGATTGCTATGCCACAAATTTGTGAAAGTTTTTCGCAACGTAAAGCAATAGCTTATATGAATCAGGGAAAAGTTGTTATTTTTGCGGGCGGTACAGGAAATCCATTTTTTACAACTGATTCTGCTGCCACTTTACGCGCAGCAGAAATTGGTGCGGACGTTCTTCTTAAAGGAACACAAGTTGATGGTATTTATTCAGCAGATCCAAAGTTAGACCCTACGGCTAAGCGTTTTGACCAATTAACGCATGTTGAAATTTTGCAATGGGGATTATCTGTTATGGATTCAACGGCGGTCACTTTAGCACGTGAGAACAATGTGCCGATTATTGTGTATTCCATTCATGAAAAAGGCGGTTTGGCTAAGGTCTTGAATGGAACAGGACGCTTTACAATAGTATCGGAATAAGGGTAAGCTTCAAAGGACAATTGAAGGAGACAGAAATATGGATGTTACATCAATTATGGATGATCTGAAACGTCGCATGGATGGTGCTATTACGGCTTTTAAATATGAGTTGGGTGGTTTGCGGACTGGACGAGCATCGGCCAGTTTATTAGAACCGTTGACTGTTGAAGCTTATGGTTCTGTTGTGCACATAAATCAAGTTGCTAATATTTCTGTTCCCGAACCTCGGATGCTTTCTGTTTCTGTATGGGATAAAACGATGGTAGGAGCTGTAGAGCGTGCTATTCGCGATTCTGGTCTTGGTTTAAATCCCATAACTGATGGTACGAATTTACGTATTCCTTTGCCTGAGTTGAATGAAGAGCGCCGTAAAGAACTTGTAAAAATTGCGCATCACTATGCAGAGCAAGCGCGTGTTGCTACACGTCATGTTCGTCGGGATGGTATGGACAATTTGAAAAAGTTAGAAAAAGATGGTGAAATTGGACAAGATGAAGCCCATGGTTTGTGTGAGAAAGTTCAAAAACTCACAGATGAAACTATTGCTGATATTGATAAAATTTTAGCCGTAAAAGAATCTGAAATTATGCACGTTTAAGACGGTTTTGTCGCTAGAAAAAGGATGTTATACTCCTGCCTGTAAATTGTTTCTATGGATAATAGTAAGGGGTGGTGTGCTCTGTGATAGCAAGGTGTGATACAAGAAGGTGTTTTATCGTTTTATCATCTTGATATGGGAGAGATTGATTTGAAAGGGAAGATGTTTTAATTTTTTAATCTGCATGGTAGATCATGCCTTTTGCTGGAAGACACTATTTAACAGCATGCTAAAGGCTCCTAGTCAGCATGTCTTTGTTAAACTGTATAATGAAAACATTATTAGAAATTATTTAAATATTCTAAGATGAAGGTTGGGGAAAGAATATAACACACAAAATAAGCCTAACCTTTCTCTTATTTCCCATTATAAAATATGCGAGTAGAATCGATCAAGCAGATGTTATGTGGCATAATTTTCTTTTAGATGACGAACAGTTGATAGAAGAATGTTTTTAACCTCTATTAGTTAATTTGTATAGGGCATAGATAGCCGCTTTTTCATTTTATGTTTGAGAAAATATTTAAAAACATATTTTAGGATTAATTTTAAGAGGGGATTTTTGAAGCTGTTTTCATTGATTATTCGTCTTATAAGCACTATCTTGGTAGACTGGATTATTTATGGTAAATTATAAGAGAAGTTTGTACAAGTGTGAAATAAAAATACTACAATTTTAGAGCTTGTATTTTCTATTTTTATTGTGTGGATGTTGTTTTGTCTAATTTGGTTTATCGTGTTCTGACAGCTTTTGTGTTTGGCGTTATTGCATTGTATCTAACGTGGTTGGGAGGAACCATCTTTTTTTTGTTTGTATGGTGTATTGGCGGTTTTATTCTCTATGAGTGGATGAGTATTACTAAAGAGAAGTGGTGTGTTTTACAAAAAATATTAGCAAGTATTTTTTATTTGTTTTTCGGCTTTTTTTTAGTGTTGAGTGTATCTGCTTCATTAGATTTTTGTGTTTTAATCGTTTTGGCTGCGGTGTTGGCTATTATATCTATAAAAAGGGGTGGTTGGGTTTTTTGTGGTTTTTTATATGCCTCTTTTCCTGTTGTTGCTTTATGCTTTTTACGGGATCATGAGATGTTGGGGTTCCAAGTTGTTATTTTCTTATTTACGATAGTGTGGGGGACAGATATTGGTGGGTATTTTATTGGACGTGCCTTAGGGGGGGCTAAATTAGCACCACAATTTTCTCCTAATAAAACATGGTCAGGAGCATTTGGTGGCACATTTATCGGAGTTTTCGGCGGTATATGGGTTGCTTTTGGATTTTTTGATATAAATTTAACAAGTTTTTTTGTGCCACTCCTTACACTTATTTTATCAATTGCTTCACAATTGAGTGATTTAGGACAATCATGGCTTAAAAGGCGGTTTTCTGTTAAAGATTCTAGTTCTTTATTACCTGGACATGGTGGCTTTATGGATCGTATGGATGGATTGGTAGGGGCCGCTTTTCTTCTTTATTTAATTGGGGCGTTTATATCTGATATGAATGCACCTTTTAATCTTTTTAGTATGATTTAATTGGGAGTAGATATTTTGGGACTTTTAAATCATATCGTCACTATGGGTGATTTTCTTTTAAGAAGTTTAAGTATTCTTTTCATCATTATGATTATCATTTTTGTGCACGAACTTGGGCATTATCTCATTGGTCGGTGGTGTGGTATTAAGGCGTTAGTTTTTTCACTTGGATTTGGTCCACAAATAGCGAGTTACACAGATAAGCATGGCACCAAGTGGCGCTTAGCGCTTATTCCCTTAGGAGGTTATGTAAAGTTTGTTGGAGATGAGGAAAAAATTGATACGGTATCATCCCAATCATCTCCGATAGTTGATGGTTCATTTGCCAGTGTGCATGCTTGGAAAAAAGCAGCAACTGTTTTTGCTGGTCCCTTTTTCAATGTCCTTTTTACTGTTGTTATTCTGACACTTTTTTTCTTTATTTACGGTCGTGTAGCCATTGAACCGGTTGTTGGTTCTTTAGTAAAAGATAGCCCTGCTGTTCAGTCTGGTTTGGAATTAGGTGATCGTTTTGTTGAAATGGATGGTCGACGGGTTGAAAGTTTTGAAGATTTGATGAACTATGTAACTTTTCACGGAAAAGAACCTATAGAGTTTAAGATAGAACGCATGGGGCGCGTGTTTACAACGGTCATTACTCCGAAAGTAGTTGAGCGAGATGATGGATTCGGTAATCGGACACAAAGTGCTATGATAGGTGTAGGTGTTCCTGTTGATTCAGATAATCCTACGCGTTTAGATCCAACTTATATAAAACATATTCACTATGGTTTTTTAACAGCTGTAAGAGAAGCATTAAACCGTACTGCGTTTATTGCCACTCAAACTGTTCTTTTTATGAGTCGTTTAATAGAAGGAAAAGAGGATAGTTGTCGGTTAAGTGGACCTTCTAAAACCGTTAAAATTGCTTGGAAAGTGAGCGAGGCAGGTTTTATTTCTTTGTTGAATTTGGCAGCTTTTCTTTCAATAAGTGTTGGGCTTATTAATCTTTTTCCGATTCTACCGCTTGATGGTGGGCATCTTTTATTTCATGTCATTGAAGTTATTACTGGGAAGACAATATCCACTAAAATTCAGGGAATTGTTTTTCGTTTAGGTTTCTCCATTCTTCTCCTTTTTATAATTTTTGTCTTTTTAAATGATTATTTTTGTTGGTTTAGCTAATTAAATTATGGAAAATACTTTATGAATTGGGTAATAATAGCAAAAATAAATTGAAGGTTGTTTACCATGTCTGCAAAATGTTGTGGCGTTGTACATTATAATGAGTAATTAAGGGATGACAAAGTTTCGCTGTAAAAAGGTTGTTGTGGCAGTTAGCTTTTTAAGGCGTTGTGTCCAAGGAATAAGAGTAAGGTAAAAGAGCCAATGACTACGAATTCAAAGTTTTTAAATGCAGCATCTGCGTTGGTGTTAAAGATGGGGATGATTGTTCCAGTAACGGCTTTTATGTCAATTGCTGCGGTTGGAGAAATGCAAGCGTCTGTAGTCCGTTCTATTGAGGTTCGTGGGAATAAGTTTGTAAGTTCTCAGGCAATTCGGGACAATATGGGTATTAAGGCTGGACAAGGATTTTCCAGTGGTGATGTTGATAATGCTGTGAAAAACCTTTTCGAATTAGGTTTATTTTATGATGTTAAAATAAATCAAGTAGGTGATAAATTGGTCGTATTCGTAAAAGAATATGAGGTTGTCAATCAAATATTGTTTCAAGGAAATAAATCTTTTAAAGACCCAGATCTTAAACGGTTTATTTCTTTGAAACCAAATGAACCTTTTAACTCTGCTAAGCTTTCTGCTGATATAAATACAATTCGTGAAGCTTATAAAACTCTTGGTCGTAATAATATCACGGTTAACGTTCAAACCATTAATCTTGGAAAAGGGCGTGTGAATGTGGTCTTTAATGTTGTTGAAGGAAAAAAGACAAAGATTAGTGATATCACTTTTAAGGGAAATAGTGTCTTTGGAAGTCGCCGTTTGCGTGATGTGATTTCAACAAAATCTTCAGGAATTTTTTCCAAGTTGTTAGGAGGCGATGTTTACAGTGAAGAGCGCCTCGCTGTTGATGAAGAAGCTTTACGTCGCTTTTATTATAATCGTGGTTATGCAGATTTTCGTGTAGTCTCTTCTAAAGCAACTTTTGATGCAGCAAGCAATACGTATAAAATTTCTTTTGTTCTTGATGAAGGGGCGCGTTATAAAATTAGTGATATTCAAGTTGAAAGTGATGTCGATGGAATTGACGTTCAATCTGTAAAAAGGATGCTTAAAACCCAGCCAGGTGATGTTTATAGTGCAGAAGAGATTGAACAGTCTGTTGCAATTATTAATAACAAGGTTGCTGATTCGGGCTATGCTTTTGCTAAAGTTGAGCCACGGGGAAACCGTGATTTGGCAAATCATACAATTTCAATTTTATATAATATTGAACAAGGTACACGTGCTTATATTCAGCGTATTGATATACGTGGTAATGAGAAAACGCGTGATTATGTCATTCGCCGTGAGATTGATTTGAATGAAGGAGATGCCTACAATCAAACTTTATTACAGCGGGCAAAACGTCGTCTAGAAAGTTTAGGTTTTTTCAAAGCCGTTAATATTTCAATGGTTCCTACCGAACAATCTGACCAAGTTGTTTTGGTGATAGATGTCGTTGAAGCTTCAACAGGAGATCTCTCTCTTTCAGGGGGGTATACAACGGGGGGGACAAGTCCTGGTATGTCACTTGAAGTTTCTGTTACTGAGCGTAATCTTGGCGGACGTGGTCAGTATGTTCGTTTAGGATTAGGAGCGGGGCAAGAAAAATCCCGTAATTATAATTTATCATTTATTGATCCTTATTTCTTAGGGTATCGTTTATCTGCTGGCATTGATCTTTTTCGTAGTACTTACCGTGCTGATAAAGCTTATGATGTACGACAGACAGGCGGGTCATTACGGTTTTCGTTGCCTATTAATAATCAATTGTCTGCTAATGTAGCTTATTCTTATGTGCAGGAAGAATATGATTTTGGCGGAGAGTATAATTTCGATAAAGAGAGTGACATAATAGAATTATACGGGAAATATTCTGGTGCGATTGTTCAAGCTGCAAAGCAGAGCCCTTGGAAACGTTCATCGATTAGTTATGGTTTTACCTATAATACAATTGACGATATGAGAGCCCCTCATGATGGGTGGTACGTGAATCTTCTTCAGGAATATGCAGGGCTTGGTGGGAGTGCAAAGTTCTTGAAGACTACGGGTAAGGCGATGATGTACAAGACTCTTTCTGAGCAGAAAGATATTGTTGGTTTGCTTTCTTTTGGGGGCGGGTATATCCACGAAATAGGTAAAGAAGGTGTTCGTATTTTCGATATGTTTAAGGCGAATACTGATATGATCAGAGGGTTCAAATATAATGGGATAGGCCCACGTCAGGTTTCCAATAAGGGTGAAGTTTATTTCTTAGGGGGAACAACATATATGAATGCGACTGCTGAAGTACAGTTTCCTATTCCTGTTGTGCCTGAAGGTTTCGGATTGCGCGGTGCTTTATTTGCGGATATTGCCACGCTTTATGGCAATAATTATAAGGCAGTTTTTAAAGGTGAACCGCCTGTTACCAATACCAAAAGTGCTTGGCGCTCATCTGCAGGTGTGAGTTTGATGTGGGATTCTCCGTTTGGTCCTTTGCGTTTTGATTATGCTTGGCCAATAATGAAGCAGGAGGGGGATCGTGTGCAGCAATTGAATTTTGGTATTTCTACAAAGTTCTGATTTGAGCAGTTTTAAGAAGGAAAAACTTGAAGAGAATAGCTTAAGCTGGGAGAGAAAGTGTTTTGATGGCGGATACGTTTTTTTTTACGCCGTCCCGGCGATTGACAGTTGCAAATGTTGCTGAGTTGACGGGTGCAAAGCTTCTTAATCCAGAGTTTTCTCATAAAGTTATCAATACTCTTTCTTCACTTGAGAGTGCTGTGGAAGGTTCTCTTGTTTTTGTGGAGCACCGGAGGTTTTCTGATGCTTTACTAAACAGTTCTGCTGTTGCTGTTTTTTGTACGCATGAGATTGTTTTTAAAGTTCCTGAAACTATGGCAATTTTGGTGACATCCACACCGCAGCGGGATTTTGCTCAGATTGGTCGTATTTTATTTCCTGATTCTGTCAAGCCAATGCCTTGGTTGGGGCAGAAGGGGATTTCGTCGCATGCGCATATTCATCCAACGGCTAAGTTGGCACATGATGTGTGTATTGAAGCGGGAGCTGTTATTGGTAAAAATGTTGAGATTGGGGCAGGAACTCTTATTTCATCCACAGCTGTTATCGGTGAAAATTGCCGTATTGGATGTGACTGCTATATTGCTCCTAAGGTAACAGTTCAGTGTTCTATAATAGGTGATAAGGTTCAGCTTTATCCTGGTGTTTGCATTGGGCAAGATGGTTTTGGTTATGTTGGGGGCGTTTCTGGAATTGAGAAAATTCCACAGCTTGGTCGCGTTATTATTGAGGATGGTGTAGAAGTTGGTGCGAACACGACAATTGATCGTGGGACATTTCAAGATACTGTTATTGGTGAAGGAAGCAAGATTGATAATCTTGTACAAATTGCCCACAATGTAAAAATTGGCCGCTATTGTCTTATTGCCGCTCAATGTGGCATTGCGGGAAGTACATCTATAGGGGATATGTCTCAGCTTGGCGGAAGTGTGGGAGTAGCTGATCACATCATAATAGGTAAATCTGTTCAGATTGCTGCGCGTAGTGGTGTTATGAATGACATTCCGGATGGCGAAAAATGGGGAGGTAGTCCAGCGCGACCATTTAAACAATGGTTTCGTGAAGTAGCGGCGTTGCGCAGTATGGGAAAAGTTAAAAAGGAGAAACGCTGATATGATCAGCAGTGAAAAAACTAAAAACTTAGAGGCTGTCGATATTGAAAAACTATTATCAATATTACCGCACCGTTATCCATTTTTATTAATTGATCGTATCGTTGATATTGATGGTGAACAAGAAGCGATTGGTATTAAAAATATAACGATTAACGAGCCACATTTTACGGGACATTTTCCCTCAAAGCCTGTTATGCCTGGAGTTTTGATTTTAGAAGCTATGGCACAAACGGCAGGAGCAATAGCACTTTTAAATTTAGGCAATAAGCAAACAAATCTAGTTTACCTTATGACGGTTGATAATGCAAAATTTCGTAAGCCGGTTATGCCTGGTGATCAGCTCAAGATTCATGTTCAGCTTTTGAAAAAAAGATCTGGTATGAGACGTTTTTCATGTGTTGCAAAAGTAGAAGATGTCCGCGTCGCTGAAGCAGAAATTGCTGCGATGATTGTCGAAGAAGAATAAACGATATTTGATGGGAATTTAAAAATGTCCGGTACGAAAATCCATCCAACTGCTCTTGTGGAGAAGGGAGCGCAGCTTGGTGAGAATGTACGCGTTGGGCCGTTTTGCCATATTAGTTCAGAGGCTGTTATTGGTGATGAATGTAGTTTGACAAGTCATGTTGTAATAACGGGAAAGACAACGTTAGGAGCTAAGAGTAAAGTGTTTTCTCATGCAGTTTTGGGAGCTGAGCCGCAAAATAATAAACATAAAGGGGGAGCTACGACTCTTTCTATTGGTAAGAATTGTACGATTCGTGAAGGCGTAACAATGCATAGAGGTTCTGATTCGAGTGCGGGGATGACGGTTGTTGGTGATAATTGCCAATTTTTTTGTTATGCGCATATCGCTCACGATTGTCATGTAGGTAATCATGTAACATTTGCCAATAACGCAATGATTGCTGGTCATGTTACTATTGGTGATTATGTGATTATTGGTGGTGGTGCTGCTGTTCATCAATTTGTTCGTGTTGGACATCATGCATTTATCGGCGGCGTATCTGCACTGGTTGGTGATCTGATACCTTATGGAACAGCTGTTGGTGTGCAGGCAAAACTTGCTGGTCTCAATATTATTGGCATGAAGCGTGCAGGACTTGAGCGTCAAGATATTCACGCACTCCGTCATGCGGTTGCGATGCTTTTTGATCATAGCAAACCATTTAAAGAGCGTGTCAGTGATGTTGCGTCTTTCTATTCTTCTTCTCAGTCTGTTTCTGAAGTTGTTAATTTTATTAAAGAAGAAGGAAAGCGTTTTTATTGTACACCAAAATTTGAAGGTGATAGAATAAAAGAACATAAGGATTAAAAATGCCTATTTGGGGAGCCAGAAGTTTTCTTTCCGGCCGTACTGCCATTATAGCAGGAAATGGTGTTCTACCGATTACTGTTGCGCAGGCTCTTGAGAAGAGTGGAGAGAATCCTTTTCTTGTGCTTTTGCGTGGTGAGGCAGATTCTGTTCTTTATCGTTATGAGCATTGCGAGCTATCAATTGTAGAGTTAGCGCGACTCGTTAAAGTCTTAAAAGAGGCTGAAGTTTATAATGTTGTTTTGGCAGGTGGTGTAAAAAAGCGGCCACTTCTTAAACAATTGCGACTGGACTGGACAACATTTTTAGCTCTTCCTAAGTTAATCGGAGCTTTGAGTGGGGGGGATGATGCGTTATTAAAAGCTTTTATACGGGTTATTGAAGCGCATGGTTTTTGTGTTATCGGTGCCCATGAAATAGTACCAGATCTTTTAGCTCCCATAGCATTTAATTTAACAATACGGCGTGCTACGTCAAAAGAGAAAAAAGATATTTTTTTAGCAGCAGAAGCAGCAAAGCTTTTAGGTCAATTGGATATTGGACAAGCTGTTGTTGTTGTTCAGGGAAGGGTGGTTGCTTTGGAGGGCGCTGAGGGAACTGATAATATGTTGTGGCGTGTTTGTGAAATGCGAGAAAGAGGGCAAATTCCCTCTAAGGGTGGTGTTCTTGTAAAATGTGCAAAACCACAACAGGATAATCGCGTTGATTTGCCATCAATTGGGCCCGCGACAATAATGAATATTGCAAAGAGTGGTTTATCTGGTGTTGCGGTAGAGGCAAATAGAAGTCTAATATTATCAGTTAAAACAACAATAGAAAAAGCCAACAAATATTCTCTATTTATAGAGACATTTGAGAAGTTTGGTCATGAATGATTGTTGCTTAAAGATTGCTGTGGTTGCTGGTGAGGAATCTGGTGATTTGCTTGGGGCAGATTTAATTTCTTGTTTATCACAACAGATGGGATGCGACATTCATTTAATTGGTATTGGGGGGAGGCATTTAAAGGCATTAGGTTTAAAAAGCTTTTTTGATTCCCATGATATTGCTTTAATAGGTTTAAAGGAGGTGTTGAAAAAACTACCGTTGTTGTTGCTACACATTCGCAATTTATCCAAATTTATCGCACAAGAGCAACCTGATTGTTTAATTATTATTGATAGCCCTGATTTCACGCATCGTGTTGCAAAGAAGGTGCGCGTTTTAGCACCTTCTATTCCTATCATTAAATATATTGCACCAACCGTTTGGGCATGGAGGCCAGAGCGGGCAAAAGCTATGTGTGGATTTGTTGATCATGTTCTAGCGGTTTTTCCTTTTGAAGAAAAGATTATGCAAGATTTGGGAGGCCCTGCTACGACTTATGTTGGACATCGTCTTTTAACATATCCTCCCCTTTTGAGAGTTCAGTCAGAAAAAAAAAGCCAATTAGAACAAAGAAATTTGATCAATACACAAACATCATCACCTACATTGGTTATTTTGCCAGGATCACGCAATTTAGAGATTCGTTCTTTAATGCCTATTTTTCGAGAAACAGTAGAGATTCTTGTACAACGTATTCCTCATTTACAGATTATTTTACCAACTTTACCCCATTTGGTTGATAAAATCCGTGATTTTGTGCAGGGCTGGAAAAACAAAGTAGAAATTGTTGTTGGTGAAGATGAAAAATGGCAAGCTTTCGCACAAGCAGATGTTTCTCTTGCTGCCCATGGGACGGTTTCACTTGAATTAGCCTTAGCAAAAGTTCCTATGGTTCTTTGCTATAAACTTGATTATTTTTCTAAATTATTCATTTTTCCTAAAATGATGTTATGGAGCGCTGCTCTTCCGAATATTATTGCTGATAAGCCTATTATTCCAGAATATTTGAATGAATTTTTGCGTCCTGGCATGTTAGCAAGACAGCTAGAACAACTTTTGTGTAATCCTTTATTACGACAGGCACAACTCGATGCTTTTGAAACGGTGGAACAAAAAATGAAAACTGAAGTACCATCGGGAATGGTGGGGGCGCAAATAATAACTACTCTTTTAAAAAGCAGAAATAAAATTATATAAATAAATCAATATCTTGACGATTAATGTTTAATTTTAGCAAGAAACTCACAAGCACGTTGGCTTTTAGGATTGGTAAAAAATTTTTCAGACGCTGTATCTTCAACAATTTTTCCGTTTTCTAGAAAGAGTATTCTTTCTGAGACTTTCCGTGCGAAGCCCATTTCATGAGTAACACAAAGCATTGTGATTCCTGTATCTGCTAATTGAGCCATTACTTGCAAAACTTCTCCTACACTTTCTGGATCAAGAGCAGAGGTTGGTTCGTCAAAAAGCATTACTTCAGGTTCCATACAAAGTGCACGGGCAATCGCAACACGCTGTTGTTGCCCACCAGAGAGTTGTAAAGGATATTTTTCACAGTGTTTTTCAATACCGACATGCGTTAAGTAATGAATTGCTCGTTCTTTTGCTTGTTGTTTGGAAAGTCCTTGAACTGTCATAGGGGCTAAAATACAATTTTGTATAACGCTCATGTGGGGGAATAAATTAAAGTTCTGAAAGACCATTCCTATCTTACGGAGAACATTTTTTTGCTGTTGTACAGGGGCGGTATGGATATCAACGTTATGGATATGGATCGAACCTTTTTGTGCTTGTTCTAATTGATTAATACAACGAATTAACGTTGATTTTCCAGATCCGGATGGCCCACAAATAACGATATGTTCACCAGTTTGAACATCAAAGTTAATATCATGTAGAACCTGAAAATTTCCGTACCATTTATTGAGGTTTCGAATGGAGATCACAGGGTTTTTATTGGGAGAGATCGATTGATTATTTTTCAAATTCATCTTGTTTTATTCTTTCATTGATGAATGAATTTATTAATTCAACATTTTGATTTGGTAAAGTTCTTTTATGATCATTTATTTATCGTAAATATCGAGTGAGGCGATGTTCAATAAAAACAATAAAACGATGAATGAGTTCAACAATAAAAAGATAGATAAGGGCTGCCCAAACGTAAACTTGAAAATCGAATGTACGTGAATAAGTGAGTTTAGCAATCCCCATTAAATCATAAACAGTAATAAGTGAGGCAATGGCACTGGATTTAATCATTAAAATCAACTCATTGCCTAGAGGGCGTAATGCTATAATCATTGCTTGTGGAAGAATAACTTTAAAAAATGTGACAGAGTTGCTTAGACCTAAAGCTTTTGATGCTTCACGTTGCCCAGTTGTTACGGATAAAAAACTTCCTTTAAAGATCTCAGATTGATAGGCAGCAGAATTGAGTGTAAAAATAAAAAGACAACAATACCACGCGTTTTGAAAAAACCACCATAGACCAACCTGTTGCCAAAAATTGTTCATTGAACCAAGCCCATAATAAAAAAGGAAGAGTTGGGCTAACAAAGGAGAGCCGCGAAAAAAATAAACATAAGCATTTGCAAAATATTGTAAAAACGTATTCTTTGATAAACGCGCAAAAGCGATAAGCATACCAAGGAAAAAACCAAGAGAACAAGAAATAGAAACAAGCTCAATAGTAACAATAAAGCCATCAATAAATTTTGGTCCATAACGGCTTAAAAGATCAGGATTAAAAAGGAAATAAAGCCACTCCGGAATCATTAACCTAGCACCTTTTTATAGCCTATTTGAGTGTATGTTTCCACATAGCGTAATATTGTAGCAAAAAACGCTGAAAATAATAAATAGAGTAAGCATGCTACAAGATAAAATAGCATGGGTTTATTGGTTGCCGCGACAGCTAAATTCGTTTGTCGCATGAGGTCAACAAGCGCGATAGTTGAAACGAGAGATGTATCTTTCAGTAAAGTAAGCCAATTATTAGAAAGTCCTGGTAAGGCATTTCGGATGAGCTGAGGAAAGACAATACGAAAAAATGTGGTTGATCGTGAAAGTCCTAAAGCTTTGGCAGCTTCATATTGACCTTTATCAAAAATATTAAATGCTCCAAGCCAAACTTCACAAGAGAAAGCAGCAAAAACCAGGCTGAGTGCAAGGACACCAGCAACAAAAGCATTGATGCTGAACATGACTTCAAGATTAAAATAGTCAAAGGCATTTTGAATAAGGTTTTGTAACCCATAGTAAACTAAAAACAGAGTTAAAAGCTCTGGTAATCCACGAAATACCGTTGAAAAGAGACGTGCTAGAGCTTTAGCTATCTTAATATTGGATCGAATCATTACTGCATTTAGAAGACCTAAGGGAAGCCCTAGAAGGCCACAACATAACGCCAATGACAATGTCATTCCTGCACTGGAAAGTATAACCGCTCCCCATCCACCATTGCTAAATGATAGCAATGCTAAATTTTCAATCATTCTTGTGTTCCTCATGAAAGAGTTAGATAATGTTTTTTAGAAATAGACAGTAGGTCACATTTAAATATCATATTGATATTTAATAAACATCATTTGTAAAATATTTTCTCATAATTTTCTCATAAGTTCCATCCAAACGGATTTCTTTTATTGCTTCATTGAACTTATTTTTAAGATCATTATTATTTTGACGGATTGCAATTGCAACAGGAAACTTTGTTTCTTCCAGAGTCCCTAGGAGGAAACAGCAATCTTTTCCTTCATTTTTAAGCCAATTTAATGCTTCTAATTTATCAACAATAATCATATCAAGTCGATGATTTAAGAGGTCACGATTCATTTCTATTGTGGAAGGGTAGAGTTTGATTTTTACCTCTTTAGAGGCATAATGATCTTCCGCATACAAAGCTTGTGTTGTATTGGATTGCACACCAAGATTTTTACCTCTAAAGCTTTGTGTTGAGAGTTCCTTAATTCCTGAATCTTTAGTAACAATGACAGCCAGTGCTGTTTCATAGTAAGGATCTGTAAAGTCAATTTTTTGTAAACGCTCTTGTGTCTGAGAGAGAGAAGCAACAATAGCGTCATATTTTTTTGCAATAAGTCCGGGGATCATTCCCTCGAAATCTTGCGTGACAATAGTACATTCAACATTCATTTTTTTACAAAGTGCATAAGCTATATCAATATCAAACCCCTGCAGTTTATTATTTGAGTCAATATAACTGAAGGGAGGATAGGTGCCTTCACTCGCAATTTTTAATATTTTCGCATCAGCCAATTGGGCGAATAGCGCGGCGCTTATTATAAGAGCTCCAGCTAATAGTTTCATGATATTCTCCTATTGGATAAGCGGGCAAATATGAAATCGTCACGTTTTATAATCTGTAAGCTTTTTGGGAGCAATGCAAAAATTTATCGGCGTTTATTTTAGATCATTATGTTGCAGATTATTATCAAAAAATTATCTTTGTTTATTGATTTAAAGAAAATAAATATCTTATTGCTTGTATGATGGCTTAATTTTCATGAAATGATTGCTTGCATTATCTCATAAATAAAAATCGAGAAATTTTCTTTAAAAATAAGGCTATTCAATTTGAATACGAAGAAAAAATTAGATTTTTATAAAATAAAAATACAATCTCAATTATTATTAGATTCCATGAAAGGTTTAAATATCGAGAAACACTTAAAAATTGACTTTTTATAAATATAAATTTTTCTTATAAAAACACTGGATTTTCAATCATACTTGCATGTTCAACAAAGAGTTTAAAAATATTCCTTAAATATAAAGCTTCAAGTTTAATTCATAGTGATATTTAATCAATGTCGAATGCAAAATACTTTCTCATAATTTCATCATAGGTTCCATCAGCGCGGATTTCCTCTATTGCTTTATTGAACTTATTTTTAAGATCAGTATTATTTTGGCGGAGTGCAATTGCAATAGGAAATTTTGTTTCTTCTAAAGTTCCTAGCAACTCGCAGCAATCTTTTCCTTCATTTTCAAGCCAATTTAATGCTTTTAATTTATCAAAGATGATTATATCAAGCCGATGGCTTAAAAGGTCACGAGTAACTTCTATTGCTGTAGGATAAAGTTTGATATTCACTTCTTCAGAGGCATAATGGTCTTCTGAATATGCAGCCTGTGTTGTATTTGATTGTACACCAAGGTTTTTACCTTTAAAACTTTGTGTTGAGATCTCTTTAATTCCCGAATTTTTGCTAACAATAACAGCGAGTACTGTGTTGTAGTAAGGATCTGTAAAATCAATTTTTTGTAAGCGCTCTTTTGTAGGAGAAAGGGAAGAAACGATAGCATCGTATTTTTTGGCAATAAGTCCGGGAATCATTCCCTCGAAGTCTTGCATGACGATAGTGCATTCAATATTCATTTTTTTACAAAGTGCATAAGCTATATCAATATCAAACCCTTGAAGTTCGTTATTTGAGTCAATATAACTAAATGGCGGATAAGAAGCATCACTTGCAATTTTCAGCGTTTGAGAATTGGCCGATAGAGTAAACAGTGTTGCGCTTATTATAAGAGCTCCTACTAATAATTTCATTATGTTCTCCTATTAGATAAGCTGGCAAATATGAAACCATTATGCATTTTTATAATCTTTAAGCTCTTTGGGAGCAATGTAAAAAATAGAGTTGTTTTCATTATGCTAGATATTATTATCAAAAAAATGATTTATTTTTATCAAGTATGAGAATAGAAAATACAGGAAAGAAGGTCACCTCTTATCGCTTATACAATGAATTTTAATAATTTTATTAAAAATCAGTAAATTATCTTTAAAAGAAAAACTATTAATTTAAATACAAAGAAAATTTTAGTCCTTAACAGGATAAAATATTATTATTTCCACTTTTTATATGAAATGCAGAATGTCAAAATAAATTTATTTTCTAACGATTGTGAAAATTTTCTTCTAAGAAGCCTGATTTTAGCCGATGATGTTTAAGATGAATGCCTGTATAGGATATAATCATTATAATAAGTTGATCTTTATAGCTATTCCTATAGAAAGAGTCATTTTTCATAGAAAATTTTAAGAGTGCATTTCATTTTCATTCTAATCTACTGTATTTGAAGAAGATAGAGAGTGAAACTCTAACATTGCTAAGTTTTAATATGTAATAAGGGTTTTAGATATGAGGGAATCATAGAAAATACGTTTCATTGAAAATAATGAGAATTATAGGGTAAAATTTTCAATTTCTTTTTACTAAATGTGTAGCTAATTTTCAAAAGAGTATTATCAATTTATTGACAGAGCCAAAATTTAGAATTTTTTCGTAAATTTTTATAATGATGTTCTCTGGCGAGAAAGAGCTTTAAAATTAGGTTTTATAAAAATCCTTAAAAGATGCTTTTTGATCACTTTCAATAAAGCCTCAGTAAACTGAAGCTTTATTGATTGATTTATCTCTTTAATTTACACGTTCATCCATAGGAACATAGTCACGCATAGCATAACCTGTGTAAAGTTGTCGAGGACGACCAATTTTTTGGGCAGGGTCTTCAATCATTTCTTTCCATTGTGCCACCCACCCAACACTGCGTGCTAATGCAAAAAGAACAGTAAACATTTCGGTTGGAAAACCTAAAGCTTTTAATGTAATGCCGGAATAAAAATCAACATTGGGATAAAGCTTTTTCTCAATAAAATATTCATCACTTAAAGCAATTTTTTCAAGCTCTATTGCAATATCAAGAAGCGGGTCATCTTGAATGTTGAGTTCTTTTAAAACTTCATGACAAGTTTTTTGCATGATTTTTGCACGTGGATCATAATTTTTATAGACACGATGCCCAAAGCCCATAAGGCGGAAAGGGTCATTTTTATCTTTTGCACGTGCAATAAATTCAGGAATTCTTTTAATAGAACCTATTTCTTGTAGCATTTTTAGACATGCTTCATTGGCACCACCATGTGCTGGTCCCCAAAGGCATGCAACACCTGCTGCAATACAGGCAAACGGATTAGCACCTGAGGATCCAGCAAGACGCACTGTAGATGTAGAAGCATTTTGTTCATGATCTGCATGAAGGATAAAGATTTGATCCATCGCCCGGGCAAGCACTGGGTTTATTTTATATTCTTCACAAGGAACAGCAAAGCACATATGGAGGAAATTTGCAGCATAACTAAGATCATTGCGTGGATAAACAAAGGCTTGCCCGATACTGTATTTATAGGCCATAGCCGCAAGCGTTGGAACTTTTGAGATAAGACGTACAGAAGCAATCATTCTCTGGTGAGGATCTGTAATATCAATAGAGTCGTGATAGAATGCAGACATAGCACCAAGGCAGGCAACCATGACGGCCATGGGATGAGAGTCACGACGGAAGCCGTGGAAGAAACGTGAAAACTGCTCGTGAACCATGGTATGCTGCATAATACATCGATCAAAGTCGTTTTTTTCTTTCTGTGTTGGGAGTTCACCATAAAGGAGAAGATAACAACTTTCGAGAAAGTCTCCTTTTTCAGCCAATTGGTCGATAGGATAACCACGATAAAGCAATATGCCTTTATCACCATCAATATAAGTAATTTTTGATTCACAAGAAGCTGTTGAAGTAAAACCAGGATCATAAGTAAAAATATCGGTTTTTTTGTAGAGAGAAGCAATTTCGATGACTTCAGGTCCACTTGTGCCTTTACGCAGGGGAAGTTCTACTTTTTTATCATTCACAATAAGATGTGCGCTATTCTCAGACATTCGGTATTCCTTTCAGATCCTTCGCTTCTAAAAATTAAGACTCTGCTTCATCAGAGTAGGAGATATACAATAACTGAAGCTTTTCTTACTTATACTAAGGGCAGATTGCCTCTAAAAGTGAGTACATGCAATCTAAAATATTTCCTTAGTGATCATTATTACTCAATACAAATTGTATTTCAATGATATAACATAAAAAACTCTTTTAGATAGCGTTGAAATATTTGTATAGAGACCCGTTTGAGGAGATATACTCAGTACATATCATGAGTATATTGTTGTGATAAGTTGGTCTTTGATGCGATGAAGGGATTCATCGCGTCCTAATAAAATAAGGATATCTAAAACACCTGGCGATGTTGCACATCCTGTAAGAGCTGCGCGAAGTGGTTGGGCGATAGATCCAAATTTAAGATTTTCTGTTTGGGCATAAGAGCGAAGAGTTTCATCTAAAGCTTTTGTATCCCAAGAGGGGCAAGCTTTCAGAGCAAGATAAAGAGTGTTTAAAATGGTTCGTCCATTTTTATCTAAGAGCATTTGTGCTTTTTCATCAAGCTGTAATGGTCGTTGCGTAAAAATGAAGGCGGCATTATCAATCAATTCGCACAGTGTTTTTGAACGTTCTTTCAAATGTGGGATTGCTTTTAAAAATTGAACACGGCGTTTTTCATCAAGTCTTTCAATGGTTTGTACTCCCCTATTGGTTTCTGGTAGAATATCAAGAGCGGCATCAAAAAGGTCTTGATCATTGCTCATGCGCATATAGTGTCCGTTAATGGAATCGAGCTTTTTGAGATCAAAACGAGCAGCGCCTTTGTTAATATCCTCAATATCAAACCAAGAAATCATATCTTCAAGTGATATAAGTTCGTCATCCCCATGACTCCACCCTAAACGGACAAGGTAATTGCGCAAAGCAGCAGGAAGATATCCCATGGTTCGGTAAGCATCAACACCAAGCGCACCATGCCGCTTTGATAATTTTGCGCCGTTTTCACCGTGGATAAGAGGAATATGTGCCATAACAGGAATATCCCATCCCATTGCTTTAAAGATGATTGTTTGTCGGGCTGCGTTGGTAAGATGATCGTCTCCACGTATAATATGTGTGATGCCCATATCATGATCATCAACGACAACAGCATGCATATAGGTAGGTGAACCATCAGAACGCAAAATAATAAAGTCATCGAGATCTTTATTAGGAAAACGAACATCACCTTGAACACGGTCATGTACTATCGTTTCTCCCTCTTGGGGGGCTTTGATGCGGATAACAGGCTTAACACCTTTAGGAGCTTCAGAACGATCACGGTCCCGCCAACGTCCATCATAACGTGGTGGGCGCCCTTCTGCACGGGCTTTTTCACGCATTTCAGCTAATTCTTCAGGTGAAGCATAACAATAATATGCTTTGCCATTCTTGACCAACTGCTCGGCAATTTGGCGGTGACGTTCTGCGCGTTGGAATTGTGAAATGGGGAGACCATCATAACTAAGACCCATCCAGTGCAAGCCATCTATTATGGCTTTTACAGCTGCTTCTGTTGAACGCTCCCGGTCTGTATCTTCAATTCGTAAAAGCATTTTTCCACCGGTATGTTTTGCATAAAGCCAATTAAAAAGAGCAGTACGAGCACCACCAATGTGAAGGAAGCCAGTGGGTGAAGGGGCAAAACGAGTAATAACAGACACGAATATTTTCCTTTAAACTAAGATATTACTTATGGAACTTTATAGAAAAGTCATGTTAGCATAAGTGATGGGGCGTGCAATAGCCGTATTGCGAGTTAAAGTGGGGGGCTGATGTTTTATAAAAGTAAAGTTAAAGAGGGTTTATCCGAAAAATCTGTTACAGAAAGAAAAAAGCCATGTCAGATAGGGCAGAGTGTTTTTTTTAGGTATGATGATGCAAAGAACGGTAGCTATAATCAACAAAAACTTTTTTTATTGACACTCTTAAAAGAAGTAATCATTTTTTTTCGCAAATGGTTAGCGGATTGTATCAATAAAGAGGTTGCTTTTGGTATCCGTTTTTCGTTGATTTTAGTCTTTTTTTCTCTAGGAATCATTTTTTATTTTCATTTAGAACAGGAGCCAACTTGGGGACAATTGGGGGCGTTGGTCAGTATTTTTCTGGGAATATTTTATGGTGCACGTTTTTATCGAAAAATATGGATTCCCGTGGGATTTCTGTTTTGTATTATATTGGGTGCTTTAGCGGCAAAAATAGAAACGTGGCGTATTGCAACACCCATGTTAAGCAGTGACATTGTCACTACATTGACGGGAAGAATTGTTTCTATTGAGTCAGGAGCCAAAGGAGGATTTCGTTTAGTTTTGGATATTTTGAGCACAGAAAAGCCCA
Source organism: Bartonella sp. AD13SXNS (assembly GCF_042196465.1). Taxonomy (NCBI): domain Bacteria; kingdom Pseudomonadati; phylum Pseudomonadota; class Alphaproteobacteria; order Hyphomicrobiales; family Bartonellaceae; genus Bartonella; species Bartonella sp. AD13SXNS. The sequence goes on from NZ_JBHIQI010000009.1 coordinate 46,206, forward strand.
TATTACGCCGTAGTCTTCATCGTGTTCGTTTATCAGCAAAATATTTGCCATCTGGCTTAGCGGTTGGTGATGGACTGCGTGGAAAAGTTAAGATTCGTGCATTCTCTGGGCCGGTGCGTCCAGGAGGCTACGATTTTAGTTTTCATAATTATTTTAAAAGAATTGGGGCACAAGGCGTTTATTTAGGAAAACCAAGAAAAATATCCGTTTCGCAGCCTGATGGAATATTCGCTATCATTTTACAGAAAATTGAAAATTTACGCACGAAGATGACACAAAGAATCCGTATAGCCCTTGACGGAGAAAAGGGGAGTGTTGCAGCTGCTCTCATAACAGGGCAGCGTGCTGGTATTTCAAATGAGACAAATGAAGCATTACGTACAGCTGGATTAGCCCATATTTTATCAATATCAGGTTTACATATGGCGTTGTTAAGCGGCATAGTTCTTTTGAGTATCCGTAGTTTTTTAGCATTTTTTCCAGTTTTTTCTTCCTATTATTCCAGTAAAAAGTTTGCTGCTATCGTTGCGTTTATGATAACAGCTTTTTATTTGTTATTGTCGGGCTTAGCAATATCAGCGCAAAGAAGTTTTGTGATGATTGCTGTTATGTTGGTTGCTATATTGTGTAATCGCTCTGCTATAACAATGCGTAATTTTTCCATTGCAGGGTTGATAACTCTGGCAATGACACCCCATGAAATATTAGGTCCTAGCTTTCAAATGTCCTTTTCTGCGACTGCTGCTTTGATTGCTTTTTTTGATTGGTGGAGTGGAAGATCATTTTTTCGTAAAGGAAAAACAACTTCCTCTTATGTTGGAGGAGGAGTGATAAATTTTGTTTTCTTATCGATTCTTTCAACGTGTGCTTCTTCCTTTGTTGCAGGGAGTGCAAGTGGAATTTATGCTGCTTATCATTTTTCTAATATGGCATCTTTGAGCATTATCAGTAATGCTTTTGCTTTGCCTGTCATCTCAATTTTTGTTATTCCATTTGGATTAATCGCAGTTCTTGCAATGTTAGGAGGATTTGAATGGCTTCCCCTTCAAATTATGGGGTTTGGAGTTGATCTTGTGATAAAGATTGCACATGCTATCAAGGCTATTTCTCCTGATTTGAATCCTGGTTTTATGCCGTTATCTGCGTTGATCTTACTGAGTATAGGCTTGGTTGGATTGACTTTTTGCAAAACACCTATCCGACTCTTTTTTAGTTTTTTTATTTTGGTTGGTATTTGTATTTGTGTGATGCATTCACCTGTACAACTGATGATCGCAGATAATATGCGTCTGGTGGGTGTTATCCATGATAAAAAGTTATATATTGATCGTTACCATATTTCTAAATTAACGTCATCCGTATGGAAAAAGTCATTCCGTGTGAATGAAATGATTAAACCAACAAAGTATGGGCCTTCATTGCACGGACAATTTATTTGTGATCGTCATGTTTGTGCATCCTTATTGGATAATGGATTAAAAGTTATCGTTTTACAGAGAGAAACAGATCAATGCGTAGAGGCAGATATTCTTATTCAAACATTTACAATTGCGATGCATAATCCAGTATGTCACAAGAAGGCAAAAATAATATTTACCCCTCAACAATTGTTATCACGAGGAAGCGTGATGATGACCAAAAGTGGGGATATTATTTGGTCTTCTCTAGGGTTTCATAGACCATGGAATATGCATAGACGGTATGCACAAAAAAATATATAATTTAATCGCATTTTTCTTCATATCTGGACGATGACAAAACGGAAAAGAATAGAAGACTTTTTTGATAATATTTTACGGTATTTAGATTGGTAAATTTATCAATGTCATTGAAACGAAATAATAATCTACAGTTTCTAGAAATAGATGATTTTTATATCTGATCATTTTAAATTTTTCAAAAAAATTGCTATGTACATCTTTGTACATCCTATTGATAGCACAAGATAAATCAAAAATTCTTATTGAATGAGAAAAATGCTAACAAATTTTCTCAGAGAAATAAAAAAGATAATTGTTGATTATTCTATTTTATTCTTATCATATATTTCTATAATGAGTAACATCTGTTCAAGCAAAAATAACGGTAAGTTTAGAAGATTGAGTCAGGTAGTTACCTTTTATTATCGGCGGTAATAGGGGGAGTGAGTACTGCTTGCGGATAAAAGGTGAAGTCATTCATGAATGTTCAGCAGTTAAAAAAAATGGCAGCTGTTAGAGCGCTTGAATTTATTGAGGATGGTATGCGGCTTGGTATCGGATCTGGTTCGACAGTCAATGAATTTATTCGTCTTCTTGGTGAGCGTGTTGCGGATGGTCTGCGTGTGACTGGTGTTGCTACCTCACGATATTCTGAACAGCTCTGTCGTAAGTTTGGAGTTCCTGTTAGCACTTTAGAAGAAATACCTGAATTGGATCTTGATATTGATGGAGCAGATGAAATTGGTCCTCAGATGATGCTCATTAAAGGAGGAGGTGGAGCATTGTTGTATGAAAAAATTGTGGCATCGGCATCCCGTGAAATGCTTGTCATTGCTGATGAAACCAAGATAGTAAAAAGACTTGGTGCTTTTGCACTACCGATTGAAGTTAATTCATTTGGTATCCATACAACACGCAAAGCCATCGAAAAAGTTGCTGATGATTTCGGACTTTCTGGAGACATTATATTGCGAATGAATGGAAAAAATCCTTTTGAAACAGATGGTGGTCATTTTATTCTTGATGCATTTTGGGGATGCATTCTGCAACCCCAATTATTATCAGAGGCGCTTCTTGCCATTCCTGGCGTTGTTGAGCATGGTCTTTTTTTGGGGTTGGCTTCACGTGCAATTGTTGCTATGGCTGATGGACAAACAAAAGTTTTAGAACCATTTGATTTTTAGAAAAGATATTTACATGATGATATACTAGCACAATAAAAAAGGGTCTTAAAGACTTTAGGTAGAATAACAAATTTAAATTATAATTAACTATCAGGGTAATCATTAAATGAGAATAATATTTTCTTTTCCGCGTTTTGTCGCATATTGGGGTGCAATTACCATTTTTGTTGTGAATATTGGAATGGTTCATGCACAAGGTGTGAGTGATCAACATTTGGATTCAGCGCGAAAGGCGATCAGATCCATTCATGCAACGGATCAATTTGATAATTTTTTACCAAATGCGGTTCATGATTTCAAAAATGAACTAATCAGTGATGATCCGAATTTGGCAACAGCTATTTCTGATATTGTTGATAAGCAAGCGCTTGCTTTAGTTAAAAGGCGCTCTGATCTAGAAAAAGAGATTGCTCATGTGTATGCAAAATATTTTACTCAAAAAGAGCTTGATGCCATTACAGCATTTTATAATTCTGATACCGGTAAAAAGTTTTTGACAGAAGTCCCCAATATTGCACGTGATTCCTATTCTGCATTTGATGTATGGCGTTCTGCTCTTATGCAAGATCTTGTAGAAAATGTGAAAAAAGAGATGTCTGAAACACTTAATTTGAATAATTCTACTATACCTACAAAATCAGGATCTCCAGAAAACAAAAAATAGTTTGATTGATATCATGACTGCAATAGGCGATTTCTGATTTTTGTAATAGCGGCGGTTTTTCCGCCGTTTTTAATCTTTTAATAAGAATAAATCCTTTAAGAATATTGCTTAAAATGCTTCTTCAAAAGAAAAAAGACTTTTATTTGATAATAAATGATCTTAGCCTATTGTTTGTAGATATGTGAGAAGGATTAGTTCGTGGGTTCTTTTGATTTTGATTTATTTGTTATTGGAAGTGGTTCTGGTGGGGTGCGTGCAGCACGGCTTGTGGGAGCTCTTGGTAAGCGTGTCGCTATAGCTGAGGAGTATCGTATAGGGGGCACTTGTGTTATTCGTGGTTGTGTTCCCAAAAAACTTTATGTTTATGCGTCACAATATGCCAAAGAATTTAAGAAAAGTGTTGGTTTTGGGTGGGAATATGCGGATCCAATTTTTAGTTGGGAAAAGTTGGTTGCAGCTAAAAATAAAGAAATATCAAGGTTAGAAGGGCTGTATCGTAAGGGATTAGAAAATAACAATGTGCATATTTATGAAAGTCGTGCTACTTTTATGGATGATCACACATTAGAGCTTTCTGCCACGGGTGAGCGGGTAAGTGCAGAAAAAATTTTGATTGCAACAGGGGCAAAACTTGCACCAAATACGTCCATAGAAGGCGGTGAATTTTGCCTTACTTCTAATGAGATTTTTGATCTTAATCAACTCCCAAAATCAATAGTGATTGTTGGTGGAGGGTATATTGGTGTTGAATTTGCTAATATTTTTCATGAATTAGGTGTAAAAACAACACTCCTTCATCGTGGTGATTTAATCCTTCGTAATTTTGATCATGATTTGCGGCAATTGCTCAGCGATGCAATGATTGAAAAAGGGATTTCTATTCTCTATGGTATAACAATTTCTAAAGTACAGGCTGCAGAAAATTGTTATGAAGTTGTTTTGTCAAATGGGAAAATAATCAGTGCCGATCAAATTATGTTGGCTACGGGGCGTGTACCAAATACAACGGGTTTAAGACTTGAGCGGGCAGGTGTTAAGGTGAATGAATTTGGTGCAGTTGTTGTTGATGAGAAAATGACAACAAATATCCCCCATATTTGGGCTGTTGGTGATGTAACAGGTCATATTCAATTAACACCCGTTGCGATACATGGTGCAATGTGTTTTGTTAAGACAGCATTTGAGAATATTCCCACAACACCTGATCATGATTTAATTACAACGGCAGTTTTTTCTCAACCAGAGATTGGAACGGTTGGTCTTTCAGAAGAGGAGGCGGTAAAGCGTTATAAGCGTCTTGAAATTTATCGTACAGTTTTTCGTCCTATGCGTAATGTTCTTTCTGGTAGTTCAGAGAAAATGCTTATGAAACTCATTGTTGATGGTGAAAGTCGTATTGTTGTGGGCGCTCATATTTTAGGGGAAAATGCTGGTGAGATGGCTCAGCTTATAGGGATATCTCTCAAGGGTAAGCTGACGAAGGATATCTTTGATGAGACGATGGCAGTGCATCCAACGATGGCAGAAGAATTGGTAACGATGTATAAACCAAGTTATATATATGAAAATGGAAAGAAAATAGAAAATTAAGCAGCATATATTCTGGTGAAAAGTTTTTGATATGCCAAGCTGTAAGTTTAGTCTTTAGAGAGGGTGTAATGATAAAAGAATGGGGGCCTGGCTCTTGGAGAGAAAGGCCAATTAAACAAGTTCCGACTTATCCGGATAAGTCTATGTTAGAAGATGTTGAACGAAAACTGAGAAGCTATCCGCCTTTAGTTTTTGCCGGTGAAGCACGTGATTTAAAAAATGAATTAGCAGCTGTTGCAAAAGGACAAGCTTTTTTATTGCAAGGTGGTGATTGTGCCGAAAGCTTTGCAGAACATGAAGCTGATAATATCCGAGATTTTTTTCGTGTATTTTTGCAAATGGCGATTGTTTTAACCTTTGGTAGTTTTAAGCCTGTTGTTAAAATTGGTCGTATTGCTGGTCAATTTGCAAAGCCACGCTCTTCTGATATCGAAAGTAAAGAAGGGATTGAACTTCCTGCTTATCGGGGGGATATTATTAATGGCATTGAATTTAGAGCCGATTCTCGTATTCCGGATCCGCAACGGATGTCCATGGCTTATCGCCAATCTGCGGCAACACTTAATCTCTTGCGTGCTTTTTCACAAGGTGGCTATGCTAATTTAGAAAATGTTCACACATGGATGTTGAGTTTTGTTTCTAACAGTCCGCAGGGGGAACGTTATGAATTATTGGCAGAGCGTATTTCTGAAGCAATTGATTTTATGCGTTCTATAGGGATTACATCTAAAACGCATTCTTCATTGCGTGAAACATCTTTTTATACCAGTCATGAAGCACTTTTACTTGGTTATGAAGAGGCTTTGACGCGAATTGATTCAACTTCAGGAAATTGGTATGCAACATCTGGCCATATGTTATGGATTGGAGACCGTACACGTCAGATTGATCATGCTCACGTTGAATATTGTCGTGGTATCAAAAATCCTATAGGATTAAAGTGTGGCCCTTCCATTGAGCCTGATGAGCTTTTAAGATTAATTGATATTCTAAATCCTGAAAACGAGCCAGGTCGGCTTACCCTTATTACGCGCTTTGGTTATGATAAGGTTGAAAGTTATCTACCTAAACTCATCCGCGCCGTTGAACGCGAGAAGCGTGCGGTTATATGGTCATGTGATCCAATGCATGGCAATACAATTACTGTTAGTGGTTATAAAACGCGTCCCTTTGATTATGTTTTAAAAGAAGTCGAGAATTTTTTTGCTGTGCATCATGGAGAGGGAACTTATCCAGGAGGCATTCATATTGAGATGACAGGTCGTGATGTCACTGAATGTACCGGTGGGGCACATGCTATTTCTGTGGACGATTTATCTGATCGTTATCATACGCAATGTGATCCACGATTAAATGCAGATCAATCGTTAGAATTGGCGTTTCTTGTTGCGGAACTCCTTAAAAAAAATCGCGTGACTGACTCGTTAGCAATTGCCGCTGGGGGGTAGGCAAAAATTTGCCTAATATTTTTTAGGTCATTATGGCAGAAAAGAATTTTAAAAAATGATATTTCCGATGATGAAGAATAAAGTTATGGTTGTTAAACTGATGAAATGATACAAAGGCTTATGAAAAATGATTTTCGGGTAGCAATTGCCCAATTAAATCCTATTGTCGGTGATATTGAGGGGAATTTTTCTTTAGCTGTCATGGCGCATCAAAAGGCCAAAGAAGAGGGAGCTGATCTTGTTTTATTCACGGAACTTTTTATAAGTGCTTATCCGCCGGAAGATCTTGTTCTAAAACCTGCTTTTACAAAAACATGTGAAGAGACTGTTGAGAAATTAGCAAAGATAACCGTAGGCGGACCAGGAATTGTCATTGGACTTCCATTAAGACGCAATGGCAATATTTACAACGGTGTCATGCTTCTTGATGAAGGGAGAGTCATTGCCGAATGTTTGAAGTTTGATTTACCTAATTATGCTGAATTTGATGAAAAGCGTTTATTTTCTTCAGGTCCACGTCCTCAGCCTATTGTCTATCATGGAATTAAATTAGGAATAGTCATTTGTGAGGATCTTTGGAATGATTCCTCTCTTAGTACAGAGCTTAAAGATAAAGGAGCGGAAATTATTCTTGTCCTTAACGGATCTCCTTATTATCGTAATAAAACATTAAAACGTATAGACGTTGTTCATACACAGGCTCTACAATCTGGAGTGCCAATTATCTACGCTAATCAAGTAGGTGGTCAAGATGAGCTCGTTTTTGATGGTGGGTCTTTTGCCTTGAATGGACAAGGCAAAAAGATATTTCAAATGAAACACTTTGATAGCCATATTGCTTTAAGCCATTGGCAAAAAACAACGACGGGATGGCACTGTATTTCAGGTCCTAGTGAAAGTCTTCTCAATGGATTAGCGGCTGATTATCAAGCTTGTGTTTTGGGGTTGAAAGATTACGTTAATAAAAACGGCTTTAAGGATGTTATTCTTGGTCTTTCAGGAGGAATTGATTCAGCCCTGTGTACGGCAATGGCGGTGGATGCTCTTGGTGCTGAGAGGGTTCGCACCATTATGATGCCCTATCATTATACTTCGCAAGAATCATTAAAAGATGCCAAAGAATGTGCTGATCTTTTGGGATGTCGTTATGAAATCATACCGATTGCACAACCTGTTGAGGCTTTTTTAAAGACAATGGCACCTGTTTTTTCAGGGTTACCCTCTGACGTCACAGAGGAAAATCTTCAAAGTCGTATACGCGGTACACTTTTAATGGCGCTTTCAAATAAATTCGGCTCAATGGTGGTAACGACAGGCAATAAGTCAGAAATGGCTGTGGGATATGCAACACTGTATGGGGATATGAATGGCGGGTTTAATCCTCTTAAAGATATTTATAAAATGCAGGTTTATGCATTAGCGGAGTGGCGCAATAAAAATCACTTGCACAATTTGAGAGGACCAGAAGGAATGATCATTCCATCCAATATTATAGAAAAAGCACCCTCTGCAGAGCTGCGGGAAAATCAAAAAGATGAAGATTCTCTTCCGCCTTATCCTATTTTAGATGATATATTACAATCTCTTGTAGAAAATGACATGAGTATTGGCGATATTATTAAACGTGGGCATCCACGGGAAACTGTTGAGAAAGTTGAACAGCTTCTTTATGGTGCCGAATATAAAAGACGACAATCTGCACCCGGTGTAAAAATCAGTTACAAAAATTTCGGACGCGATCGTCGCTATCCCATAGTCAATCATTTTCGCGATAAAAATTGAGTATTATTTTATGGTTAAAGTTCGTTTTGCTCCCTCTCCAACAGGTTATATTCATATTGGCAATATCCGTATTGCGCTTTTCAATTGGCTTTATGCGCAAGCGCATAAAGGAGAATTTATTTTGCGCTATGATGATACAGATGTTGAACGTTCTAAACAAGAATATATTGATGCTATTGCTGTTGACCTTGAATGGCTTGGTATTCAACCAGATTCAATTTATTACCAATCTAAGCGATTTAATCGATATGATGAAGTTGCGGAAATTCTCAAACAACGCGGGTTTCTTTATCCCTGTTATGAGACTGCAGAAGAATTAGAGCGGCGTCGTAAAATCCAGCTTTCACGCAAATTGCCTCCTATTTATAACCGTGCAGCATTAAAATTGACAGAAGAAGAGAAAAAAAACTTTGAATCTCAAGGCCGTAAACCCCATTGGCGTTTTCTTCTTCCTAATTTTGAAAGTGATCCTTTACAAACAAAGCGAACAGAAGTTTGCTGGAATGATGCAATAAAGGGAAAGCAGACGATTGATTTGGCTTCTCTTTCAGATCCTGTTCTTATTCGTGAAGATGGAAGCTATCTTTATACATTGCCGTCTATTGTTGATGATGTAGATATGGCTATTACGCATATTATTCGTGGGGATGATCATATTACAAATACAGGCGCTCAAATTGCTCTTTTTAAAGCTCTTAATGCAGAATTACCGATTTTTGCTCATACCAATTTATTGGCGACAGTTTTAGGAAAAGGATTTTCAAAACGTAATAATGATCTTTCTATTCGTTCTCTACGGGAAGAAGGATTTGAATCTATAGCTGTTCAATGCCTCGCCGTTTTGATTGGGACATCACAAAATGTACATCCCTATCCCCATCAAGCAGCGCTTTTAGAGCATTTTAATTTACAAGATACATCAAAATCTGTTGCAAAATTTGATATTGCTGATCTTCTTTCTTTGAATAGTCATCTTGTTCATGAACTAAGTTATAAGGACGTTAAAATGCGCCTTAAAAAACTTTCTATTGAGGGAGATAAGGCGGAATATTTCTGGAACGCGATAAGAAGTAATATTGATAAAGTCAATGATGCTGTTTTATGGTGGAAAATCATTCATGATGAACAGAATTTTGATACAGTAGCACTAGAGGATCGTGCATTTATGCATCAATCACTCGATTTCTTACCTGAAGGTGCTTTGAATGAGGAAAGTTGGAAAATTTGGACAACAGCATTAAAAGAAAAAACAGGTCGGAAAGGAAAGTCTTTATTTATGCCATTGCGTCAAGCGCTTACGGGCATGGATCATGGACCTGAAATGGGAAAGCTTTTGCAACTTTTAGGGCGTGAAAAGGTAATAAAAAGACTCTCTAAGAAATAAGGGAAACTTTTAAAAGACATCTTTTATTTACTTTATGCTTACAGAGAGTAAAGGACGAGTCTATCTACGCGTTTTTATAAGCATGAATGCAGGAATATCATCACCAAATCCAAGAGGCGTGTAGTTCTTATTTTTTCGTGAGCGTTGTTGCTCAGATGGCTTCTCCTTATTATTTGCATTTTTGATATATTCTGTTTTATTCTCTTCTACAGATTTTTTAGTGTGAGCAACAGGCTCTTGTGGAGCAGTTTTCTTTGATGATTTTAAGGGCTTTTTCTTTACAACAATATCTTCTGTTTGATCATCTGTTATTAAAGTCGAGAGATCTCCATTGAGCCATTCAATTTTTTCATTACTCATTTCCTCAATGGCATTGATATATTTTTGATCAGCTTTTGTGACGATTGTAAAAGCTTTTCCGCTACGATTTGCACGCCCTGTACGACCAATTCGATGGATATAGTCTTCAGCATGTGTAGGAACATCATAGTTAAATACGTGGCTTACGGCTGGAATATCGAGACCACGGGCAGCAACATCAGAAGCAACCAGAAGTGTAAGTTTATTATTTTTAAAATCGGCTAGGGTGTTCATACGTGAATATTGGTCCATATCCCCATGCAATGCACCTACATTAAAGTTATGTTTAATGAGTGATCTAAGAAGTTCAGAGATATCCCTCTTGCGATTACAGAAAATAATAGCATTTTGAAGCTCGGTACCTTCATTTTGGATAAGCTCTCGTAGAACTGCTCTTTTGTCCCATGATTTATTTCCAGATTTAACAAGCCGTTGTGTAATTGTGGTCGCTGTTGAGGAAGCTTTTGTAACTTCAACAGATACCGGAGAATGTAAAAATTGTTTCGTTAGTTTTGTAATTTCTGGTGCCATTGTTGCAGAAAAGAACAAAGTTTGACGCGTAAAAGGTGTTAGTTTACAGATGCGTTCGATATCAGGAATAAAGCCCATGTCCAACATGCGATCAGCTTCATCAATAACAAGGATTTCAACGCCCATCAGGAGCAATTTACCGCGCTCGAAATGATCAAGAAGGCGCCCTGGTGTTGCTATAAGAACATCAGCTCCTCGTTCAAGTTTGCGATCTTGGAGTTCAAAAGATACCCCACCAATCAAAAGAGCAACATTTAAACGATGATTTATTCCGTATTTATCGAAATTTTCTTCAACTTGAGCTGCAATTTCTCTTGTTGGTTCTAAGATGAGCGTACGGGGCATTCGTGCTCTTGCACGACCTTTTTCAAGGAGAGTGAGCATAGGCAATACGAAAGAGGCGGTTTTACCCGTTCCCGTTTGAGCGATTCCTAGAACGTCTTTTCTTTGAAGGACGTGAGGAATTGTTTCACTTTGAATAGGTGTTGGAGTTGTATATCCCGCTGATTTTACAGCGTTAACAACCTTTGCGGAAAGACCTAAATCATCAAAACTGTTTAAAGATGGTATCATTTTTTTATCAATTGCTCTGTGATTTTAATTTTGCTATCTAAATGATGAGTATAACCAATATCCCCCACTCTTAAAGAGTTTTAAGATGCTTTCACAAAAAAACTAACTATAACAACCATATACACATAAAACGCACAATACAATCATTAATAGCGAAATTGTTCTGATAAAATGCGTTCATCCCATGAATGATTTGAGTCAAAAAGGATTGAAGCTGTTACTTCTGTTGCCATTGAAATAGTAACTGAATGGACAGATTTAACTTCAACATTATCAGCAGCAGCGTTAACAGGGCGTTTGTCAGGTTCAAGCATATCAAAGCGCACTGTTACTGTATTGGGAAGCAATGCTCCATGCCAACGCCGAGGACGAAAAGGACTAACGGGAGTAAGAGCCATAAGGGGGGCCATAAGGGGTAAAATAGGTCCTTGTGCTGATAAATTATAAGCGGTTGATCCTGCCGGTGTAGCGACGAGGACTCCATCACAATTTAATTGTTCCATGCGCACGTTGTTATCAATGGTGATACGAATTTTTGCTGCTTGATAAGATTGCCGAAAGAGAGATACTTCATTAATTGCAAGAGCTTCAATAGATTCTTGACATTCAGCTTTTGCAATCATGCGCAGGGGATGGATTTCTTTTCTATGAGCGACAGCAATACGATTAGGTAATTTTTTTTCATGAAATTCATTCATAAGAAATCCTACAGAACCTTGATTCATGCCATAAATGGGTTTGCCTGTATTCATGACGTCCCGTACGGTTTGTAACATTGTCCCATCACCACCGATTGCAACAACAATATCAGTTTCTTCCAGAGAAGAATGACCATAAACGGAAATTAATTTATGGGTAGCTTTGAGAGCTTCCTCAGTTTCTGCGGAAACAAAATGAAAGCGACTTGGTAATGTAATCATTTAGAAATTATCCTGATACTTACAGTTTATATTGTAACTTATTTTTTGAAAGTTTTGAAGTTGTAATAAAAGCTCTTTTAATAATAAAAGGAGTGTTGAAGACAAAAAAGCTCTTTCAAGATAAAGTATCATTGTAGAAAAATAAAAGGGGTGCGTAGTTAGATAATTTACAAATAAGTAATTTTTTTATTAGAATGGTAATTTAGCATTGAAGCTAAGAGGATGATTAGTTAAAAGATCACAATTAATTTTAATAATCGGTTTTAAGCACCCGTAGCTCAGCTGGATAGAGCGCTGCCCTCCGAAGGCAGAGGTCACAGATTCGAATTCTGTCGGGTGCACCAAACTTTTCAATTTCATATCATCCTAAATAACAACATTCTCCAAAAAGAAGCAGATTTCCTCTTTATGAAAATGGTCATTTGAGTTGTTCATTAAGTTTTTAGCGAATAAGTGAATGATTTTAAGAGAAGTAAAATTTTACAGTTGCGTATATAATTTTTCGCTTAGTCATTCTGAATATCGAGATAAGAAAGCAGGATTATCTAAATGCGCTTTCAATTTAACTACAAACATATATAACAATACATATTAATTAAATATGTTATTGTACAATTGATCCAGCGATGTTGACAGTAGATCGTTAAATATATTATTCTGGTCATTAAAATAGATAGTTCAATCCGCTTTTATTCTTAGAGCTATGCTGAGATGAAACGCCGATGAGAAATACCACCAGTTAAGGAAATAATAATCGTTAAGATTTGAATTGTTTCAAAATCGCTATGGTTTTTACATAAGGCTTTGTACTAAGTTAGAAGAGTTGAGATTAGGTAAGAATACGCGATAATTCATTATTTTTATAGCTATTTTACCTTTCAGTGCGCGTTTTGTTAAAATTTATTTTGACACTTAAAATTGCAAAAAATCGGAATTTAGGGAAAAATTGAGAACTGATGACTCGTGCCAGCAAAGCTGGGATTGACGAATAGTATTTAGAAGCTTTTAGCATTTATGCTGCCAAAGCGGCTATGGCTTTTGATATGAATGGGGGATTAGATTGGTGAATGCTTTGCCAGATTGCGCAATGTCTTCAAACTAAATCAAGTTCAGATCACAATGAAATTGCGTGTGAAGGAAATAAAAAATCAAAGGTGTACCTTGCATTTTGATCAGTTGTTATGTTTTCTAAAATCAAAATGCAATGTCTGCACTTTGGGTGGGAGAGAGGAATAGGGACAACTTGTCCTAATTGCTTAAAGAACAATAGGATCAAGTTGATCCAATTGCATGAGTACAGCAATAGGGTAGTGTTTACCCAATTCCTCAAAGGAGCAACGGTGCAAACGTTGCACAAGTGCAGACTGAAGAGCAATGCGGTCAAGTTGACCCAATTGCTTAAATGTTTCTCTCTTTAATAATATATCTGAATAATGTGTTTGGGACATGGAAAAATTCTCAGTCAATTTACTCTAAAAGAGATGAACACATCTTATATACGCTTCTTTTATATACGCTTCTTCTCAAATAATGTGATTCCGACTCAAGAACGTATCATCTCAAATTGCGACCTTTAAGAGAAAAAATAAAGACGCATTAAAGAGGTTTTAAATGATCTTTGAAAGGTCTTTGAATACCCTGTGAAAAATTTTAAAAAGTCTGTGAAAACCTAAAAAAACGCCTTTGAAGACCCTGTAAAAAATTCGATACATCGTGAAGTTCACTCCAAAATCAGCCAAAAATGACCTAAAAAGCAAAAAAGATATGCGCCATATGGCGCGTTTCTATTTTTCGTAAATATAATTATTTAAAAACAATATGTTATTTCATTTTCTTGATGTAAAGAGAAACGCGCCTGTATTTTTCATTTTAGAGAGGCATTAAGCCGTATCTTGTGTAGTTTCTAGATGTACTCTTTCAGCCTCTAGTTGACGCTTTAAATGGATTTTAAGAAGAGGGAAAGTTGCTTCGACTTCTTCTGTGTCGTTGATGTTTTGAACAAGCTCTTGCAATTTTATACAAAGCTCTGCCGCGAGTTCCGCTATATCTTCAGGGGGGAGTTTTATATTTGCATCGCGATAGGTTGTATAAGCTATGCGACCGAGTTTTTTCATGAGTCCAGCAGGGATAGTTTGTGGTTTAAAACCTGCTGTTTTCGCTTTTGCCATGTCACTAAACATTTTGCCTTCACCCGTAACAAGCCAATGAGGATTAATGTTATAGACTCTATGGTAAGCGTTAATTGCTGAGGATGTTGGCTCGTGCGCTCCGATTTTATAATTGGCAAGGGTAGTGCGTTGTAAATTAAGGCGTTGCGCAAAAATACCCCGTTCTTCATTCCCGAGTATTCGCCGTACTTCACGTAGATGTTTTGCGAGTTCTGTTTTTGGTTCTTTTTCAGGGCATGCCAAAAAAATCACTCCAAATGCCAAAAAACTGTTTACAAAGACACCGAATCTTTAAAAAAGTCATGTAAAATCAAAAAGTTATAGCATGATAAAAATGCTATAGCGGAGGAGGTGGGATTGCTATATTTATATAAAATCAATAAGTTATATAAAAGTTAGGGAGTTTTGATTCCATTGATTTTATTAACTTATTTCTCTGTCTATCCCGAACCTTTTTGTAGCTTATTCTCAATCATTTTATCCAAATATGCAACCAGATTTTCCAGTATCTTGCTTGACTCTTATTTTTATTAATCGTATAGTGTTGGTATACGATAAGGGGCGTTAATGGCGATTGTGAGTTTCAAGCATAAGGGCTTAAAATTATTTTATACAACAGGTTCCACAAAAGCTATTCGACCAGATCACGT
>NZ_JBHIQI010000010.1:0-60176 GCF_042196465.1 Bartonella sp. AD13SXNS
TAAGAGATATGTTAAAAATCCTATTCTCTAACTTTTATCCACATACCCCGTACATTAAAAAGGATATATAAAATCAATAGATTGTGTACAGTAAAAAGAAACATGGTACGCCCAAGGGGAATCGAACCCCTGTTTCCGCCGTGAAAGGGCGATGTCCTAACCGCTAGACGATGGGCGCAAACCAATTATGAGGCTTATAGAGAGGATCTTTTTACTTCGCAAGCCCTCTGTGTCATTTTTTTTTGAAAAAAGTGTGTTTTCTTGAATAATTTTTGAGAGACTCTTGGTTGGATCATTTTATTTTTTAAGATTTTTTGTAGAAAAAATATAAGAGTATCACGATTAATAGAAAGTTTTGATGTGAGAATCGTCCCAGCGAATGATATTTTTGTTTATTTTCGGTTTGAGGCGTAGGTAAAATGACCAAGACAACATTTTAACAGCATTTTAATTTTAACAGCATTTTAAATGTGTTTATTTTTTGTATAATTTATTGCTTGTTACTTTATGCTTGCACATGAGAATATTATTTAACTTACTTGAGACAGCTTTTATACAAAAACTTGCACACTTGAGTTTATCATAAAATAAAAAATTGTATATTTTATGAAGTAGAAAGCCAATATTTATTACCAAGGTAACAAATAGTACGAATCATATAAAAGTTTCTTTTGAAGCATAAGCTATAGAATCCTATCAGTTTAATAAAATATAAAGAGTCTGTATGACTAGAATAAAAATGATTAAAGCAAGTTTTGCAGAATATATTAAAAATTGTTTTTTTCATCTTTACTTTTATATGGTTGTAAAAAATTTAAAATTAAAAGCTCTTTCATTTGCTTTCTCACGTATTGAGAGGGGTCTTTATTGAAAAATGAAACAGCGTGGGTAAAAGGCTTGATTGAGGTTCTTGCCTTTTCAATTTGTTAGGTTTTCAAAGGGGTGGCAATAAGTTGAGCTAAAATATTCGAATTTTACAAATTTATTCTCCATATTTATAATATCTTGGAATTATAGTACACACACATTAAGTCTTGTTTTTTATTTTAATGTAATGTTCTATTTTGATATATGAGACCGTGGAGACTTTTGCATTAAAGAATTATGGTTCAAAGCTATGTAATGGTAGGAAGGAATGTGGTATTATTTACTGGTCACTTTATTTTATCTATTCTCCTAACTTATCATATGAAAGAATGTTTTTTGTTTAATATTTGTTGATTTAGAAGAAATGTTGTTGTGTCTTCTACCAATTTTTCAATACTTTTTAACTTTTTGTTAATTGTTTTTTAGAACTTTTTCCATGCTTTGTTGATAGAGTTTAGTTTTTATGAAAAAGTTTTGTTTTTTTAACAAGGCAATTCTTTATGATAACTTGTATTTATCAGTTTCGCAGATTTTTATTCTGAATGAGATATTTTATTAAGGTTCTGAAAAGTTTGAAGAAAATAAATATTTGTATTTTTAGTGATTTTTATTAAAAAATTGTGAATAATTCTATTAGAAAAAATGGAGTGAATAGAGCAGAGTATTTATTTTGTTTTTATGGATGTCAGCATTCTTTGTGTTGATGACATATCATTTAACGATTTTTTCAATGAAGATAAGGATTAGTGGTTAGGGAATGGCAGAAGCTTTAAAAGTTGGCGTTGCGGGACTTGGTACGGTTGGTATTTCAGTTGTTCGAGCTTTATGTGAAAAGGCAAATAGTTTAGCTTGTCAATGTGGGCGATTAATCAAAGTCGTTGCTGTTAGTGCGCGCGATAAAGGCCGTAATCGTGGAATTGATTTGAGTGATATAAGATGGTTTGATTCACCTGTAGAGATGGCTGCCTCTGATGAGATTGACGTTTTTGTAGAGTTAATTGGTGGTGAATTAGATGTGGTGTATACCGCTGTTAAGAGAGCACTAGAGACAGGACATCATGTTGTGACGGCTAATAAAGCTCTTCTTGCTCAACATGGAGTAGAACTGGCTATAATTGCAGAAAAAAAAGGTGTTTTTCTTCATTTTGAAGCAGCCGTTGCAGGAGGAATTCCTGTTATTAAAGCGATGAGGGAATCTCTTTCCGGTAATCATATATCGCGGATTTATGGTATTCTTAATGGGACCTGTAATTATATATTAACACGCATGTTTACGGAAGGTCTTTCATTTAAAGATTGTTTAGCAGATGCTCAGAGACTTGGTTATGCTGAAGCAGATCCAACTTTTGATATTGAGGGAAATGATACGGCCCATAAATTAGCTTTGTTGACAAGCTTGGCATTTGGAACAGCTATTTCGTTAGATAATGTTTATGTTGAAGGAATTCATAATATTTCGCAAATTGATATCAGAGCAGCTGATGAATTGGGGTATCGGATTAAGCTTTTAGGGGTTGCATTAAAAACGGATTCTGGAATAGAGCAACGCGTTCATCCAACAATGGTACCAACATCTTCAATGATTGCGCAGATAAATGGTGTAACCAATGCTCTTTCTATTCAAAGTGATTTATTAGGTGAATTACTGTTTTCTGGTCCTGGTGCTGGAGGAATGGCAACAGCATCAGCTGTTATTGGTGATTTGGCGGATATAGCAAAAGCGCGTTCTGGCTTTCACTATGCACCTGTTTTAAGACGTCCAGCATTAGAACTTACTCCTCATAAAAAAGCACGTATTTCGCATCATGCAGGTGGTTATTTTATTCGTTTAAATGTTCATGATCGTGCTGGTGTTTTTGCTGCAGTTGCAAGGCATATGGCTGATAATCACATTTCATTGGAGTCGATTGTTCAAAGACCTTTTGTAGAAAATCAGATTGAAAAAACGATTATTTTAATTACCCATGAAACAACAGAAGTGAATGTGCGACAAGCACTTACAGAAATTGAAAAAGATGGACATCTTGTTGCAAAATCTCAATTTATTCGTATTGAACGTATGGCAGAGAATTGATAACTTTCTTTAATAATAACAAAAAGGCGAGCTTGAGCGCTTTTATCTCTTGTGAAAAGTTTTTATCTTTGCCAAAGCTTTATTCTTAGTGCTTAATAAGGACTAATATTTTTTCTGGTATTCATTCGGTAGGATTTTTCATATGCCCACAACTCAGAAGATTTTAAATGGACTTGATCGTATTTTGACGCTTGAATTGGTACGTGTCACTGAACGTGCTGCAGTTGCTGCTGCACGTTGGCGCGGACGTGGCGATGAAAAGGCGGCGGATCAAGCTGCTGTAGATGCAATGCGGCGGGAACTTAATCAATTGCCTATTGAGGGGACAGTGGTGATTGGCGAAGGTGAGAGGGATGAAGCCCCTATGCTTTATATTGGGGAAAAAGTAGGTCTTCAAAATGGATTGGCGATTGATATTGCACTTGATCCACTGGAGGGAACAACACTTTGCGCTAAAAATATTGCCAATTCTTTGGCTGTGGTTGCAATTGCTGAAAAGGGTAACCTCCTTTATGCTCCTGATGTTTATATGAAAAAAATTGCTATTGGTCCTGGTTATCCAAAGGGAATAGTAGATATAGATGCTTGTCCTGCCGATAATATCCATGCTCTTGCAAAGGCTAAAGGAGTAGCCGTTAATCAGATTACTGTTTGTATTATGGATAGACCTCGTCACGAAAAATTGATTGATGAAGTACGAGCAACAGGAGCAGCGATTCGCTTGATTGGTGATGGAGATGTGGCTGCTGTTATTGATACAACTGATCCAGAAGAAACAGGTATTGATATCTATATGGGGATTGGTGGAGCACCAGAGGGTGTCTTAGCTTCTGCTGCTTTGCGCTGCATTGGAGGACAGATGCAAGGTCGTTTGCTGCTTGATACAGAAGAGAAAATTGCTCGTGCAGCTAAAATGGGGATTAGTGATCCCAATAAGGTTTATACAATGGAAGAAATGGCAAAGGGTGATGTTTTGTTTTCAGCAACAGGGGTGACAGATGGTAATATGCTTTCTGGCGTTAAATTCACGCCTCGCTATATTCAAACAGAAACTCTCGTAATGCGTTCCCATACGGGAACAGTCCGCAATATTAAAGCACAGCATAAAGATTATTCAAAATTTGATTAATGTTTTTTGTCGTCACTAAAAAATAGAGAAATTTTTTAGCGAGAACGTACGCTTCCATGAAGGTAGATATGTATTCATGGAAGCGTTATAAATATGAGAATATCTTATTATTATGAAAGCTGGATAGAATGTACCCAGCCGTTTTTATCTTCTATATCCCCTTTTTGAAGGCCGACCAATTGTGTACGAAGCTGCTTTGTAATTTCTCCAACTGTTTCATTTCCAATAATAAACTCTCCCCCTTTATATCTAAAACGACCAATTGATGTGACAACGGCAGCTGTACCACAAGCAAAGACTTCTTTAAGATGTCCACTCTTTGCATCTTCTTGGAGAGATTTAAAAGAATAAGGACGCTCTTCTATCTCTAATCCCATTTGTTTCGCCAATTCTAAGAGTGAATGACGTGTTATTCCTGGAAGGATCGTTCCATTAAGTGGAGGGGTTACGAGTGTATTATTGTCCATAATAAAGCAGACATTCATACCACCAAGTTCTTCAATCCATTTATGTTCAACCATATCGAGAAAGAGCACTTGGCTACAATTGTTTTCAGTTGCATTTTTTTGTGCAAGTAAGCTTGCTGCATAGTTTCCACCACATTTGGCAGCCCCTGTTCCCCCTGGACCGGCTCGACTATAATCTGTTTCAATCCAAACGCTGACAGATTTTTCTTCTCCTTTGAAATAGGATTCGACTGGAGAGGCTATGATACAAAAAAGATATTCTTGAGAAGAGCGAACACCCAAAAAGCTTTCATTGCCAAACATAAATGGACGTATATAGAGGCTAGCATTGGGATGATCGGAAACCCATTTTTGATCAATTTTTACTAATTGATGAACGGCATCTAGAAAAATATTTTTTGGTAATTCTGGCATCGCTAACCGTTGTGCTGACTCTATAAACCGTTGTGCATTGGCATCAGGACGGAAGAGTAAGATGCGCCCATCTTTTGCACGATATGCTTTTAAGCCCTCAAAAATTTCTTGTCCGTAATGCAAAACGGTACTTGCAGGATTAATTTCTAAAGCTTTGTATTGAGAAATAATGGCATTATGCCAGCCTTTGTCTTCAGTCCATTGAATAGTACACATGTGATCTGTAAAAAACTGACCAAAACCGGGACTTTGTAGAATTTTTTCACGTTTTTCTTCTGACAAAGGTGATGGGTGTTTTTCTATTTTAAATAGAAGCGATGATATGGGAGATTTCATAAGAAAAACCTTTTAGTATATTTTATTTTTATTAATAGAAATAAATAATGGGATATTTTGATCACAACTTTATTATTAGCAAAACCTTTATGTCAATGTTTTATTATAGACTTCAGGGTTATGGTCGCTATTGTTGATTTTATTCTTGGATCTTTTTCTCAACTTTATGAAGTAGTCTGGAACCTTTATCTATATTTATCGTTTTCTCAAAATAAGCATCTGAATAATTTCATATATGCGTATTTTCTAGAAATTTAAAAGTAAGGGTATCGAGAAAAGGAATCCACTATGATTGATAAAAATTATCACACATATGAAGAACGTATGGCTGCAGAAAGAAAAGAACGTGAACAGCGTATTTCAATCGCTAAAGGTATTTTTGCTATTCTTCTTGCGCTCGCTATTATCTGGTTTATTTTTGGTTTTTTAGGATCTTTTTTTGCAAAATCTCCTGAACATATTTTGCATTATAATACTCCAGAAACAAGTCACACTGTAACAACGCCCCAAAAAGATTTAAATTCTCTTCCTCCTGTACCTTATACCTATAAGGATATGCAGTGATTTTTTCGTAAATATAATCTTTTAGATAAGGCTAAAATCGATGGAGCTTAAAGAATAAAGTCAGCGCAAAAGCATAAGCGAAAAAGAAAGATTGAGGGAATTGTAATTTCTAACGTTTTCGATAAGTAATGAGCTGGTATTGAAATAAATAATGCAACGGTTATTAAAACCGTTGCATTTATTGTTTTAGCGTGTGATGAAGCAACTTCCACCGGAATTTTTAATACTTTCACAAAGGGTTACGGCTTCATTACGGTTATGTGTTTGGATACGAACACGGTAATAGGTACCTTTTTCTGGTATAAAAGCCGGTTGAATATTTAAAGGACGGGCACCGATAAGGAACCCAAATTTAGATTTCATATTTTTTAAAGAATCTCTAGCCAGCTCATGCGTTGGTTGAGATGCAAGTTGTACGTAATAACTTTCTGAACTTTGTGGTGCAACTCTGTTTGATGAGGTGGGGCGAGATGCAGCCTCTGTTTCGACTTGTGCATTTCTCTCTGCATGAGAAGGAATTGGGATAAATTTTCCTTCAATATTCAGGTTAGAAGTATTTTCAGCTATTATTTTATCAATATTATTGTTGAGATCATGATCACTTTCTTGGTCGTTTCTATTGGAATCATGCGATGAAACGAGGGACGGATCTTGAAGCTCATCAGGAGTTTGAGTAATGGTTTCTTCAGATTGAGCGGCAGATTTGCTCTCTGTTTGATGCGCGGGAGCGAGTGTTACTGTACCATCTTGATTGACAATAACAGTTTGTACTTCTCGTGTGGGAATAGTATGATTGACAGCTTCTGTAACGGAGTCTTCAACATCAGATTCATTTGAAGAAGATGATGAAAAATTTGAAGATGCTTCTGGATTTAACTTCTCTAAATTTTCAGGTTGTTCAGAGTTATCAATGAGAAATTGTTGCGCATTTTCTTGTTTTTCATTTTGTTCAGTTGTTTGTTTATAGATATCTAAATTATGTGCGACATCATTTTTTGTTTCAGTTGTTTCCGATTTGAATTTAAAAGGCGTATTATCAGCGTGGATAATGACTGTTTCTTCATTTTTTTGTGATGACATAAAAAAGTGAGAATAACCAGCAAATCCTATTGCCATTAAAATAAGAAGGAAAATACCTTTGATGACAGTTTTACCAAAAATAAAACTTTTTAAGGGAGGGGGAGCTGATGGATGCGTGAGGATCTCATCTGAGTTTGTGTGGAGTGAATTTTCGCTAAAAGACGGAGAATTGTATCCCATATTGGCAGCAGAAAAATAGTCGGCATTTTGTTCTGTAGAGTTTATATAAACACCTTCTTTTGAATTTTGCATAGTTTGATGAAAAACTTCATTGAAAACCTCATTTTTCTGTTGTTTTTGAGAAAAACTGTCTGTTGGGACATTTCCTACATTGAGTACATCAGCAAATTCTTCTTCTAAACCACCACTTGTTGGTACATCATATTCTGGGGCTTCATACGGGATTTCTGGAACCATAATAGGGCCAGTTTTTTCTACGATTTCCTCTGAAAATTTATAAGTATCAACATTGGGAGGAGGAGTATTTCTGTGCGTATAGTTATGGGCAAAAAAACTATCCGTTTGTTTCGTATCAAGGGAAGCTGATGAGGAAAGAAACTCATCTAAATTATTCTCATTATATGAAATTTCTCTGTTTTGGTTAGAAATATTTCCAGTGTTATTGATGCATTGGGCTTGAGCATCATTATATGTTGAAACTTTTTCGCTATAAGTTTCTTGTTGTGAAGGGGGGGATTCAAAAAAATGGGGATAGTTGATTGTATGATCTTCTTGTACGTCCGCCTTTAAATAAGGCTGTTTGTCAATTTGTGTAGAATCTAAAGGTGGGGAGAAGTCACTTGTTATTTTATTTTTGGTAGTGTTTTGTCTTTCTGACACAAGGTCAGAAGATGAGAAAAATTCATTTTCCTCCATAGAAGAGGTAACATCAGTATAATTTTTTTGTATATCCCGAATTTCTGGCTGTTGTGAGGTTGTTTGTGAAAAACGATTTATTTGTTCAACAGCTTCTGTCATGTCTCTCTTATTTTCGTGTCTTTCAAATTTATCAAAAAAGAAATTTTCTGATTCTGATTGTGAAACAAGATTACTTTTTTCAAAAGAAGGATCAGCATTGGTTGCTGTTGTTTTCTTTTGAGGTAATTGATTCTTTTGGATTGGTAATGGAGAAAGTGCATCTAAAATCTGTTCTTCATCATGACTGGTACGAGGAGAATATTTTTCTTCAGATAAATTATTTTGTTTTAAATCCTTGAAAGAAGCAGTTTGTGCAATATCTAAGGCTGGTGCATTGCTGGTTGCGTGTAAGTTCCATTGCTTTTTTTGATCATCAAATGGTAAATCATGCGTTAAATTATTTTCAAACTCCTCCTCTAAAAAGGACAAATCAAAATCATCATCGTGGGATGATGTTTTGGGGTGGGGTGTTGATTGATCTGTTTGTAGAGAAGATCGTTCATTTTGATTTCCGATTTGTTTATTCGGATTAAAAATGCGCGTAAGTCTTTCTAAAGGATCATGGTGTCCATGATCGTGTTTTGTTTCGTGCAAATTTTTGCGATCGTTATCGCTCATAGCTTTTCTCACATGATGATTTGCACTTACGTGCAATCAATGGTTAATTTTGATTTGTTATATTAAAATTATAAATTTTCCCCCTCTCATGCAAGGATACATGAAAAAGTTTATCAATAAAGTACCTATTGTATGTATTTATAGAACTTTTTCAACGCATTTCTATGGGGGCCTCAACTCCTATGATGGTAAGTCCTGATGATAAAATATTGATAACAGCTTGTATCAATCCCAATCTTGCAAAGGATAACTCTTTATCATCAGGTTGAATAAAGCGTAAATTAAGATTTTCACTCCCTTTATTCCAATGGGTGTGAAAGCTGGAAGCCAGGTCATAAAGATAAAACGCTAATCGATGTGGTTCCTTATGAACGACGGCCTGTTCAATGACACGTGGATATTCAGAAAGTTTGCGTATTAACAATATTTCATTGTCATCTGTTAATCGATGAAGATGAGAGGTCAATGTATCATTTGAAAAGCTTTCAATATGAAGCGCTTCTTGTGCTTGACGAAAGACTGAGTGACAACGTGCACTTGCATATTGTACATAAAAGATGGGGTTATCTTTTGATTGTTCTGTTACTTTTGCAAAATCAAAATCAAGAGGCGCTTCACACTTACGGTATAACATCATAAAACGTACAGGATCACGACCAACTTCTTCGACAACATCCCGTAGAGTGACAAATGATCCTGCTCTTTTTGACATGCGGACAGGTTGACCGTTGCGAAAGAGTTTTACCAATTGACATAAGAAAACACTTAATTTGGCTTTATCACCAGAAATCGCTTTTGCCATTGCCTCTAGTCGTTTTACATAGCCCGCATGGTCTGCTCCTAGAATGTAAATCATTTCATCAAAATGACGATTAAATTTATCCCGAAAATAAGCAACATCAGCCGCAAAATAAGTGTAAGAACCGTCAGATTTGATCAAAACACGGTCTTGGTCATCACCGACATTTGTTGAACGAAACAAAGTTTGTTCGCTTGGTTCCCAGTCTTCTGTATTTTGTCCCTTGGGAGGAGGAAGTTTTCCTTTGTAGATATAACCATTTAAAGTAAGATCATTAATCGTGTTACGAATAGCGCGTGCATTGTCTGCATAAAGCATTCGCTCAGAAAAAAAGATATCATGATAGATATTAAGAGCAGCCAAATCTTCACGAATCATGGACATCATTGCATGAATTGCACGTTCTTTCACGAGAGATAAGACTTCATTTTTATCCATCGTGAGGAGTTGGTCACCAAATTCTTGAACAAGCGATTGACCCAATGGTATCAAGTATTCTCCAGGATAGAGCCCTTCTGGAATTTCATTAATCTTTTGCCCAAGAGCTTCACGATAGCGCAACAGCACAGAGCGAGCGAGGATTTCGATTTGTTGACCAGCATCATTGATATAATATTCTTTCGTAATGTTATAGCCAGTAAATTGTAGCAAATTGGAAAGGACATCTCCAACAACGGCTCCGCGGCAGTGTCCTACATGCATTGGCCCTGTCGGATTCGCTGAAACATATTCAACATTGACACGTTTTCCTTGTCCCATTGGGATACGACCATAAGAAGTACCTAATTCAAGCATGGATTTTATAACATCTTGCCAAAATAATTTTGTAAGCTTGATGTTGATAAAGCCAGGACCGGCAACATCTATATTTTCGATAGAGGAATCATTTTTAAGAAGTTCTATGATTTTATCTGCAAGTGCACGTGGATTGATTCCAATAGATTTTGCAAGTACCATAGCAGCATTGGTTGATAAATGACCATGGGAGGAATCACGCGGAGGATCAACAGTGATTTTTGATAAATCTAGATCTTCTCCATTTTTTCCTTTTATATCAGATAATTCAATTGATCTCTTAATTTTTTTTTCGAAATTTTTAAAGATATTCATATTTAGCTTCCATGATGATGCCAAAAGCCATTAAACGAAATTATCTGTATGGTCAAATAAACGCTGATATTCACGTAGAGCGTAGTGATCCGTCATACCTGAAAGAAAGTCAGCAATCAAACGTGCTAACTCTTGATTTTTTAAGTGCACTGTTTTGCTCTGCCAACTTTCAGGCATTGTATTTGGATTTTCATAATAACAATTGAATAATTTTTGTACAATGCATTTTGCTGCATTACGACGGCTAAGAACTTGTTCATGGTAATAAAGATTTTTAAATAAAAAGTTTTTTAGTTCTTTTTCATAAACGGTCATTGTCGGTGAAAAGGTGACAATGGTTTGTTTTGCTTGGTGAATATCGTTTATGCTTGTTGGTTTGATTCGTGCTAAATTTTCTTGTGATTGTTTGATAACATCTTCAACCATGGTTGTTATTTGTCTTCGTACAAGTGTGTAACCGCGACGCGCTTGGTCGAGGTGGGGATGCTCATCTGTTATATCTTTTAATATTGCTGCTGTTAGTGAAACATGTTCAAATTGATCAAGTGTTAAAAATTGCGACCGTAGACCATCATCAATATCATGCGCATTGTATGCGATATCATCTGCAATAGCAGCACATTGCGCTTCTAGTCCTGCAAAACAATCAAGTGCAAGGTCTTGTTTCGCATTGTATTGTAAAATATCGATAGGAACCTCCTTATTCTTCGCGTAAGGACCTAAAAGGGGACCATTATGCTTTACAAGTCCTTCGAGGGTTTCCCATGTAAGGTTAAGTCCATCAAAATTTGCATAGCGCTGTTCTAGTTTTGTGACAATGCGTAATGCTTGTGCATTATGGTCAAAGCCGCCATACGGTGTCATGGCTTCATTAAGAGCATCTTCTCCTGCATGGCCAAAGGGTGTGTGTCCAAAGTCGTGAACAAGGGCAATGGCTTCGGCAAGGTCTTCATCAAGACACAGGGCACGGGCTAATGTTCGTGCAATTTGAGAAACCTCTATGGAATGGGTTAGGCGAGTACGATAATGATCGCTTTCATCAGCAATAAACACTTGCGTTTTATGTTTAAGACGTCGAAATGCATTAGAATGGATAATACGATCTCTATCTCGTTGAAAGGGTGAGCGTGTGATACTCATCGTTTCATGGAATAATCTACCACGGCTTGTTTGCGGATGAGCACTGTAGACTGCTCGAGATTGGTAATTGAAGTTGATATTGCCTATATCCATTGCAAGCTATCCATTATCATCTTAAAATTAAGAGTGGTTTATGGCGAATAAACTTCTCTTTAAGTGTGGGATACTCTTTCTTGATGGTTTAATGCAAGGATATATAAAATGAATGTGAAAATTTCAGATGTTGCTGCCAAGAGAATTGCACAAATACTTTTGCGTGATCCCGATAAAATAGCATTACGTATTTCTGTTGAAGGGGGGGGATGTTCTGGTTTTTCTTATAAATATGACTTGGTTTCTGAAATGGGTAAAGATGATCTCGTTCTCAAAAAAGATGGGGCAATTGTATTTATTGATTCACTATCACTCCCTTTCATGGAAGGAGCTGAAATTGATTTTGTTGATGATCTTATGGGACAATCTTTTCAAATTCATAATCCTAATGCTGTTTCAGCGTGTGGTTGTGGTGTAAGTTTTTCAATTTAGAATGGTGCCTTTGTGATATTGTTTCTTGAAAAAAAGATCATGTTGGTCAACAATGTAAAAATGGGTATTCTTATAAAAATAGTGCACCGATATGTGTGGTTATGTGTAGTGCTTCTTTTATTGATTTGGAGCCACTGTGCTTTTTCTGAAGAAGGAGAAGGGCAAGATCAGCAGCAGGAACAATCAAGGAGTTTTATCGCTAAGTCTCAAGAGCAGGAAAAAGAAAATTTAACATCTCAGATACAGCTTATTTTGAAGGCTCGATTAACAAATAGTCATCTGGATATTGAGAAAGGGCTTATCTGGCGGGTTTATGCACCTATTTTAGGGGTTGATAATAAATTACCATTAGTGGCAACTTATAAGGGGGGAGGTGCGCGTTTTGATCTAGAACCAGGAAGTTATCTTGTTCATGTTTCATTTGGCCATATGAGTGCTATGCGCCATATTCGTTTAGAAAATGGACAGAGTCTTGTAAAAAACTTTAATCTTGATGCTGGTGGTGTTATTTTAAATGCAACACTGCTCAATGGTGTAATTAATGAAAAAGAACTTCGTTTCACTATCTATGAGGATGAAAAAGAAAATGATGATACGGGGGTGATTTTATCAAATGTTAAACCTCAATCAGTTGTGCGTTTAAAAGCTGGTCGCTATCATATTGCTTCCCATTATGGGGCTATTAATGCGACTGCGCGTTCGGATATTCAAGTAGAAGCTGGTAAAATGACGGAAGTTACTCTTGAGCATCAGGCCGCTCAAATTGTGTTAAAGTTGGTACGACAAGAAGGAGGGGAAGCACTTGCAGATACAAGCTGGTCTCTTGCCAATGATTCTGGTGATATTGTTTATGAAACAGTTGGTGCTTATGTTTCACTCGTGTTAGCGGAGGGGGAGTATATTGCAATTGCTAAAAATAAAGATAAAATTTATCAAAAAGTTTTTTCGGTCGTTTCTGGTCATGATGAAGATATAAACGTGGTGGCGAATGAACAAAATATGCAACGAATTGATGAAGACATGGATTGATCGTTGTTCATGGGGCTTAAGCCATGATGAGAGACGGAGTATGAGTTTTGATTGAAGTTTCAACAGTTGGTGTGTTTTTTGCTGGGGCACTTTCTTTTTTGTCGCCGTGTGTTTTGCCGTTAGTTCCTCCCTATTTGTGTTATATGGCAGGTATTGGTATTGATGATTTTCGTTCAGAAAATCGTGATGAGAAAGTCTTTATACGGTGGGCTTTATTGTCTTCTGTTATTGCTTTTGTTCTTGGGTTTACGACTGTTTTTGTAGCTTTAGGTGCCAGTGCTAGCACAATTGGGAAATTCATCGGTTATTATCGTGATTGGTTTGCACTTGCAGCTGGAATGATCATTATTATTTTTGGTTTAAATTTTTTGGGGATTTTCAAGATCGCTTTTTTATTTCGTGAAGCGCGTTTTCAGACCCAAAAAACACCTGCTGGTCCTTTAGGCGCGTATATTATCGGTTTAGCTTTTGCCTTTGGTTGGACACCGTGTATTGGCCCTATTTTAGGTCCTATTATAACGCTTGCTGGAACAAAAGAAACTGTGGGTGAGGGAGCTGTTCTCTTAGCGGTTTATGCATTAGGTCTTGCTATTCCTTTTATGTTAGCAGCTTTATTTTCGAGCAGTTTTATGCGATTTTTAGGCGCTTTTCGTATTCATTTAGGAAAAGTTGAAAAAATTATTGGTGTTTTTCTTATTCTTACAGGGATTTTGTTTTTAACAGGTTCTATGCAGGATATTTCATTTTGGCTTTTAGAACATTATCCTTCGTTGAGTTATATTGAAGATATTCGTTGGCACAATATTATGAATTTTTTTGGATTTTCTCGTTAGTCTTATGTGTTTTTATGGTTAGAAGTTGTCTTTCTATTGTTCTTGCCGCAGGTGAGGGGACGCGCATGAAATCGTCTCTGCCTAAGGTACTTCATAAAATTGCTGGGTTACCCCTTATATGCCATGTTCTAAAACAAATAGAATTGGCAGGCTCTTCGCAATTAGCCGTTGTTGTGGGATTTGGTGCTAAGGAGGTTACGCACGTTGTTCAGTCACTTGTAAAAGATGTGATGATTTTTGAACAAAAAGAACGTTTAGGAACGGCTCATGCTGTTTTATCTGCTCGTTTAGCTTTGCAAAAGGAAGTGGATGATGTTCTCATTGTTTTTGGGGATACGCCTCTCATTCAGCAAGATTCATTGCACCAAATGCGTGCACAGCTTGCTGATGGAGCAGATGTTGTTTTTGCAGGTTTTCATACCCAAAATCCAACAGGTTATGGGCGTCTTCTCGAGAAAAATGGTAAATTGATCGCAATTGTAGAAGAAAAAGACGCTAGCGATAAAGAAAAAAAGATTTCTTTTTGTAATGGTGGAATACTCGCTATGCGTGGAAAACATGCGCTTTCTCTTTTAGAGAAGGTTGATAATAACAATATAAAAAAAGAATATTACTTAACAGATATTGCTTCTCTTGCAACACGCGAAGGATTAGATGTACGTGTTGTTGAAGTGCCTTTTGAAGATATTGTAGGAATTAATAATTGTTTTGAGCTATCGAGGGCTGATTCTTTATGGCAGAAACGTAAAGCACACGATTTAATGTTATCAGGTGTTACACTCTTAAAACCAGAAACACTCTATTTTTCTTATGATACAGAAATTGAACCAGGGGTGGTGATAGAACCAAATGTTTATTTTGGGTTAAGTGTAAAAGTGCAATCTGGTGCTGTTATTCATGCATTTAGTTATCTCGAAGGTGCTGTGGTTGGTAGAGATGCACAGATTGGTCCCTATGCACGTTTGCGTCCTGGAACAGAGTTGGCTAAGTCCGTAAAGATTGGAAATTTTTGTGAAGTTAAACAAGCCAAGGTAGGAGAATCTTCTAAAATCAATCATTTAAGTTATATTGGTGATACTGAAATTGGTGCACATACCAATATTGGAGCCGGTACGATTACGTGCAATTATGATGGATTTAACAAATATAAAACCATGATTGGTGATCATGCTTTTGTTGGGTCTAATACGGCGCTTGTTTCTCCATTGGTAATAGGGGATGGTTCTTATGTTGCTTCAGGAAGTGTTATTACTGAAGATATTCCTATGAACAGTATGGCTTTTGGGCGTGCACGACAGGTTATAAAAGAGGGCTATGCGATAAAATTTCGTGCACGCTTGTTAGAAAACAAACAGAAAAAATGATTACTTTCAGGTTATTCTTTTGTTTCGTATTAATCTAACGATGGATGGAAGGTTTATTCTTAAAGATTGCCGTCCTCCATGTTTGAATTATTTTATTATTTACAGTTTTAAATAAAGGCTGTTGGATTGTTATATAAGATTTGAATCTTAAGATGTGGGTTGGAGCTTTTTAATGTGTGGAATTATTGGAGTTCTTGGAAAGAGGTGTGTTACGTCCTCTTTGGTTGAGGGATTAAAACGTCTCGAATATAGAGGGTATGATTCATCTGGGGTGGCAACGGTCCATAATGGGCATCTTTATCGTGTACGTGCTGAGGGGAAGCTTGTTCATTTAGAAGAAAAATTAAAAAAAACACCTCTGAAGGGAAGTTTAGGGATTGGTCATACGCGTTGGGCTACGCATGGAATTGCTGTTGAACGCAATGCGCATCCCCATGTGACTGAAAAGCTTGCGATTGTTCATAATGGTATTATTGAAAATTTTGTAGAACTGCAAAAGGAACTCATAGAGGATGGTTGTATCTTTGAAACAGAGACGGATACGGAAGTTATTGCACATTTAATAACGCGTGCATTAAAAGATGGTCTTTCTCCGCAAGAAGCCATACGTACCAGTTGGAAAAGGCTGCAGGGGGCTTTTGCTATTGCTCTTATTTTTGAAGGTGAAGATAACCTTATGATTGCGGCTTGTTCTGGTCCACCTCTGGCAATTGGGTATGGAAAAGATGAATTTTTTGTGGGGTCAGATGCCATTGCTTTAGCGCCATTCGTTGATCACATTAGCTATATGGAAGATGGGGATTGGGCTGTTATCACACGGGAGGGTGTCACAATTTACGATGCCAACAACCAACTGATAAAACGTCCTGTGACACCATTACTTGAAGGGGCTTTATTGATTTCTAAGGGTAATCATCGTCATTTTATGCACAAGGAAATGTTTGAACAACCTGAAGTGATTTCTCATAATTTGGCGCATTATCTTGATCTTGGGAATTATGCGGTTCGACCACTTGAGAATTTGATTGATTGGAAAAATATTCATCGGCTTCTTTTTGCGAGTTGTGGAACGGCTTATTACTCAACCTTAGTTGCGCGCTATTGGTTTGAAAAATTTGCCGCTTTAAGTGTTGATAATGATGTCGCTTCGGAATTTCGTTATCGCGAACCTCCTATAACGTCTGATGCGTTATCATTGTTTGTTTCTCAATCTGGTGAAACAGCGGATACATTGGCTTCTTTGCGTTATTGTCGTGAACGGGGTATAAAAACAGCAACAATTGTGAATGTTGAACAATCAACAATGGCAAGGGAGGCTGATTTTATTCTCCCAACACTTGCCGGACCGGAAATAGGTGTTGCTTCAACAAAAGCTTTTACCTGTCAATTGGCAACGCTTGCTTCACTTGCTCTTAGTGCTGCTAAACAACGTGGTTATCTTACAGTTCAAATGGAACAGCAATTGGTTCAGCAGTTGGCAGAAGTTCCTCGTATTTTAAATGAGGTCTTAAAATTAGAAGGCAAAATTGAATCTATTTGTCGTGATTTGGTGAATGCAAAAAGTGTTCTTTATTTGGGACGTGGAACTTCTTATCCGATTGCTTTGGAGGGAGCCCTTAAATTGAAAGAGCTTTCTTATATTCATGCTGAAGGTTATGCGGCGGGTGAGTTGAAGCATGGGCCAATTGCGTTGGTAGATGAGACAATACCCGTTATTGTGGTGGCGCCTTATGATCGATGGTTTGAAAAGACTTTTTCTAATATGCAAGAAGTAGTAGCGCGCAATGGTCGTATTATTTTAATAACCGATAAAAAAGGAGCAAAAGCAGCTTGTTTTCAGACTTTATCAACGATTACTTTGCCAGATGTTTCAGAATTTATTGCTCCTATTATTTATGCTCTCCCCATTCAGTTAATCGCTTATCATACGGCTGTTTTATTAGGAACAGATGTTGATCAACCCCGTAATTTAGCAAAATCAGTCACGGTTGAATAAAAATAGCGTTTGTATTTCTGAATCTGATTAGAGAATAATCAAGTGTAAAAAATTGATTTATAATAATAGCTTATTCTTCCATTTTTCTCTGTCAAATAAGAATCTCCACGACTGAATTTTTCATTCCAAACCCTTTACGACAGAATGAAAAATATTTTTTACCTATCAAAAAATGAATCAGCTGTGTGAATATAATGGCAAAAAGAGCGCAAGAGTGCTTTTATTGTTTTAATGCAGAGTCATCCAGATTGTAAGAGAAGATCTGCCGTTGGTTTGTTATTCTTTCATGAGGCATAAAGATGGGGGAAAAATTGATTAGGTTATTTATGGATTATTTCAAGAAAGAAAATCATATTTTAAGAGAGAGGTATTTAAGTTTTTTATCAAAAGTTCTTTTCTAGAGTTACCCTGATCGTAAGAGACGTGTAGCATCGTCGTGTCCGAAAAGATAAAGGAGTAACTGTAAAGCTTGTCCTTGCTCAGAAGAAAGATGAGGATCGCGTTGTAAAAATAAACGAGCATCTTTTCTTGCCATTGACAAAAGATCACTGTGAACAGCAAGGTTTGCTATATGAAACTCAGGGACTCCGGATTGTTTTGTACCTAGAAGCTCTCCTTCACCTCGCAAACGCCAATCTTCTTCAGCGATTTCAAAACCATCTTCTGTATTGCGTATAATATTAAGGCGTGTTGCTGCTGTTTTAGTCAGTGGATCTTTATAGAGCAAAATGCAGGAAGATTTTTTATCGCCTCGTCCTACACGTCCACGTAATTGGTGCAATTGAGAAAGACCAAAATGTTCCGCGTGTTCGATGATAATGATCGAAGCATCTGGAATATCTACTCCCACTTCAATGACGGTGGTTGCAACTAAAATACGTGTATTTCCACATTTAAAAGATGCCATAGCGGCTTCTTTTTCTGCTGTAGACATTTTTCCATGGACCATACCAACGTGTGCTCCAAAACGTTCATGGAGAAATGCGAAGCGGTTTTCAATTGAAGTGAGATCAAGAGCTGTCGATTCCTCCACTAAAGGACAAATCCAATAGAGCTTTTCTCCTTTTTCTAATGCAATTGCGATTCTCTCTATAAGTTCATGAAGACGTTTTAAAGAAAGCGTTGCTGTTGTAATGGGTTGTCGCCCAATTGGTTTTTCTGTAATTTTAGAGACATCCATATCACCAAAAGCTGTTAAGACAAGTGTGCGCGGAATGGGCGTGGCGGTCATAACCAGCATATCAGGTTGATTGCCTTTTTCTGTAAGGGCAATACGTTGATGGACACCAAAACGGTGTTGTTCATCGATAATGGTTAAAGCGAGATTATTATAAGTAACGCTGTTTTGTATGAGAGCATGAGTTCCGATAACAATAGAAACTTGACCTGACAGAATATCATTTAAGATATTTGTCCGCAATTTTCCTTTTTCTCGTCCTGTTAAAAGCGTTGTTTGTAATCCGATCTTTTCGGCAAGAGGGGCAATGGTGGCAAAATGTTGCCTAGCCAGCACTTCGGTTGGTGCCATTAAAGCTGATTGTCCTGAATTTTCAGCAATTTGTGCCATTGCCATTAATGCAACGACAGTTTTTCCTGCGCCTACATCACCTTGGAGCAGTCTTAGCATCGGTTCTGGTGAAGCAAGATCATTTGCGATATCTTCTACCGCTTTTATTTGTCCGGTTGTAAGTTGAAAGGGGAGGATATTGAGCAATTTGTTAGTATAAATTCCAGTTGCTGGTCGAGAAGTGCCAATAAGAGATTTAGTTTTCAAACGCACGAGTCCTAGCGCCAATTGACAAGCGAGCAATTCATCATAGGCAAGACGTTTGCGTGCTGTACTTTCTAAGGATAGATCATCGGGGTTAATGGGCGAATGGATACGGCGTAAAGCAATAGAAAAAGAAGGAAAATTTTGCTGCTTTTTTATATTTTCGTCTATCCATTCTGGTAGAAGAGGAATAAAATCAAGAGCGTTTTGTATGGCGCGTCTTAGCGTCTTTGCAGTGAGTTCTGCAGTAGATGGATAAATCGGTTCGATGAGAGGTATCTGATTTGATTGTTCGCTTGGGGCAATATAGTCTGGATGCGCCATTGAAAGCTGCCCATTAAACCATTCAACTTTTCCTGATACAACGACTTTTTTGCCTTCGGGAAGTTGTTTTTTTAGCCAAAGAGGTTGAGCATGAAAAAAGACTAAATTTATTTTTCCTGTTTGATCATGCGCAATAACACGATAGGGAATTCGGTTATGACCACGGGGTGGTGGTTGATGTTGATCAATGATAATTTCAAGCGTCACAGTATCTCCTTCTTTTGCACAAGCAATACTGGGACGCATTCTGCGGTCTATAACGGAATGGGGCATTAATTGAAGGAGATCAATAAGGGTTACTTCCCGTTGTGTAGGATTAACATTTAAGAGTTTGGTCAGTAAGCCATAGATTTTAGGTGTAATACCAGAAAGGGTTCGAATAGAGTTGAAAAGAGGGGCAAGAAGACTTGGAGGCATGAGAAAATTTAACCTGCTCTTTTTGTTTTTTCTAGACCTTTAGAAGAGCTTTTTGGGGATAAAGTCATTAAAGAAGATGTTATTTTATTTACACATTGCATTGTAAGAAAAGAAATTATCTTTAAAAGAGAAATAAAATAAAAAAATGAAAGTCCTTATGGCATATTTTGCTTCTTTTTATTTTAGGCGTTTATTTGCTGTGAATAGAGGCACTTTCTTGATAGAACTCTCTTATAAATATCAATAAAACTAGGATATTTTTTCTATGTGAGACGATAAATTTATAGCTTTAAAGTTATGCTAGCCTGAATTTTTTTCTTTAAGGGGTGCTGTTTGGCATTTAGTTTATAGTAGGAAATTGTGAGAGTGGTCAAAGATAAAAATAAAATGCAAGAATACAAAAATTCTCTTCCTCGCTTTATTCATTTGAGAGTGCATTCAGCTTATTCCTTGCTCGA
Organism: Bartonella sp. AD13SXNS; assembly: GCF_042196465.1. NCBI lineage: Bacteria > Pseudomonadati > Pseudomonadota > Alphaproteobacteria > Hyphomicrobiales > Bartonellaceae > Bartonella > Bartonella sp. AD13SXNS. The sequence goes on from NZ_JBHIQI010000010.1 coordinate 20,234, forward strand.
AGGGGCTTTAAAAATCCCACAAATTATTCAACAGACGATTTTAGATCATGCTCCAGCGGTTGCTATTACCGATACCAATAATTTATTTGGTGCTTTGGAGTTTTCGCAGTATTGTCTTTCTCATGGGGTTCAACCCATTATTGGTTGTCAGCTTACCGTTGATTTTTGTGATGAAAATAATCATTCACGTTTGGTTAAAGGACGTAATGCTTCTGATTTCTGCTCTATTGTTCTGTTGGCTGCTAGCGAAACCGGTTATGCTCATTTGGTTCGTCTTGTAAGCCGTGCTTATCTTGATAAATGTGATACTGATCCTCCTCATATTAAAGCTGATTGGTTGTCAGAACACAGTGAAGGAATAATCGCTTTAACGGGTGGAAAGGGAGGACCTATTAATTGTTCTTTGTTAGAAGAAAAAAAAGAACGCGCTGTTGAACGCTTAATTTATTTAAAAAAAATTTTTTCTGATCGTCTTTATGTGGAATTACAGCGACATGGCTCTTATGATCGAAGAGTAGAAGCAGACCTTATTGAATTAGCTTATGCACATGAAATTCCTCTTGTTGCAACGAATGAAGCCTTTTTTCTGAAGAGAGAGGGGTATGAAGCGCATGATGCGTTGATGGCTGTTTCAGAAGGACAAATCGTCTCTAATCCAGATCGCAAACGGGTGACGCCAGATCATTACTTGAAGTCACAAGATGAAATGGTTGCGCTATTTTCTGATCTTCCAGAAGCTTTAGAAAATAGTGTTGAAATTGCATTGCGTTGTCATATTGCCACGCCTCTTCGAAAACCGATATTGCCTCGTTTTATAGAACAATCTTCTAATTCAGAAAATACTTTAGAAGCAGAAGATAGTGAATTGTTAAATCAAGCTAAAGCTGGTTTGAAGATGCGCCTTGAAACAATTGGATTGGCTGAAGGGTATACGATTGCAGATTATGAGCAGCGGCTTGATTATGAGATTTCAGTTATTACGCGTATGCAATTTTCTGGATATTTTCTTATCGTTTCAGATTTCATAAAATGGGCGAAGATTCATGATATTCCTGTTGGTCCAGGGCGGGGATCTGGTGCTGGTTCACTTGTTGCTTATGCATTAACGATTACCGATGTTGATCCATTGCGTTTTTCCCTTCTTTTTGAACGTTTTCTCAATCCAGATCGTGTTTCGATGCCAGATTTTGATATCGATTTTTGTCAAGAGCGGCGTGAAGAAGTTATTCAATATGTTCAAAAAAAATATGGACGTGATCAAGTTGCTCAAATTATTACCTTTGGTAAGTTACAAGCACGTGCAGTTTTGCGTGATGTGGGGCGTGTTTTAGAAGTTCCTTATCGTCAGGTGGATTATCTTACAAAATTAATTCCTGCTACGCCAGGAAGTCAGGTAGAATTAGCGGATGCTATTAAGGATGAATCCAAATTTGAAGAGGAAAAGAAAAAAGATCCCGTCATTGGACGCGCATTAGATATAGCACTTCAGTTGGAAGGACTTTATCGTCACGCTTCAACGCATGCTGCTGGGATTGTTATAGGAGATCGTCCGCTTTGGGAGCTTGTCCCGATGTATCGTGATCCTCGTTCTGATATGCCTGTTACACAATTTAATATGAAATATGTAGAACAGGCAGGGTTGGTAAAATTTGATTTTCTTGGACTAAAAACACTGACTGTTTTGAAAATGGCTGTTGATTTTGTTGCCAGAAAGAAGATCAAAATAGATTTGTCAAATATCCCTCTAAATGATGAAGCAACCTACGCTATGATGGCATGTGGTGAAACGGTTGGTGTGTTTCAGGTGGAAAGTTCTGGTATGCGCAAGGCGCTGATTGGAATGAAGCCAGACCGTATTGAAGATATTATTGCGCTGGTTGCGCTTTATCGTCCTGGTCCAATGGAGAATATACCAACCTATAATGCACGCAAACATGGGGAAGAGGAGATAGCTTCTATTCATCCTAAAATAGATCATCTGATTAAAGAAACACAAGGTGTTATAGTCTATCAAGAACAGGTGATGCAGATTGCTCAGGTGCTGGCTGGTTACTCGCTTGGAGAAGCTGATTTATTACGGCGCGCTATGGGGAAAAAAATTCATGCAGAAATGCAAAAACAGCGTACGCGTTTTGTCAATGGCGCTGTTGCTGGTGGTGTTGATAAAGAGCAAGCTGATATTATATTTGATCTTTTAGCAAAATTTGCCGATTACGGTTTTAATAAATCACACGCTGCTGCTTATGCGATTGTTTCTTATCAAACAGCGTATATGAAAGCCAATTATCCCGTTGAGTTTTTAGCTGCTTCAATGACGTATGATATGACGAATACCGATAAGCTCAATGATTTTCGGCGTGAAGCGTTAAGGCTGGGTATTGAAGTTATTGCGCCTTCTATACAAACATCTCATCGTGTTTTTGAGGTTGGTGATAACTGTATTTATTATTCTCTTGCTGCCATTAAAGGTGTGGGAGAAACGGTTGTAGATCATATTGTCGCTTGTCGTGGAAATGAAATTTTTAAGGATCTAGAAGATTTCTGTGCGCGTGTTGATCCTCATATTGTTAATAAGCGTGCGATGGAAAGTTTAGTTTGTGCTGGCGCTTTTGATTGTTTTAGCATTGCACGTGAGGTTTTATTAGCCAATCTTGGAACCCTTCATGCGCGGGCACTTCGTATTCTAGATGACAATTCTAGCGGGCAGGTTGATATATTTGGAATGGCAGGCGGATTAAAAGAGCCCTTGATTTTATCGCAAACGACTCCTTGGTTGCTGGCTGAAAAACTTTATCGAGAATTTCAAGCTATAGGTTTTTACTTTTCAGCTCATCCATTGGATGAGTATCAAACCATTCTCGCTAAAAAACGCGTTCAGACTTGGGGTAATTTTGCCAATGCCGTTAAAGCGGGGGCAACGGCTGCACGACTTGCTGGAACTGTTGTGGCAAAAAACGTGCGCAAAACAAAATCTGGTAAAAAAATGGGAATTATTCATTTTTCTGATACAAGTGGACAATATGAAGCAGTTCTCTTTTCTGAGGCACTCTCGGATTATGAAGAGATGCTAGAACCCGGAAAATCTTTTATTATTACGGTGAGCGCAGAAAATCGCTCTGAAGGAATTAGTTTGCGAATTGAGACAATTCAGTCTTTGGAAAAAGAAGCGTTACAGCAGCATAAAATGATGCGTCTTTTTATAAAAACAGTTGATATGCTTCCACAAATTGAACAAAATTTAAATCTTGGGGGGAATGGAGAGGTTGGACTTATTTTAATTCAAGAGGATGGATTGCGAGAAGTCGAAATTGCGCTTCCTAAGCGATATAAGGTAAATTCACATGTCGCAAATGCTATGAAGTTAATTCAGGGGGTGGTCGATGTAGAGTTGAGTTAAAAAAAGATTAAAGATGGGAGCTGATTTTGAGTGGTGTTTTTGCTTTTAGGAGAGCTAAAAATTGAGCTTTTAAAATCGGATTGTAGGTTTCGAAAGATATTGTTTTTATTTGAGTAAATTATGATGGGTCTTTAGTGTCATAGAGTCAAAAAATCTCTTTCTTTCGTAATATTCAAAGTACCGGAAGAATTTTATAAGTTTTTATTATTATTTTTTATGGAATTCATCGCATCATACATGTAAAGCCAATTGAGATCTGACATAATGCTCTCTGGTGTACGAATTTTCATCATGAGATTACGGGCGATTGCTATGGGACCAGTTGCATGATAGGCTAATTTGTTGAAATCTCCGCGTTTTTTTACTTCTGCAATACGGGGGGTACGTGTTTTTTCGTAAAGCGAAAGTGCTTTCGTTAATGAAAGATCTTTCAATGAGAGTACTTCTGCTAATGTGGCAGCATCTTCGATTGCCATAGCGGCACCTTGTGCTGCAAAAGGCAAGGCAGCATGTGCGCAATCGCCAACAAACACTTGTCTCTCTAAGCCTAGAAAACGATTTTGTTTCATCTGAAAGAGTGGCCAATATCTCCATTCATCAATATGATCAAAGATTTGTAAGATTTTTGAATTCCAAGCTTTAAAAAGAAATTTAAGTTTTTCTTTATCTCCTTTATGGGCCCATCCTTCTTTTGAATTTTCTCCATGCGTAATGGCGACAAAATTAAAAATTTTTTCTGACGATTGAATGGGGTAGACAACAAGATGATTTTGAGGCCCCATCCAAGCCGTAATTGTCTTCACATTTTGCAATGAAGAACGAAAGTTTTGAGGAAGATTATCAAGTACTGTTGTTGCTCGCCAAGCAATAAAACCACTAAAATTTGCTTTTTCATGAAAAGGAGATTGTTGCCGTAATGTTGACCAAACGCCATCACATCCGATCAGGAGAGGGGTTAAATAAAGCTGTTGTTGTGTTGCTGTATCTGTTTTTATTGTGGTTATTTTAATGTTTGTTGCAGATTGTGTAGACGATATAATGGATTCACCTGCTTTGTATTTGATCAAAGGATTTTCAATCACTGCATTATATAAAATTTTTTGTAAAGCCGCGCGGTGAATCGTCATATAAGGGGCTTTCCAATATTTTTCTGTTAGAGTGATAAGATGAGCACGTAGACGTATTTTTAAAGATATTCCATCTTTTAACTCAAGAAAATGTGGGATTGTCGCAACTTCAGTGAGTTTGTTAAGAAGGTCCCAGCGAGCAAGAATAGATGTTGCATTTGGTGTCAGTTGAATACCAGCGCCTATTGTTTCAAGTTTTTTACACTTTTCAATAATGATGCTTGCAATTCCTTTATGAGCGAGTGCTAAAGCGGTGCTTAAACCAGCGATTCCTCCTCCAACGATGATAGGTGATTGCTCTACAAACGATTTCATATTAAACAAGCAGAATTAAAAGAGTGGTTATTTAAGAAAGCCCTAGAACACATTATAATAGCTTGTCTGGATGATATAAACATCCTGTTGGGTTTGTTTGATCGTATGATAACGAGGGAACATAACGATAAAGGGTTGAGCAATAAGGACAAATTTTCTCATCAGCAGCGCCCATATCAATAAAGATATGAGGGTGATCAAATGGTTGTGTAGCGCCTACACACATAAACTCTTTCACACCAATTTCGATTGTTTTATATCCAAGGTCATTTTGAAAATGGGGAATATTGTGATCAGCCATGGCGTACAAACTCCAGAATAAATTGTCTCGTTAGTTATGATAGGGCTCTTCTATTTTATGAGTGTGAGTTTGTAATAAAGCGTATCATAATGCAAGATGCTTTTTAAGACAAATTATTCCTCTTTTATGCTATAATCAGAATAGTTGTCGTGTTTTTAGCGCTTTGCGCATAGAGCCTCGTTCCAAGTATTTTAAAATATTAAATGGAAACATAACAAGAAAAATGGGGCATTGATGTATTATTGTGATGATAACATATTATAAAATATTATGTGAGATATTTTATCAAAGATTTTATAAAGTATAAAAGAAGCTTAGTTAGAATATATGGAACAGAGGGTGGTAGATAAAATTTCTATATCGGATATAACAATGAAAAATCCAGCACGGTTTATTAATCGAGAGTTTTCATGGCTACAATTTAATAATCGTGTTTTGATGGAAGCTGCTAATTCGAAACATCCTTTATTAGAACGTCTACAATTTCTTTCTATTTCAGCAACAAATCTTGATGAGTTTTTTATGGTTCGTGTTGCAGGACTAGCAGCTCAAATTCGTGCTCGCGTTACAGTGTGCAGTGCAGATGGGCACACTCCACAGGAACAACTTGATATTGTGCTCGCTGAGATTTCAAAGCTGCAGGCTCACCAACTACGAGAATTGAATGTTTTACGTGATGAATTAAAAAAGAATGATATTGAAATTATTTGTCCGGATGATCTTTCAGAAATTGAAAAATCATGGCTTGAAAAATATTTTCTTGAGACAATTTTTCCTGTTTTAAAACCTTTGCCTGTTGATTCTACTCGTCCTTTTCCATTTATTCCTAATTTAGGGCTTTCTATTGGGCTTCAATTGTCTGGAGAAACTGATCAGAACTCACACACAGTGTTGTTGTCTATTTCAATGCTTTTAAGGCGTTTCATTCTTCTTCCTCAGGAAGGTAATCATTTTCGTTTTATCGCATCTGAAGATGTTATTTGCCTTTTTATTAAACATGTATTTCCTAACTATGAGGTTAAAGGAATTGGTACATTTAGAGTGATCCGAGATAGTGATATTGAAGTAGAAGAGGAAGCTGAAGATCTTGTTCATTTTTTTGAAACTGCTCTTAAAAGGCGGCGCCGTGGACAGGTTATTCGAATTGAATTTGACGCAAAAATGCCAGAGGATTTACGTCAATTTATAGCAAATAGTCTTTCTGTTCCTGATCATTGTATTAATGTTCTTGATGGATTTTTGGCGCTTAATATGGTGTCAGATATTATTTCTATTCCCCGTGATGATCTCAAATTTATTCCTTATATTCCCCGTGTTCCGAAATGTATTCGTGAACATCATGGGGATTGTTTTGCGGCTATTCGTGAAAATGATATCGTAATTCATCACCCCTATGAGACATTTGATGTTGTTGTCCAATTTTTACGTCAAGCTGCTTGCGATCCTGATGTTGTGGAAATTAAACAAACTCTTTATCGTACATCAAATGATAGCCCAATTGTTAGCGCTTTGATTGAAGCTGCTGAACAGGGAAAATCTGTGACTGCTTTGGTAGAACTTAAAGCACGTTTTGATGAGGAAGCAAATATTCGTTGGGCACGGGATCTTGAAGGTGCTGGGGTTCAAGTTATTTTTGGTTTTATTGCATTAAAAACACATGCTAAAATGTCACTGGTTGTGAGACGTGAGGGAAAACGTCTTTGCTCTTATGTTCATCTTGGAACAGGAAATTACCATCCCGTTAACGCTAAAACTTATACTGATCTTTCTTTTTTTTCCACGGATGATGTTATCGCTCATGATGTTGCGTTATTGTTCAATTATATTGCGCAATATGAGCGTCCAAATGAAACAATGAAGATTGCTTTTTCACCCTTAACATTGCGTGGTCGTATTCTTCAGCATATTGAAAGAGAAATTGCTCATACATACCAGGGAAGATCTGCTGCTATTTGGATGAAAGTTAACGCATTGGTTGATCCTGAGATTATTGATGCTTTATATCGTGCTAGTCAAGCTGGAGTGCAAATTGATTTGGTTGTACGGGGAATATGTTGTTTACGTCCTCGTATTCCAGGAATTTCAGATAATATTCGTGTAAAGTCAATCGTAGGGCGTTTTCTTGAACATAGTCGCATTTTTTGTTTTGGGAATGGTCAAGATTTGCCCAATGAAAATGCGCTTATTTACTTAGGCTCTGCCGATATGATGCCTCGTAATCTAGACTATCGTATTGAAATATTGGTTCCAGTTTTTAATAAAATGGCGCGTCAAAAAATTCTTTTACAGATTATGTTGGCTAATATCATTGATAATCAACAAAGCTTTGATATACTTAAGGACGGAACATCAAAGCGTATCATACCGCAGATAGGTGAAAGTCTGTTTAATGCGCAGGAGTATTTTATGGCCAATACGAGTATTGCGGGAGAAGATGAGTCTTTTGAATCTTCTGTTTTGCGTTTGGTGGCGTTGCATCGGCAACAAGCCGAAATACATAAAGATTGAATTCCAATGACATATAGAGATGCTCAAGGTCGGCTAAAAGGGCGTAAACCTGTTGCTGTTATTGACATTGGTTCAAATTCTGTTCGGCTGGTTATTTATGAGGGGCTTGTTCGCTCGCCAACGGTTTTGTTTAATGAAAAGGTTCTTTGTGGTCTCGGTCATGGTGTGGCAAAAACGGGATTTTTAGAAGAAAAATCGATGAAAATGGCGTTGCAAACACTGAAACGGTTTCGTACGCTTTGTCGACAGATTGGAGCAGATGAGGTTTATACTTTAGCAACGGCAGCAGCACGAGATGCAAAAAATGGTGTAGCGTTTATTCAGCATGCTGAGGATATTTTGCAAAATAAAATATATCTTCTTTCAGGAAGTGAAGAAGCTATGTATTCAGCCTATGGAGTTGTTTCTACTTTTTATCAACCAAAGGGTATTTCTGGGGATCTTGGTGGTGGAAGTCTCGAGCTGATTGATATTGATCATTCTGATGTCGGTGAAGGAATAACGCTTCCATTAGGGGGATTACGGCTACAGTATATGTCAAATAATGATAGCGCTGTAGCCACAAAAATTGTACATGAGCAATTTTATAAATCTTCTATTATTCATACGCGTAAAGGTATAGCACGTTATTTTTATGCCGTAGGAGGAACATGGCGTAATTTGGCAAAACTTCATATGGCAATGAAACATTATCGCCTCCCTGTTATGCATGGCTATGAAGTTGATGCCGTTGAAATGGAAAGTTTTTTACGTCTTGTAGCAAGTGGCAATATTGATAATATGAGAGGGATTGCAGCGGTTTCACAGAATCGTCGGAAACTTTTATCTTATGGAGCAATAATTCTTATTGAACTCATTCAGTATATGGAGTTTGAAAAGATAATCTTTTCTGGTGCTGGCGTTCGTGAAGGTTTTCTTTATTCACGATTGCCGCAGGCGATTCGCATTTCAGATCCTCTCATTGAGGCGTGCACAGAAATGGCTATTTTACGGGCACGTTCACCCAAACAAGCAGAAGAGCTCATTAATTTTACGACGAATGCCTTTGAAGTTTTTGGAATTTCAGAAACTGAGAATGAATACCGTTATCGTCAAGCTGCTTGTCTTCTTGCTGATATTGGTTGGCGTATACATCCAGATTATCGAGGCAATGAAGCAGCCAATCAGATAGCATTAGGATCTTATCCAGGAATTTCTCATGAAGGGCGCCTTTATGCGGCGCTTGCTGTTTTTTTTCGCAATACAAGTTTATTGGTTGATAAAGAATCTCTTCCCATTTTTCAGCTAGCAACGCAAAATATAATTGAGAAAGCACGTATTCTCGGTGAAACTATGCGTCTTGCTCATCTTTTTAGCGCTTCTGTTGCAGGAATTTTACCTCATTTATTATGGCATAAAAAAACAAATCATATCACTTTGCATATCCCAAAGAATTACGCTGGATTATTAGGAGAACGTCCTCTTGGACGATTAAAGAAGTTATCAAAAATAATAAAACAACCTCTCGCTTTTGAGATTTTTTGATTTTTCCTCCTAATGTAATGTATTCGCGTTTCATATCTTATAATGGTGTTATTGTTCGATATTTTAGTCGCTATGTTGGTTCGATAAGTTTTTTATGTATGGTGATGTGAGGTATTATATCTTCATACTTTCCTTTTTCGCTAGGGCGCTATTTTGTAATGGAGCGCGCTTTATTATAAGAATTTTGATTGAACTGCCATTTTTAATAAGAAGTTACTATTTAAATTTGTCCATAGCAGGCCTATTTGTCGTATTTGCGGTGTGGTTTATAGGTGTATAGAGATTGATATAGATAAAATGAGTGGCATAATGGATTTTTAAAAATGAGAACGTTTTAAATTTACTCAGAGTCTCTTCTAGATTTTTTAAATAAAATTGTTTTAATAAAGTGTGATTGCGCAATTTTTCTCTTTTTATGTTCCACTCATTTTGACATAAAATAAATTTCCCTTTAGAAGATTTATGAAAATCTCAGATTATGCGGGGAAATGTAAATTAAAGCTGTTTTGTGCTTATTTTTCCATCGTTAAAGTAAAAACCTATCTGGCCCTTTAGTAGTTGTTCGGCTTTTTTACCAAATATTTCATAGCGCCAGCCATTCATAGCGGGAATATTTTTCTTTATTCCTCCATTGGCAATTTTTTCTAAATCATTAGATGTTGCAATAATTTTAGGGGCAATGCTGTTTTCATTTGCAACAATTTTTAATAACACTTTGAGCAGATCGATAACAGCGGCTGTCGAATCATTGAGTGGGTTATGTTTAGGAATGGGGGGTAAAATAGAAAGATCCACCTCTAAGCCTTCGTGGACAGCTTTGATTAATGATTGAGCAATTGAGAGTTTATCCCAATTCTTATTAAGACTGCGCAACCGTTTTAATGCAGATTCATCTTTTGGTTGTTGGATTGCTATTTCTATAAGACATTCATCTTTTATAATATGACGACGTGGCATATTGTATTTTCGTGCTTCACGTTCACGCCAAGCTGCTATCTTTTGTAATACAGCAAGTTCACGTGGCTTTTTAATTTGTCCTTTCACTTTTTTCCACGCTTCATCTTCTGGCATATCATAGGTTTTAGGATTTAAAAGAATTGTTATTTCATCATCCATCCAGTGAGCACGTTGATTTTTTTCTAACCGTTTTTTCAATAACAGGTAAACATCTCTTAAGTAAGTTACATCAGCAAGTGCGTAGAGCAGTTGTTTTTCAGATAAAGGTCGGCAACTCCAGTCTGTAAAGCGGGAGGATTTATCAAGATGATGCCCCGTGCAGCGTTGTACAATTTGATCATAGGAGATAGAATCACCAAATCCACAAATTGATCCTGCTATTTGCGTATCAAAGAGAGGGGAAGGAATAACACCTCCAAGATGATAAATTGTTTCAATATCTTGGCGCGCAGCATGAAAAACTTTTACAACTTTTTTGTCGATCATAAGGTCAAAAAACGGCTGTAAATCAATATCTGGTGCTATGGGATCAATCAGAACTGTAACATCTAGTGATGCGAGTTGGATTAAACACAGTTGAGGCCAAAAAGTTGTTTCGCGGATAAACTCAGTATCGACTGTTACAAAATCAGAGGTACGTAGAGCATTAAGTGCAATTTCAAGATCTGTTGTTTGTGTAATAAGATTCATCATTCTACTATAATTAAATTCGTCTTTTATTGACTTTATTTTTGAGTTTTTATTCTCATATCTTGACAAATGGTTATTAAAAAGCGTTTGTAGCGCATGTGAGTATTATAATCAAAGGCAAAAAACATGCACCGTTATCGCAGTCATCATTGCGCGGCTCTTCGTAGATGTGATGTAGGAAAACAAGTTCGTCTTTCGGGGTGGGTTCATCGTGTTCGTGATCATGGAGGAATTCTTTTTGTGGATTTACGTGATCATTTTGGAATCACACAAATTGTTGCTGACCCTGCTTCACCAGCTTTTAAAGTTATTGAAAAAGTACGTTCTGAATGGGTTATTCGTGTGGATGGGGAGGTATGTGCACGTTCTGATGAGGTTATTAATGCAACGCTTCCAACAGGTGAGATTGAAATTTTTGCACAAGAGGTAGAAATTCTTTCAAAATCTGATGAACTTCCTTTACCGGTTTTTGGTGAGCCTGATTATCCAGAAGATATTCGATTGAAGTATCGTTTTCTTGATTTACGTCGGGAGACTATGCACAAAAATATTATGCGTCGGACTGAAATTATTGCTGCTATGAGACGGGCTATGCAAAATAATGGTTTTACAGAATTTACGACGCCACTTTTGACAGCTTCATCGCCGGAAGGGGCGCGTGATTTTTTAGTGCCAAGTCGTGTTCATCAGGGAAAATTTTATGCGCTACCGCAAGCACCACAGCAATATAAACAATTGTTGATGATGTCAGGTTTTGATCGTTATTTTCAGATTGCGCCATGTTTTAGAGATGAAGATCCAAGGGCTGACCGTCTTCCTGGTGAATTTTATCAATTAGATGTTGAAATGAGTTTTGTTGAGCAAGAAGATGTTTTAGCAACTATGGAACCTATTATGCGTTCTATTTTTGAAGAATTTGCAGATGGAAAGACTGTGACACAAAGCTTTCCTCGCATTTCCTATGATGAAGCAATACAGAAATATGGTTCTGATAAGCCTGATCTGCGTAATCCGATCATTATGGAAGATGTTTCTCAGCATTTTTATAATTCTGGTTTCAAAGTCTTTGCTCAAATTTTAGCGAATGATGAGAATGCACAAGTGTGGGCTATTCCAGCTAAAACGGGTGGAAGTCGTGCTTTTTGTGATCGTATGAATGTATGGGCACAAGGCGAGGGGCAACCAGGACTCGGCTATATTTTCTGGCGTGAAGAAGAAGGAAAATTTGAAGGAGCAGGGCCTATCGCCAAAAATATTGGTGAACAGAGGACTGAAGCAATCCGTATACAGCTTGGTCTTGAAAGTGGGGATGCCTGTTTTTTTGTAGCTGGCGATCCAAAAAAGTTTTCATCTTTTGCCGGAGCAGCACGCACAAGGGTAGGGGAAGAATTAGATCTTCTTGATAGAGATAGTTTCTCTTTGGCGTGGATTGTTGATTTTCCATTTTTTGAATGGAATGAAGATGAAAAAAAGATTGATTTTGGACATAATCCTTTTTCCATGCCTCAAGGGGGAGAAAATGCCCTTGCCTGTCAAGATCCTCTTACTATTAAAGCTTTTCAATATGATCTTGTTTGCAATGGTTATGAAATTGCATCAGGTGGAATTCGTAATCACTTACCAGAAATGATGCTTAAAGTTTTTGAATTTGTAGGGCTTTCTAAGGAAGTTGTGAAAGATCGTTTCGGTGGTCTTTATCGTGCATTCCATTATGGGGCTCCACCACATGGTGGTATGGCTGCGGGAATTGACCGAATCATTATGCTGTTGCAAGGTGTTAAAAATTTGCGTGAAGTTGCTTTATTTCCTATGAATCAACAAGCACTTGATCTTTTGATGAGTGCTCCGTCTGATGTTTCTCCTGCACAATTACATGATTTAGGAATCCGCATGGTTCCTACTCATAAAAATAGTTCATAAAGTTGGTTGTGGATTGTTGTCATCTTTTCTACATAAAGTAAAGCGTTGATGTTTCTCTAGGTGTCAGTGTGTGTACTATTTGTAAAAATTGAGATAGGCAGAAAATACTGTTGTTTTGATTTTTTATGAGGGCATTATTTCTAAAGAAATACCTCTCAATGCAATTGTGTTTTACGATGCTTTCTCGTATGAAAGGTATAACTATAAAAGCCTCATGAGTGATATAAAAATTGTTGTGTAGCACTATCTTTACTAATAACCACCGTTCTACTTTCTAGATTTCAATAATATTGATCGTTCTTGTATGCAAATGGATTATAAGAGGCATTTTTCTCCCTTGCTTCATATAGTAGCTCTTTCGCTTGTGATAAGCGGGGAAATGTTTGTGATTGATTGATCTTTAAATTAATTGGAAATGAGAGAATTCTACAATATTCTGGAGTTTCATTTAAGTTGTAAAAAATGAATTATCTTTATATATCAATATATTATTTATTTTGAAAATGCCAGTTTCTCTATTTAACACTGAAAAAATGATTTACTTTCTTTGTTTTTTATCACTTAAAGAGGATATTTAAAAAGTTTTCGATAATGTATGAAGTATTTTCATATATTGCTTAGGACAAGAGGGAAGAACATGTATAAATTTTTCAAATTGATATAATTTTCTGTTCATGTTTTAATTGCAGCACTTATTTTTATGTCGTTGACTTTTAATAAAAAAGTCGACTCATAAAGGGTTGTTTTAAATAAATCCTATAAAATAACTTTTTATTATTGTGGGAACTTTTGTTCTAATATTATGTCTGATAAAATGAATTTACCTTTTGATAAAGAACATATTGAGCCAATAGAATTACGTTCTGCTTTACAGGAACGTTATTTGGCTTATGCGCTTTCTACGATTACGCACCGTGCATTGCCTGATGTGCGTGATGGATTGAAGCCTGTCCATCGGCGGATTGTTCACGCGATGCGGCTTCTCAAACTAAATCCTGGACAGTCTTATGCGAAATGTGCGCGGATTGTCGGTGATGTCATGGGAAAATTTCATCCTCATGGGGATGCATCTATTTATGATGCTTTGGTGCGCTTGGCTCAAAGTTTTGCAGTTCGTTATCCGTTGGTTGATGGACAAGGCAATTTTGGCAATATTGATGGTGATAATGCTGCTGCCATGCGTTATACGGAAGCACGGATGACTGAAGTGGCTGCATTGTTACTTGAAGGAATTAATGAAAACGCCATTGATTTTCGTTTAACTTATAATGAGGAAGATGAAGAGCCCGTTGTTTTGCCTGGGGCTTTTCCTAATCTTTTAGCAAATGGTTCATCAGGGATCGCTGTTGGTATGGCAACATCTATTCCACCCCATAATGTTGCTGAGCTTTGTGATGCGGCGCTCCATTTAATTGCACATCCCGATACACATGATGAGGAATTAAATCAGTTCGTTCTTGGTCCTGATTTTCCAACTGGTGGCATTTTAGTTGAGCCTAAAAAGAGTATTGAGGAATCTTATCGTATTGGTCGGGGTTTTTTTCGCTTGCGTTCACGTTGGCATCAGGAATCTGGTAGCCGTGGTTCTTATGTGATTGTTGTGACTGAAATTCCCTATCAGATTCAAAAGTCACGTCTTATTGAAAAAACAGCAGAGTTATTGCTTGCACGCCGATTGCCAATGCTTGAGGATATTCAAGATGAATCAGCAGAAGATATCCGAATCGTGCTGGTTCCTAAAAATCGGTCGGTTGATCCGGAGCTCCTTATGGAGTCTCTTTTTAAATTGACTGACTTTGAAGTAAGATTTCCCCTCAATCTGAATGTTTTGTCTTTGGGAAAAATACCCAATGTCCTTTCTTTGCGAGAAAGTTTGCATCAATGGCTTGAACATCGTCAAGAAGTGCTTATTCGTCGCTCTCATTATCGGCTTGATCAAATTGATAGCCGATTGGAAATTCTTCATGGATATCTTATTGCCTATTTAAATCTCGATGAGGTCATTCAGATTATTCGTGAAGAGGATGAACCTAAAAAGCAGCTTATCAGTCGTTTTGAATTAACAGAAAATCAAGCAGAAGCTATTCTTAATATGCGCTTGCGCTCTTTACGTAAGCTTGAGGAATTTGAAATTCGTAAGGAATTTGAAAGTTTGAAAGCTGAAAAAGAAAAGCTAAAGAATTTGTTAGCTTCTCCTATAAAACAGTGGAAAATAATTTCAGAAGAAATCAAAAAAGTTCGAAACACTTTTGGTCCTGAAACACTCTTGGGGAAAAGACGTACGACGTTTGAAGAGGCACCAAGACATGATCTTGATGATATTCAACAAGCAATGATCGAAAAAGAACCGGTTACTATTGTTATTTCTGAAAAGGGGTGGGTGCGTGCTTTAAAGGGGCATTTAAACGATTATAAAGCACTTTCTTTTAAAGAAGGAGATAGTTTAAAGTTAGCCTTTCCAGCATTTACGACCGACAAGATTGTGCTGATCAGTACGGGTGGAAAATTTTTTTCTATTAGTGCAAATAGTTTGCCTGGAGGGCGGGGGCATGGTGAACCCATTCGTCTTTTAGTTGATATGGACGATGAGCACGATATTTTTACAGCTTTTGTGCATCATGCAGAGGGAAAATTGCTCTTGGTTTCATCTCACGGTAATGGTTTTATTGTTTCTTCTTCAGAAGTGATCGCCAATACACGAAAAGGAAAGCAAGTGATGAATGTCAAATCTCCTGATAAGGTAAAACTTTGTGTTCCGGTAAATGGTGATCATATTGCTGTGGTCGGTGAAAACCGAAAAATGCTTATTTTTTCTATTGAACAAATACCAGAAATGAATCGCGGTAAAGGTGTTCGTTTACAGCGTTATAAAGAAGGTGGCATTGTTGATGCCAAGACTTTTAATTTATCAGAAGGCTTAAGTTGGCAAGATACAGCTGATCGAATCTTTAACCGCCAAGCTGATGATCTCATTGAATGGATGGGAACGCGTGCGGGCGTCGGGCGTTTGGTTCCAAGGGGATTTCCAAAATCGGGAAAATTTATCAATTAAATTTATTTTATAAACGGGAAAGTGCCGTATGACTTTATGATATGCAATATATTGATTTATAAAGATAACGTATCACTTTTATATGGAAAGAAAGACCTAAAGTGTGAGTTTTTTTCTTAATTTTTGTCCTGTTTAGGTTAAATCAGTAAAAAAATATTTGCATGTCATAAGATGAGGGGGGATTGTGTGCATAAAAACTATTGAGGAAAAGAATAAAAATATTTCTTATAGACTGTTTGAAATATAAGAGCTGTTGCAACAATAGGTATGTTTGTTTTTTGTCAGTGATTATATTTTTAGAAACTGGGAATAGTATTATGATGACGATTTGCGTCTTTATTAAGTAAAGATACTGCTATTCAATGATTTTTATACAGTTCACTGTTTTTTAAACCTTATATCATTCATGAATGTTGTCGTGAAATGATTTGAGAAGTTTATTTTTAAAATAAACATGTGAATGTTCAGCACAAGAGTGCTCTATTTTATATTATAGGCATTTCCTTATTGTTCAAGAGAGATATTATTAATTGTCTCATAGAGCAATCTTTACTCGTTAGGATTACTATGATATTGCCTAAAAAGATGACCCCGTTCAGCATATAAGACAAGAAGTATGGCAATGAGACTCAGAAAGAAAAATCCTGCCGAATTAGGGGTGGTTGTTTCATTAAATTGTTGAGCAATAAAAAAACTAAGTCCTGTGCCAATAGATGTTTGCAAAAAACCAGATATAGACGATGCCGTTCCAGCTATTTCTCCTACAGATTCAAGGGCGAGTGTATTGAAGTTTGCCATAATCCCACCGCAGGCAAACATCAATATACAGAATAACAGCATGTAAAAAGGAAAAGGAAGAATGCCATCTGTTAAGATGGAGCCAATAAACCATACACATGAAGTGGCACAAAAGAGTAAAAGCATTGCGTGAGCAATACGCCGCATTCCAAGTTGTCCAACGAGTTGAGAGTTAAAGAATGATGATAGGGCTTGAAATGCAGCACCGACTGCAAAGGCAATAGGGAACCAAAGTCCTAGATTATAGATCCCTTCATAGGTTTGTTGCGATGTATTAACGGCGGTAAAGATACAGCCTAAAATAATGGAAGTTGCTAGTGTATAGCAAAGTGTTGTGCGATTGGTTATCACAATCCATAAATTATGTTTGACCGAAGAAAATGAAAGAGAGCGTTGCGCATAAAGAGTTTCAGGCAAGCGCAGTTGAATCCAAATCATTAGTCCTAAACCGATAATTGCCATGAATATGAAAATAAGTTGCCAGTTTCCAAACAGTAAAATGATCTGTCCTGTTGCTGGCCCAATCATTGGTGCAATAAGGAAAACCATCATCACGATAGACATCACCTCTGCCATTTTCCGACCACTATAGAGATCTCGTACAATAGAAACTGTAAGCACACGCATAGCAGCTCCTCCTATACCTTGCAGGATACGCAAAATAAGCAAGAGAGAAAAATTAGATATAAATGCACAGCCAATCGCCGTAAATGAATAAAAAGCAAGACCAATAAGGATAAGTTTACGTCGCCCATAACGGTCGCTTATGGGACCAAAAAATATCTGTGAGATGCCATAGCTGATAAGGTAACTAGAAATGATATAATGTTGATCGTTTTCATCGATAACATTTAAACTGTCTAAAATGTTGGGCATTGCTGGCAACATAATATCAACAGCTATAGAATTGATAGCCATGAGTGAAGCAATAAGGATAACAAATTCTTTATAGCCAATTCTTTTTCTAATCGCATTACTATGCGTTTCTTCATCGACTGAATATGACATATGGCATCCTTGAAATAAAATTTCTTCTGAAAACAGCTCTTTTTAAGAGTCTGAATAAAATGCAAGATACCTATGATTGATTACAGGGAATATTTTTTTCTTTCAAAAGCTCCTGCAACTCATTGTTTTGAAACATTTCTTTAACGATATCACACCCTCCAACAAATTCACCTTTGATATAAAGTTGTGGAATTGTTGGCCAATTTGAGTAATCTTTGATCCCTTGGCGCAATTCGTTAGAAGTTAAGATATTAACCCCTTTATAATTCAATCCTAAATAGTCAAGGATTTGAACAACTTGTCCTGAAAAACCGCATTGCGGAGCGTCAGGTGTTCCTTTCATGAATAAAATGACGTCGTTTGTTTTAATCTCGTTATCAATAAAATCATGAACAGTGGTCATTTTTATTCCTCGATATTTCAGATTTTTATAAATGTGTAACTTATACTCATATTATTTTTTAATCGTATTGAATGAATGAATGCAAGAAGAAATTTTAAAATTATTTGGGAATATTTGTTTGTAGAGCTAGAGCGTGAAGGTCGTTTCCCATATTGCCTTTAAGAGCATCATAAACCATTTTGTGCTGTTGAACGCGGCTTTTACCGCGAAAGCTTTCGGCAATAACTTCAGCAGCGTAGTGTTCTCCATCTCCAGCAAGATCACGGATTATCACAGTTGCATCAGGAATACCTTCACGAATAAGCGCTTCAATTGCGTGGGCACTCATTGCCATGATTATTCTCCTCTGTTTATTAATTTTTTATAAGAGTAGCTATAGCCAAAAGAAACGAAAAAGTCTTTATTTTTCATCCATAAATTGTGGAAACCAGTTTTCATAGGCTTGTATGAGTTCATCTATAGAAAGTTTTAGTATTCCATCTATATCAAGTGCATCACCTGCAACTTGACCTAGCTCTATTAAAGAAACTGCACTTATTTGTGCGAGCTCTTTAAGGCTATTGAGTGCTTCAGGTTTGACTGCTAAAAGATAACGTCCTTGGTCTTCTCCAAAAAGTTCTGCATGTTCTGGTGATTGGTTGCTTAATTTTGTTTTGATCCCTTTACCTGCTTTAATGACCATTTCTGCAAGCGCAATCGCTAATCCTCCATCAGAAAGATCATGGGCGGCGTGAACAAAACCACGATGTATGACATCTCGAACAAATTGACCATGCTTTTTTTCAAGTTGTAAATCTACGTGAGGGGGGGCACCTGCATCAATATTTAAAATATTTCGCGCATAGATTGATTGTCCTAAATGAGAGCCGCAATCTCCCACTAAAACAATATAATCTCCATTTTGCATCCCCTTTATTGTTACCATTTTAGACCAATCACTAAGAAGTCCTACACCAGCAATTGTAGGGGTTGGAAGAATAGCTTCTCCATTTGTTTCGTTGTAAAGAGAAACATTGCCTGAAACGATAGGGAAGTCGAGGATTCTACAAGCTTCCCCTATCCCTTTAATAGCCAAGACCAGTTGTCCCATAATTTCAGGCTTTTCAGGGTTACCAAAATTGAGATTATCTGTAGCAGCTAACGGCGTTGCACCTGTCGTACTAATATTTCGCCAACATTCTGCGACAGCTTGTTTTCCTCCTTCATAAGGGTCTGCTTCACAATAGCGAGGTGTTACATCAGAAGAAAAAGCAAGAGCACGTTTGCTGTTGTTTCCTACACGGATAACGCCTGCATCACCTCCTGGACAAACAAGGCTATTTCCTTGGATAAGAGTATCATATTGTTCATAAACCCATCGCCGAGAACTTTGATCAGCAGAATTCAATAAGCTCAAAAGCGCATCACCAAGATTTTCAACTTTTTTGACGTCTCCTGCTTTCAAGGGTGTTTTTTTTGCCGGCTCACTCCAAGGACGATCATAAACAGGCGCTTCATCACCAAGCTCTTTGATGGGAAGATTAACAACTTCTTTTCCTTGATGAAATACACGGAAACGTAGATCATTGGTTGTTTTTCCAATAATGGAAAAATGGAGCCCCCATTTATGAAAAATTGCTGCTGCTTGCTTTTCTAACTCTGGTTTAAGAACCATGAGCATACGCTCTTGGCTTTCAGAAAGCATCATTTCATAGGCTGTCATGTTTTCTTCTCGAACAGGAACTGCATCAAGATTAAGCTGTATTCCTAGATTGCCTTTTGCACCCATTTCAACGGCAGAAGAGGTGAGACCTGCAGCTCCCATATCTTGAATAGCAACCACAGCTCCAAGTTCCATGAGCTCTAAACATGCTTCAAGGAGACATTTTTCTGTAAAAGGATCACCGACTTGAACGGTTGGACGTTTTTCACTGATTGAAGAATTAAATTCAGCAGAAGCCATTGTTGCTCCACCGACACCATCTCGCCCTGTTTTTGCACCAAGATAAACAACAGGGAGTCCGATGCCTTGCGCTTTAGAATAAAAAAGGGCGTCTGTCTTTGCAATACCGGCTACAAAAGCGTTAACAAGTATATTGCCATTATAACGCTCATCAAAATTTACTTCTCCACCAACCGTTGGAACACCAAAAGAATTGCTGTAACCACCTATTCCAGAAACAACACCAGAAACAAGATGGCGTGTTCGTGGGTGATCAGAAGCACCAAATCGTAATGCATTCATAGCAGCAACAGGACGGGCTCCCATTGTAAAGACATCACGTAAAATACCACCAACACCTGTCGCTGCACCTTGATAAGGTTCAATATAAGAAGGGTGGTTATGGCTTTCCATTTTAAAAACCACACATTCCCCTTCACCAATATCAACAACGCCAGCATTTTCACCAGGCCCTTGAATGACACACTTTCCTTCTGTTGGAAGAGTTTTTAGCCATTTTTTAGAGGATTTATAAGAACAATGTTCGTTCCACATTGCAGAAAAAATTCCTAGTTCAGTAAATGTGGGTTCTCTACCGATTAACGTCAGGATACGTTGATATTCATCTTCTTTTAGCCCGTGTTGTGCAATGAGTTCTGGTGTAATAGTGATGTTATCGCAAGGCTTCATGAGTATTTATCCGTTAAATTAACTGAAATTCAGCATTTTAGTTTCTATCTAGCAGCTATTATAAGCAATAATGTTGTTTAATAATAAAAATATTCATAGACCGTAAGCTGAAGATTTTGTTCGTTTGTTTGGTGGGATTTAAGACCAAAAACGATCTTAAGTAATTATGTATTTAGAAAATAATATCCATTGTTGTTTGTGAAAATTCCGTTCATAGATTTACGATGCGAGAAATGGTATAAATCCTTGTTTTTTTAAATTATGGAGCACAAGAATTTTGCGGCATCATCCATTTGCTAACTCTAAAGCACTTTGAAAAAGTAAACGACCGTCAACACCTCCATGAGCGGGTTCAATAAAGTTTTCAGGATGAGGCATCATACCAAGAATATTACCAGCTCTATTAACAATACCAGCAATATCTTTCATTGAGCCATTAGGATTTGTATTTTCTGCATAACGAAAAACAATTTGTTGATTATCTTCCATTTGTTTTAATGTTTCACTATCAACAAAATAATTCCCATCGTGATGTGCAACGGGACAACGAATAATTTGTCCTTTAGAATAATATCGAGAAAATTTTGTCTTGGCGTTGACGACTTCAAGTTTGATTTCACGACAAACAAATTTTAAAGAAGCATTACGCATTAAAGTACCGGGTAATAATCCCGCTTCCAACAAAATTTGAAATCCATTACAGATCCCTATTATTGTAGTCCCTTCTTGTGCTTTTTCACGAATGGCCTTTAAGATAGGGGTTCGCGCTCCAATAGCGCCACACCTTAAGTAGTCGCCATAAGAAAAACCACCAGGAATAATAATAACATCTACATCTGGAATTGTTGTTTCTGTTTGCCAAATTTTTAGTGGTTCAACTCCCGTTATATGATGTAATGCTGCAATCATATCTCGGTCACGATTTAATCCAGGAAGTTGAATGATAGCAGTTTTCATGAGCGTTCCACTTAAAGAAGTTCGATTGTATAATTTTCGATGACAGTATTTACGAGTAACTCTTCACACATCTGGTTAAGTTTTTTCTTTGCGCTTTCAGAAGGCTGATCATCAAGAACAATATCAAAGACTTTGCCTTGACGAATGGAACGAATGCCTTCGAAAGCTAAACTTTTTAAAGCACCAACAATTGCTTCTCCTTGTGGATCAAGAACGCTTTCTCTTAAAGTAACTGTAATGCGTGCTTTCATTTTTTGCTTCCTGTTGTTAAAAGAACCTCTCCTTTGAAGAGGGGGTATTTATATAAGGCGATAATATTTTACCTTGTTTTTACTTTACGAGAACGGGACCACTTGGTCGTGTAGGTTCATTTTCATTCATAATACCAAGACGTTTGGCAACTTCTTGATAGGCATTAATAAGTCCACCCATATCACGACGAAAACGGTCTTTGTCCATTCTTTCTTGTGTTTGCATATCCCATAGTCGTGCAGAATCAGGTGAAATTTCATCAGCAAGGACAATGCGCATTGTTTCATCTTCCCACAGACGACCAAATTCCATTTTAAAATCAATTAATTGTATGTTAACACCAGCAAAAAGCCCAGAAAGAAAATCATTAATACGAATTGAAAGTTGCATGATATCTTCTATCTCTTGTGGGACAGCCCACCCAAAAGCTGTGATATGTTCTTCCGTCACCATAGGATCATCGAGAGAATCATTTTTATAGTAGAACTCAATGATGGATTGTGGAAGTGGAGTTCCTTCTTCCAGTCCTAAACGTTTAGCAAGGGAGCCGGCAGCAACATTGCGAACAACAACTTCCAATGGAATGATTTCCACTGCTTTAATAAGCTGTTCGCGCATGTTTATGCGTTTAATAAAATGTGTTGGGATGCCCAAACGTCCAAGGTGGCTAAAAATATGTTCCGAAATTCGGTTATTTAAAACCCCTTTTCCGTCGATAATTTCATGTTTTTTTGCATTAAAGGCCGTTGCATCATCTTTAAAAAATTGAATATAAGTTCCTGGTTCAGGTCCTTCATATAAAATTTTGGCCTTGCCTTCATAAATACGGTGGCGACGATTCATTATGATTCTCTATTTATCTTGAGAGGTTTTTAATAACATTGAATAAATGATACTATCCTAATTGATAGAAATTCTCAATGATATTACTATGATACTTTTATAATTTTTGTCATTACATATTTCCTCAAAGGTGGAGATACATAGGCGATGAGAAAGAGTTTACCTCTTTGGGATCAAATTTTTGCAAGAAAGTGAGAGAAAACCATAAGCCCTTCAGGCCAAGGCCCGTGTCCGGATTCTGCGTTAATATGGCCAGAATACCCAGCATCAACAAAGAGTGATCCCCAATCATTGGCAATTTTTTCTGCTACTGAAAATTGACAAAACTCATCGTTACGGCTGGCTATGACAAGAGAAGGAAAAGGCAACTTTTGACGATGATAAGGGCCAAATGTCATTAAATGTTTAGGGCGTATTTTCTCATTAGCTACATCAGGAGGTGCAACAAAGAAAGCGCCACAAATTTTTTCTGTATTTTGTATAATTGCCTGAAGAGCAGTAGGAACTCCTAATGAATGCGCAATAATCATAACAGGCTTTTGAGCTTGTACGATGGCGGTTTTAACCCCTTCAACCCACTCTTCACAAACAGGCTTTGACCAATGGAGTTGTTCAATGCGGCGGGCTGTCGACAATTTTTTTTCCCAGCGTGTTTGCCAATGATCTGGACCAGATCCTTTGTAGCCAGGAACAATAAGAATATCGAGTTGATTTGCTTTCATGAATTGTTTTCTTTGTTACAACAGATTTTTGATCATAGGTGGAATAGATTTTGGTTTTCTATGTCGCTTTATTGTTCTTCAAAAACACGTTTAAAAATCGCATCGATATGTTTGGTGTGGTAAGAAAGATCAAATTTTTCGCGAAGTTCTTCTTCACTTAAAGCTTTGGTAACATCTTTGTCGTTGAGGAGTTCTTCTAAAAAATCTTTTCCTTGTTCCCAAACCTTCATCGCATTTCGTTGTACAATCCGATAAGAATCTTCACGACTAATCCCTGCTTGTGTGAGGGCTAAAAGTACTCGTTGTGAGTGAACAAGACCCCGGAATTTATTGAGATTTTTTTGCATATTTTCTGGATAGACAATGAGATTTTCAATGACAGATGTGAGGCGAGAAAGAGCAAAATCAAGTGTAATAGTCGCATCTGGAGCAATATAACGCTCAACAGATGAATGGGAAATATCACGTTCATGCCAAAGAGCTACATTTTCCATGGCTGGGAGTGCAAATGCACGTACCATACGGGCTAATCCAGTTAAATTTTCTGTTAAAACTGGATTACGTTTATGAGGCATTGCCGATGAACCTTTTTGCCCAGGTGAGAAATGTTCCTCTGCTTCAAGAACTTCTGTTCGTTGTAAATGGCGTATCTCTATTGCTAGCCTTTCAATAGAGGAAGCAATAACACCAAGTGTTGCAAAAAACATAGCATGACGATCTCTTGGTATTACTTGAGTGGAAACCGGTTCAGCACGCATCCTCAAGGCTTTTGCTACATGTTCTTCAACGCGGGGATCAATGTTAGCAAAAGTTCCTACAGCTCCTGAAATTGCACAAGTAGAAATTTCTTCACGTGCTGCAAGAAGACGTTTGCGACAACGGGAAAATTCAGCGTATGCAAGAGCAAATTTGACTCCAAATGTTGTCGGTTCAGCATGAATGCCATGACTTCGCCCAATGGTGATTGTCTCTTTATGTTCAAAAGCACGGCTTTTTAAGGCTTCAAGAAGTTGGTCTATATCCTCTAGCAAAATATCACTCGCACGCATCAATTGAATGTTCAGCGTTGTATCGAGAACATCAGATGATGTCATGCCTTGGTGGATAAAACGTGCTTCTGGTCCAATGAATTCAGCTAGGTGGGTTAGAAATGCGATAACATCATGTTTGGTAATTGCTTCAATTTCATCAATGCGATTGACATCAAATTTAGCTGCTGCCCCTTTTTCCCAAATGACTTTGGCGGCTTCTTTAGGAATAATCCCTAAGTGAGCAAGGGCATCACAGGCATGGGCTTCAATTTCAAACCAAATACGATATTTTGTTTCGGGAGACCAAATTGTTACCATTGCAGGGCGGGAATAACGTGCGATCATCATTTTTTTCCTTGTTCTGAGAGGATTGCGGCTTGGCGCAATGCACTAATACGTGTTTTGTAAAGCTCTTTATTTCCATCTTTATAAATTGCAGAGCCTGCGACAAATACATTTGCACCAGCTTTTGCAGCTATCCCAATTGTATCAACGGTGATACCACCATCAACTTCAAGATCAATAGGGCGGTTTGCAATCATGCTTTTAACGCGCTTAATTTTATCTTCTATTTCTGGAATAAAACTTTGTCCACCAAAACCGGGATTGACCGTCATGATGAGAATGAGATCTAATTGATCAAGCAAATATTCAAGGATATGTTCAGGAGTGCTTGGATTGAGTGCGATTCCTGCTTTTTTCCCCATTTTTTTGATTGTTTGTAATGAACGATGAAGATGTGGACTTGCTTCAGCATGAATAGTTATAATATCTGAACCTGCTTTTGCAAAAGCTTCTAAATAAGGGGTTACTGGTGCGATCATCAGGTGGACATCAAATATTGCTTTTGTTAATGGGCGAAGAGCTTTGACGATTTCAGGACCAAAGGTGATGTTAGGAACAAAGTGTCCATCCATAATATCAAGATGAAGCCAATCTGCACCAGCATCAACAACATCTAACATTTCTTGTCCAAGTTTAGAAAAATCAGAAGCCAAGAGAGAAGGCGAAATGAGGTGAGAATGGGGCATTAAAATCTCCTTAGATTGGCAGTTTTTATCATATCGCTGTGTATACACAAATATTTTTTGTGTTATGACGGAAAAGAAAAAATATGTATTATAGGTCTTTTTATGGAAAGATCGCTTGAAATTTTAAAGCTTTATAAGTGAAAGATATGTCGAATCATAAAACATATTTGATGCCTGAACTTCAACATAAACATACTATTGCGGTTTCTTCCCAAGAATATCGAGATGCCATGAGTCTTTTTGCAGGAGCTGTGCATATTGTGACAACAAATGGTATTAAGGGAAGACGTGGGGTGACTGTTTCGGCGTGTTGTTCTTTATCTGATGATCCTCCAACCCTTCTTGTTTGTCTCATGCGCCATAATTTAAAGAATCAGGTGTTTATGGAGAATGGAAATTTTTGTGTTAATAGCTTGGCAGGAAAACATCGCTCATTAGCGGATGTTTTTTCGAGACGTTGCAATTCTACACAAAATGAGCGTTTTGATGTTGCTCAATGGGGAGCTTTGCAAACGGGGGCGCCTAGTCTTTCAGACGCTCTAGCGTCGTTTGATTGTCGTTTGATTTGTTGGCACGAACATGCAACTCATTGTGTTTTGATTGGTGAGGTTGTTGCAATCAACTGTAATCAAGAAAAAGATGCTTTGATGTATTTAAAACGTGGATATCACACTTTGCCTTTATAAAGATTTTGTTTTTTGGGTTGGTGAAGTGATTTATCGTTACTCCATTTAAATTTTAGCACAATGAAGAAGAAGGGCTCTGATATTTGAATTTTCTTCTTTTTGAATTTTCTAACGAGAAAGATAATTGAGGGATGATATTTGATCAAGAATCCAACCTTCAAAAATGATCAAGATCAAACAACGCATTGAGATATATTTATAGATTGCTATGAAAAAACATTTTACTCTTGTGTTGAGAGGTATTGCACAATATATAGACCGAACATAGCATATGTGGAGGTTTTTTATTACATGAGCGAAGAGATTGATGGTCAATATCGCCCTAGTGAAGATGAGCCTTTTATGAATGAGCGGCAAAAGGCGTATTTTCGTGCTAAATTGGTTTCTTGGAAAAATGATATATTAAAAGAAGCTCGTGAAACTTTGGAAAATTTACAGGAAGAGAATGTTGGTCAACCCGATTTGACCGATAGGGCATCTTGTGAAACTGATCGTACACTTGAATTACGTGCTCGTGATCGTCAGAGAAAACTTATTTCAAAAATAGATGCAGCTTTAGAGCGCATTGATAATGGGACATATGGTTTTTGTGAAGAAACTGGTGAACCCATTAGTATAAAGCGTCTTGAGGCTCGGCCGATTGCTGTTTTGTCGTTGGAAGCACAAGAACGTCACGAGCGACGAGAAAGAGTTTATCGTGATGATTAAAGTTATTGAGATGATAAACAAACGGAATTTGTAGTGATAAAATTGTATATTTTTATTTGTGGGGAGTGGGAATAAATAAAGATGGTTCTTGTCGTCCTTCAATTTCGGCCGTAATTGCTGAATCTTTTACGGTTTGATTCGCAAAAGGAGAGGACTTTTTATCCGGCATTTCTCCTCTTTCTGAAAATGTGGGATTTGGGTGTGTGTGTCTCTCTCTCTTTTGTATTCTGGATGTACAGGTAATATCGGATTCTACAACCACATCTGTTAATCCGCCAATAAGGAGCAAATGTTCTTTATTATCGCAACGAACTAAAACAAGGCGGCGTGCTCGATCTATAGAAATTGCTTCACATATTGCTAACCGCGCTGGGCTTTTTTTTCTATTAACGCTGAATCTTTTCGTTTTTAAACGGCGTAAAAACACGATAATTACGGTAATAGCTGCGATTGTTATTATAAAAAGCAAAAAGCTTATAGTTATGTTGGCAGCAGATACACCTATTTGGTCTGATAACCAGATATACATAGATTTTCTCCCATTTTGGCATGGAAATATCGTTTTTTATTGAGATAAATTTATCAATATACCCTCAAAAGGTTCACTGAAATAAAGAAATAAACTTTTACAATTAAGTGAGCTTTCTTAGAAAGATGATATCATAGTATATACTTTATAACAACGACTATAAAGGAAGTTTTGTGATATAAGAAACAGTTATAATCTAAGGCAAAGAGAGATGGATAAAGGTTTTGGGAATAATGAAAAATCAATATCTTCGTTTTCTTTTCATCGAAGAGTTGAGATTTTTGGTGTTGTCTTTTTATTAGTTTTTCTTTTGATTGTGGGTATTTTAGGTGTTTTTTATCCACAAAACTATTTGCAAAAGACTATGTTGATATTTTTTTTGATTCTAGCAATTATCGGTGTTGCAACACTTGTTTTGAGTGGAATGGGAATTTTAAGATACCATGCATTGTGGTTGCATGAAGAGTGTGATTTTAGCATCTTTAATAGGAGCGATGATGCAATTGTAATCTCTGATCTTTCTGGTTCTGTTTATTATTCTAATCAAAGCTATCGAAAAATTTTGACCTATAAGCCTGAAGCGTCTTGTTATATGGTTATTGCTGATCTTCCAGGAGCAGGTGCACTTTCGTATCGCTTAAAAGTTGCAGCATGTAATAATCTTGCAGCGCAAGAGGAATTAAGAGTAGAGCAACCGATTTTTACCGATTCTACACCCAAAAAATCTGCTTGGTATAATATCTCCATTCAACCTATTACAAAACGGAACAAAAAGCTTTTATTGTGGCGTATTGCTGATATTTCGCATTTACAACAAACGCGAGAAGTTTTTTTCTCGAACCTTCAAGAGGCTATCAATCACTTGGATCAAGCTCCTGTTGGTTTTGTATCCGTTAATACACAAGGAACTATTCTTTATGCAAATGCTGTTTTTGCCGAATGGTTTTCTATGGATTTAGCGAATTTTTCAGTTGGTCAATATAATTTTGATCCGTTATTTGATAGCGTTGGAGCTAAGAGCTCATGGAATGATATTTGTTTGCAAACCAACAGATATCAAAGTTCAGGTTACTCTTTACCTTATAGGTTTTCGTTATGTTTAAATTCACAGACGACGTGTGAAAAAATATTCCATTGTTTTATATCTACTTCTTCTCTTTTAGAGGAGGAAGCTATTTATCGTATTGTGATCATTCCACAATACGTACAAAAAGAAGAGAATAACCCATTAAAATTACCTAGTGTATTAGGTGAATATTTTGATGCAAGTCCTTTTGCAATAGCCGTAGTGGATCATGCAGGGCAATTGATTCATATGAATAATGCTTTTTCATCACTCACGGGATGCATGGATAAAACGATCAATTTTTATGATGTCATTTCTCGTCGTGATTGTGCGCAGTTAGAGCGTGCCTTTCAGAAAATTGCGACAAATAAAAATTATTTTGTTTCTCTAGAAACTGTTTTAGAAAAAAATGAAGAACGCCATTTACGTCTCCATGTTATGTCTGTACCACCATATCATGGTGATGCATTGCAAGATTTGGTCATTCTCTCTGTCATTGAAACAACAGAACAAAAAACGCTTGAAGATAAAATGATGCAAAGTCAGAAGATGCAAGCTGTTGGACAATTGGCAGGCGGTATTGCTCATGATTTTAATAATGTTTTAACAGCAATTTTAATGTCATGTGATCTTCTTTTAAATACCCATCGTAGTTCTGATCCTGCTCATGCTGATCTTATCAATATTAAAAATAATGCTAATCGTGCAGCGGCTCTTGTACAACAATTATTAGCTTTTTCTAGAAAGCAAACACTTCGACCTGAAGAAGTTGATTTTACAGAGTTTTTATCAGACATTCGCAATCTTATTTTACCACTTTTGGGTAATAATATTCAGTTAAAAATTATTCATGGAAGAGATTTGTGGAGCGTTGAAGTCGATCAAGCATCTTTTCAGCGTGTTATTATGAATTTGGTTATTAATGCGCGTGATGCTATGTTCGATGGAGGTATTGTTACGATTGCGACAAACAATATTACAAAACAACAAAGTGCTGAATTTAATCATCTTGGTTTAGCAATTGGTGAGTATGTGCAATTGACTATTTCAGATACAGGCAGTGGTATATCTGCGGCTATACAAGAAAAAATGTTTGAGCCATTTTTTACAACAAAAGAAGTTGGAAAAGGAACAGGCCTTGGTTTGTCAATGGTTTATGGAATTATCAAGCAAACAGGTGGGTACATTTATTGTGAAAGCAAAGAGGGAGAAGGAGCAACATTTCATATTTTTCTTCCTCGTTATATCCCAGATATAAAAGGAGAAATTTCTCAGAAAATTGAAAAAGATGAAGAGAAAGATAAAAATGTAGATCTAACAGGATCTGCGACTATCCTATTGGTTGAAGATGAAGATGCTGTCAGAATGGGGGGGGTAAGAGCACTTCAAATGAGAGGATATACGGTTTTAGAGGCAGCAAGTGGGGTGGAAGCACTCTCTATTCTTGAGGAAAAAAAAGGTATTGTTGATATTATTGTTTCCGATGTGGTGATGCCAGAAATGGACGGGCCTACTTTACTTAAAGAAGTCCGTAAAAAATATCCTGATATCAAATTTCTTTTCGTTTCTGGATATGCAAAAGATGCTTTTGCTAAAAATCTTCCACAAGATGCTGTTTTTGGTTTTTTATCTAAACCTTTTACACTCAAACAGTTAGCTCTAACAGTTAAAGAAACCCTTTTGTCATGATAGAAAAATTTATGTAATAGAAAAAGTGCGTATTTTAAGATTTTTTAGGCGAAATACGAGAGTATTTTGATCAAGAGAGTTCATGATAATAAAAACTGGATAAAGAAGAACAATTTAGACATTGCACTAAAATTCAAAAAAATTCGCACATTCTACACAAATTTATGAAAAGATAAGTTTTATCATGTCAACTTTTCATAGAGTTCATTTATAGGAGTTGAAAACAAACAGCGTGTACACCGTTGAAAAATGCTGATTAATAGATTGTTGATACACTCAAAAGGATAAGAGCTGTTGTTGTGTATCTACCATTTTGCTCTTTCCTTCAATAAATGCTTTTAAAGCTTCGGGGTAGAGTTTATGTTCTACTTTAAGAACTCTCTGTGCTAAACACTCAGCGGTATCATGGATACAGACGGGGACGGCTGCTTGGGCGAGGATTTTTCCTGCATCCATGTCTTCTGTAACAAGGTGAACAGTGCAACCCGTGATTTTTACACCTGCTTGTAAA
Organism: Bartonella sp. AD13SXNS; assembly: GCF_042196465.1. NCBI lineage: Bacteria > Pseudomonadati > Pseudomonadota > Alphaproteobacteria > Hyphomicrobiales > Bartonellaceae > Bartonella > Bartonella sp. AD13SXNS. Next base: position 50,870 of record NZ_JBHIQI010000010.1, read on the forward strand.
ACTTTTTCATGTGTGTTTAAGCCTTTAAATGAAGGCAAAAGAGAAGGATGAATGTTTAAAATCCGTCCTTCGTAAAGTTTTACGAAACGCGATGAGATAAGGCGCATATACCCTGCAAAGCAAAGAAAATCGGGCTTATATTGATCTAAAATCGTAAAAATATCTTCTTCATGCTCTTCTTTTGTTTTGTAGATTTTACGATCAACAATATGAATGGGTAAGTTATAGTTTTGGGCCTTTTCAATACCATTTGCATGCGGATTATCGCAAATAACAGCGACAATTTCAGCAGGATATTCTTTTTGTTGGCTTGCTTGAGCAAGGGCGATCATATTGGACCCATTACCAGAAATAAAAACGACAATTTTTTGTTTCATAAATTCAGTACTCCTTGATAAAGTATCCCTTTATTTTGATCTTGGCGTTTTGTTAAAATGCCAAGTGGAGTCACCGTTTCTCCTTTTTTTTCAAGCGCTTGCGTAATCGTTTCAGCTGCATGCTGTGCTACGATAATGATCATACCAATACCACAATTGAATGTTCTTAACATTTCTGTTTCTTCTATTTTACCTTGTTTGGCAATCCATGAAAAGACGGGGGGAACATTGATGGTAGAAAGATTAATTTCAGCGCAGAGAGAAGATGGAAGGACACGTGGAATATTTTCAGGAAAGCCTCCACCCGTAATATGAGCAAGAGCTTTAATCCCTTCATATTTTTGTATGATGGGAAGAAGCAATTTTACATAAATGCGTGTTGGTGTAAGAAGTGCTATACCAAGGCTTTTTTCGGGGGAAAAAGGGGCAGGGTCATTCCATTTGAGATAATTTTTCTGGATGATTCGTCGAACAAGCGAAAAGCCGTTAGAATGAACTCCAGAAGCGCTTAGACCTAATATAATATCACCTTCTGTCAAATCTTTTGAAGGGAGTAGCTTGCTGCGTTCGCATGCTCCTACAGCAAAGCCTGCTAGATCATAATCTCCCTTTGCATACATTCCTGGCATTTCCGCAGTTTCACCTCCAATAAGAGCAGCACCGGCTTGTTTACACCCTTCTGCAATACCAGAAATGATTGCCGCCCCTTGTTCAGGGTCAAGCTTTCCAGTTGCAAAATAATCCAGAAAAAAGAGCGGTTCAGCCCCTTGTACAAGTAAATCATTGACACACATAGCAACGAGATCAATACCTACAGTATTATGGTGACCTACTTCGATAGCAATTTTTAATTTTGTTCCCACTCCATCATTGGCTGCTACGAGGATAGGATCTGTAAAGCCAGCGGCTTTTAAATCAAAAAGGCCACCAAACCCCCCAATTTCTGCATCTGCTCCGGCTCGTTTTGTAGCGCGTATAAAGGGTTTGATTTTTTCTACCATGGCATTACCCATATCGATGTTTACACCGGCTTTTGCGTAGGTAAGGCCAACTTTGGATTTATTCTTTATAAGATCTTGATTGCTCATTGGAGCCTTCCTTTAATGGAAAATCAGGTTTTGATATTATGCAATGCCATGATAGAGTTCTCTCTGCAAGAGATATTGATAAGAAAATAAGCAACTTTTCTTGTAGCTTATTTTGAAGTTGTTTATAATTCTTTGTGAAGTTTTTTTTAGGATATTTTATGAGCAAGATATCAGATAATCACGGACAGTCTTCTTGGAAACTTATGAGAAAGAAAGTGAGTGAGAATACATCTCGTGATCGTTATAAGACTTATGTGCCAGCGTATACTCAATTACCATTGCCGAATAATATGAAAAGACAAATCTTTTTTTGGCTGGGTACGCTGATTTTTTTCATTCTTTTTATGTTTGTTTTTGGATCGATTTTGCTTCCTTTTGTGGCAGGGATTGTGTTGGCTTATTTTCTCAATCCCATTGTTCAATTACTTGAAAAATTTGGTATTCGTCGTGTGTTTGGGACTGTCCTTATTACCTTATTTATTGTTATTACCTTTGTTGCTTCTTTAGTTATTTTGATTCCTGTTATTAGTTGGCAAATACAGCAATTTATGAGTGATGGTTTACCTGTTTATATTAATCGTATTCAAACCTTTTTTGTTGAGCATGATTTTGATTGGTTAAGGCGCTATTTTGGAAGTGATCCAAATGAATTACGGAATAATATTAAAGGATTTTTGGGAGAAGGTTCGGATTTTATTACGTCTCTTTTAAATTCACTTTTAAAGTCAGGAAAATCTATCGTTAATATCGTTAGCCTATTTGTTGTGGCACCTGTGGTGGCATTTTATATGTTGTTAGATTGGCCACGGATGGTGAAAGCAATTGATTCGTTAATACCGCGTGATCATCTTGAAACTGTTCGGAGTATTTTTCATGAAATGGACAGGGCTATCGCAGGCTTTGTTCGTGGACAAGGAACAGTTTGTCTCATATTGGGAGGCTATTATGCTATTGGTTTAACAATTGCAGGACTCAATTTTAGTCTTTTGATTGGTATGTTTATTGGCCTTATTAGCTTTATTCCTTATATCGGCACAATGAGTGGTTTGGTCCTTTCTGTTGGTATTGCATGGGTCCAGTTTTATCCCAATAATTGGGGGGGAATCATTGTTGTGATGGCACTTTTTTTAATTGGTCAATTTATTGAAGGTTATATTCTTCAACCCAAGCTTGTAGGTTCATCAGTGGGATTACATCCCGTATGGTTGATGTTTTCACTTTTTGCTTTTTCTTCACTCTTTGGTTTTACTGGTATGCTTGTTGCTGTTCCTGCGGCAGCGGCTGTTGGCGTCTTAGTTCGTTTTGCTCTTCATACTTATCTGAGTTCTCAGATGTATTCGCAAAGGGGAAATTCGGAGCCGCTAAAATGAATGGGCGTGAAACGCAATTATCTTTAAATTTTCCTTATGATCCGATTTTTCAATTTGAGGATTTAGTGGTAACGGAAAGCAATCGTATGGCTTTTCAGCTTATTGATCACTGGCCCAATTGGAGCTTACCTATTGCAGTTTTGGTTGGCACAGAAGGATCTGGAAAAACGCACTTTTCTAATATATGGCTCCAAAAAGCAGATGCTTTCAGAATTCAGCACAATGAAATTGATCAGGCTGTTACTATAGCTTCTTTAGGCAGATCATTTTTAATAGAGGATATTGATGCTGGTGAAATCAATGAGATAGAACTTTTTCATTTAATTAACAGTATTAAGCAGACAAATCTTGATGCACGACAAGCTACTTTATTGATGACGGCACGAACACTTCCTTCCGCTTGGAATTTAACGTTAAATGATCTAAAAAGTCGTCTTAATTCGGTGATGTTCGTTGAAATTAATCAGCCTGATGATGCATTGTTAACAGCTGTTGCTTTTAAGCTTTTTTCCGATAGGCAACTTATTGTACATCCAGATACGGTTTATTATCTTGTAAGTCGTTGTGAACGTTCTTTATTTTCATTGAAGCGTGTTATTGTTTCTGTTGATCAATTGGCATTACAAAGAAAAAGCAAAATAACACGTGCTGTTATTGCTGAAGTTTTGAATAGAAGAAATCCGTAAATACTCCTTATCATAGCTTACTTATTCTGTTCTTCTATTATCGTTTCAATATGTAGAAAGACAAGTCATTTAAATTTTCTCTTTTTTGGATATCTATATAAGAGAGAAAAATAGTATTTTTTACTTTTGTCATGTGTTTATTTTTAATAACTTTGAGATTTTATTGTATGATGTTGAATTCTTTTCATCTTCGCATTTGAAAATTTTTCTAAAAAGAGCGCTTTAATTTATTTATAATAAAACCTTTGTGCTTTAAAAAAATGTTTATTATTTATGAATTTGGATTGTCGAAAATTCTAGAATTTTTAATAAAAGAGTTCTCGGGAAGATAGAAAAAGAGGAGAAAAAAGCTTAATACAGCTGAATTCTTTGACTTATGTTCTCTTTGGGAAAATTTTTCTATGATATTTAAGTCGTTTTTTTCTAAAATTATAACTGTGGAATGCGTTTTGATACAGTGAGAGCTTGCTTAAAAAAGGATAAAAATTATGAAGTCCTTATAGAGAAATTCATCTTTTTTAATATAGATTGGATTTTTTACGGAGGTTATTTTCTACTATTTGTCAATAAATTTGTTATTGAGTAGGGGAAAAAATTGAAAAATGTGCTTTTTTGTAAAGAAATGCAACAAAATTTAAAAAAAGTGTGTTTTTCTCTTGCACTTCTGTTGTGAAAATTTTAGGAAATGTGCATCAAATAAATGTAAATGGCGGAGCGTAGCGCAGCCTGGTAGCGCACCTGATTTGGGATCAGGGGGTCGTAGGTTCGAATCCTATCGCTCCGACCATATTTGATTGAGTGTGTGAGAATGACCCAATTGGGTACGTGTGGTGAGAAGCTATCATTCAAGCGTTGTGTAATCTGAAGGAAAAAGACATGATCGCACGTATTTATAGTCCTGCTAAGACAGCTATGCAGTCAGGTAAGGGGAATACAAGTTTTTGGGTTCTAGAGTATGAGCCGATGAAAGAAAAAATGCTTGAACCTCTTATGGGATACACGGCAACGTCTGATATGAATAATCAGGTAAGGATCCGATTTAATAGGAAAGAAGAAGCGATTGCTTTTGCACGTAAGAATGCTATCTCTTACCGTGTAGAAAAGAAACATACATCGATTCGACGTGCTATTTCTTATTCTGATAATTTTCGCAGTGATCGGCAGCAACCTTGGACACATTGAATTAAAGATGCTATTTTGAATTGAGAAAATAATCAGTTGGGTCCCGTAGCTCAGCTGGATAGAGCAACGGCCTTCTAAGCCGTGGGTCACAGGTTCGAATCCTGTCGGGATCACCATGTTTAAATGATATTAATAGGCGGCACAAAAAATTGGGGGTTTTTGTTGCTTTAATTTTATTGCTAAGCATTTTCTCAGCTTTTTGGGTATAAAGAGATGCCAATCTGTCTTCTGTTCAGCCCAAAAGTGCTTGAAGTTGTATAGGGTAGCTCCTGCATTAGAAACATGAGTTGCTGCTCACTTTATTTATTACTAATTTTTTAGTATCTACTGTATTAGATGCTTTACAAAACAGATTGCCAAAATTTTCTTTTACGCGTTCTTTTTCATTTTTCTGAAAATAAATATCCTATTTCTTATATGATAGCTAAGCATTGCAGCTAATTCCGGTAAAATTGCAAAAACAATATCTATTCTAAATTGATTCTTTTTGTTTTTAGATGAATAACATTATTATGTCTTTTGAGTATGATCTTTGGTAAGATTGGTTTTCACGGCGTGATGGGCCCCATTTATAACTGTTTTACGGAACTTTTAAGAATAAAAACGATATCTGTTTATGATGGGAGCTTACAGACGGCTCCATGAAGGGGTGGGATATATTTTCTCGTATGAAGGTTATTCCTTTTATAGCAAGTGATGACTTCAGTGTTTTTTTGTATAAAAAGATGCGGTATGGGGCACAGATAAGATATTTTTTCAATGAGATATATTTGAACCAATTTGATTTAACGTGCTTGTCACTGTGGATTTTTCTCAGGTAGAGCTATAGATCTCAGCAATGTTTATGTTTTTTTAGTTTATAGGTTTGAGAATGCATAGTGTTGTGTATTCATAGGCTATCTTGCACATATGCTGTTTGAATTGTGAATGAAGATGAATTGTATCTCGGAGCGTTAAATTTTTAGATTCCGGTTTACATTTTAAAATGTTCTATCTTATCTTTTTATAGTTTGTACGTCATGCTAGAGGTCTTTTAGTATTAAACAATCATCTACACACTAAAATGCTATGGGATAAGATTGAATGTTCTTAAATTTGTACGATTCAAGGTCATCTTTGACTGTTTTTTATTTCAGTAGGAATGCAGTGCGGATAAAAAGATTCGTTGGTGTTTTCTACTCTTTTAATACTTTGTTTCACTCTGTAATTGCTAAACTTAAAATGTCGAATCTAAAAAACAAGCGTTTTATTGACTGTTGTTATATCTGATGGCTTTGGCAATAAGTATACGCCAATAGAGATGAGAGAAATAAAAAAATTGAGGATAGATCAGGAAATAAACAATATTTTTTCAAAAAGAAGTATATGTTTGCTGTAAGGTTATTTATAAAAAGGTTTTTAGATTCATTAAGTTATGAAACTTTAGGTGGATTTGTTAAAAATGTGAATCCACTTTTACAGAAAGCACTCAATAAATAAAAAAAATTAACAAAGGATGCGTTTTTAGAGCTAATGCTGGGAGTTTATATCCTCTCACTTTTATTTGTATGCCTTTCACAGTGAAAAAGGATATATAAAATCAATAAGTCACTTGCAGTATAAAGTTGAATGGTGGGCGTGACAGGCAAATAAAAAGCAAGTAAAATAAAATAGTTATGTCTAATATAAGGGAATAGGTGAATCTTGATTCTATTGAGTTTTTTTGCCTCTATCCCTCATCTTTTTGAAGCTTTTTTATGGCTTCAAGAGAGAGTTTTTTACGGTCTGCGCTCTTTGTGTAAAGAGATGCCATAGCATCATTTGTCCAGCCAAAAATTGCTTTGAGTTGTGATACTGTTGCACCAGAATTAGCTGCGCGTGTTGCTGCTAATTTTCTTAAGCCATGTGCTGATTTTTTGATTCCCGCTACGTTACAAGCCTCACGAAAAAGGTTGCCAAAACTTTCTTTAACTAGTTTTTTACCTTCTTTACCACAAATGAATGTTTCTTCTCCAATAGGACCAGTTTCAAGCGTTTTGGCTAATTCCGGTAAAATAGGTAGAAAGACATCTGTTTGGAATTTACTTTTCTCTGTTTTGAGATGAATGATATTATTCTTTACATCTTTCCAACCAATGCGGACCACATCACCACGACGCAAACCCGTATACAAAAGGACATCAATCCAAACGCGTTCATGGGTACCATGGGACCATCTTTGATAATATTTCTCAACATCTTCTTCTGTCCAAACAGCAAATCCATCTTTGTTGTGAAGGGCTGGTCTTTTAACACCTAAGGCTGGATTATTTTCTAAAAGACCTTGGTCAATCGCCCAATTAAAAAGCCCATTAAAGGCTTTCAGAAAGTTTCTAGCCATTGCTGGTGTTTCTTTGCGTCGTTCAACGCCGGCTATGATATGTTTCTTTTCAATTGCTTTGTATGGAATGTTTCCTATGGTATCACATACCTTCATAAGGATGAGTTCTTTTTGTTTTTTTGTAGCTTTAGTGTAGCTATGCCAATTAGAGCTGTTAAAGTATTGTTTAAGGAGCCATGCAAATGAACCTTCGACTAGCTTACCGGTTTTGGATTTAGGAAGTATAAGCCCTTGTAATTCGGCAAGTGCGCTTTTGTAGTTGTCAACAAACTCTTGCGTTCCATAAGTTCCGCGTATTCTAATACGTTTTCCATGACCAATACGTACATACCATACGATTTTGCCATGTTGGGTAATTTGTTTAACGAGATGAGGAGGGCGTGGTTTTGGCATGATCAATTTTACATCTTAGAGAGTGCGATTTCGTAATATTCATTCTTTGACAAATCTAAAAGTGTGTCTGGGTGTGCTGTTGAGTTTGGTATCGGAATATCTGCTTTAAGATAGATAAGCAGTTCACCAGTAGGTTTGATTTCTATGAGTTCACAACCTTGTTTTTTAGCTTCTCTTAAAGCTCGAGCAATGGCTGGTTGTGTTATGATAGCTTTACGAGGCGCCATATCTTTTCTCCTACATTGAGACGCAATTCACCCATTTCGTGAATCACGCATGACTTGAAAGTGTTAAGAAGGGCGGGGGTGCTCGTAGATATGCGGGGAACAAAGCACCCCCATAAGGTTAAGCAGCTTTTGTAGAGAGTTGTTGTATCTCTCGTTCTATCTCTGCTAAAAAGGCTTGGACAGCTTGATTGATCTGTTCAATTTGTTGATCATCACGGAGAACACGCTTGACTTTCATGCGCAAGTGAAAGAATTCTCCCGTAAAACGTGGATCATAACTTACGAAATCACACCACTTTCGTTCTGTACAAGCCATTTGGAATTGCATTTGCGCGTGATATTCTGGTTTGATTTCGTCACCTATACAAAAGCGCATATGTGTTACTGATCTCGGGCATTTGACTTCGATTAAACCGTCTTCTCCAATGAGACCATCGGGGCTAGCCCCCGCCATTTCTATTGTGGGGTGTTGGATAAAGCCGCATTTTGTTATATCGGCATCATAAATGAAGCCATATTCTCTCAAGGCATCTTCTTCATGTTCGATACCCCATCTCATATCTTCAGTTTCATAATAGGGGCTTGTTTCTCTTGTTAAGCGCTCTGTTATGAGTTTGATTTTGTAGTCTTCATATTTGCTCGTAGGCAATCCTTTTGTAGTTTTATTGAGTATGTTGTAAATGTTTGATGCGGTGACTTTACCCAAGCGCGCTTGGAACCATTCTGCTGTCCTTTGTTCCATATCACACCGCCGTTCTTTGTCCTTGTGGTGCATATTCGATATCTTGGACGTGAATGTATTCGGCATCTTGTATAGGTACCTCTATTTGCTTTTGTTGTAGGAAAGATTGTTCTTTTTCATGCTGTCTCTTTTGCAAAACATCCAAAATCCTTTGTGCTACTTCATCAGGAAGATCTTCAAGCTTTTGGACTCGTCCATACTCAAGGACTTTTTCCTCTTCTGTTTGAGTGATGTTTATTAATTGTTTGATTTGCGTAAGCACATCATAAGAAACTAACTTCGTTTGTAGGTTATGGTTTGTTTCATTGATACGTTTTGCTTCATCTTCTTCATAAATACCGGAAAGCCCGAAAGCATAGCGAGCACATTGTATAGTGGCTTTATGACGTAACATACGGGCTGGGTATTTTTGCCAAGTGTCACTTTTTTGTTTGCATTCGTTTAAATATTCGGTGACTTCAATAGGGTCTTTAATGCCTTTGAGACGAATAGCACATTTGATAGCAATGATATTACCGTCTTTATCGAGTTGATCTTGAAAGGTCATACCATCGAATTGAGGATTAGACTTAATGATCTTAATCCAACCATCAATAGAGACAACAGGAATGATTCCGCCGCCTTTTTTAGGGAGTGCATAGATTTCTTTTGTTAAAGGGTTAAGACCATAAGTATTGGCAACAGAGATAAAAGCAGCGAACTCTTCATCAGAGAAGTTATGATTGATACATGTTTTGATAATTGTCTTTCGAAATTGATCATGAGAAAACCCATATTTGCTAGCCATGGTTGTTAAAGAAGAATTTGTCATGTTTTTTTCCTTTATTTGCGTACAGTTTTCCCGTGGCGTGAATCACGCTTGTGTTAAAAGGCTGGTTGGTTG
>NZ_JBHIQI010000011.1:0-59714 GCF_042196465.1 Bartonella sp. AD13SXNS
AATTTTGCCCCCTCTGTTGCTAAGCTATCCGCCGCCGCATAAAGCCTTTTGACATGACTTAACAAATATTTTTCCCATCGAAAAGCTGTTTGAAGGGCATCTTTATTGATTTCAAAACGCCCCCCTTCGGTTAATTCAAAAATCAATGCAAGACTTACTATGGTCTTAGGCATTTTCAAAAGATGCGCTTGTAAGCTTTCAGAAAGGTTATTCTCTTTGGCTTCTTTAAAAATCTTTTGCATCCATTCACGAAAGATCTCTTGAGCATCAGCAGAAAAACGCATCACAAGAGGGGGTTCAGGAGAACCAAGGGGTTTATATCATAATGAGAACGTATTAAGCTAAGAGGAGATGCCAAATTCTCAAAGGAGAAGTGCAATGCACCTTTACGAGTTTTTTGGACTTCATGATTTTTTGTACAACATTATGCCCCCCAAGATTATGTGCCCTTAAGCAGCTACAGTCGTTGATACAATATCCTCAGCAAGCATTTGTTCATCTTGCACATATATTTTTAGTATTTTTAATAATTTTTTTTTGGAAGATTTCTTGGTACGGCACGCGATACATCAGTGCTAACGTTCTCTTAAAAAACACCCAGATAATTAATCAGCTTCAAAAAACAACCTTACCAATGAAGTACTAGCTAGAGGGTTGCATGCACAACGCAATAATGGCACACTGATTCCCACAAGCGCGCTTCACATATTGCACGCATAGCCTGTACAGAGTCTACCGCTCCTAAATACTCAAATGTAAAAACGTAATGCTACTGGATCGTATAGTGACCGCAGTTGCACCCTTAAACACCGGTTCCTACCCATATCATAATGCTTGACAAAAGCATCATGCCATCATAGCAACGGCTTGGCGTAGGGGTTCCACAACATAGTTCTACAAATTGTTGACGCATTGCCAAGCTAACAGTTTTCTTGCCCACCTACGCCAATGAGACCATCACTATCCTCTTTTTGAATCGTAAAACAAAATGATTTCCCATGAGCGATAAACCATCTGCTCAAAGTCCAGCTAGCTCAAACTCATAGCATTCTAAACCTTTAGGCTCGCTCTTCCCCCAAGGGGGCATAGTCAGATATATCACTTCCCTCACCTCTTCACGCGCTGGGATAAAAAAATCTGAAACTACGAGGCAACGCTGCATTTGTATGCAGCGTTGTTGTTAGGAATAAGCTTCTATTAAGATAGTTCTAATGGGAAGCACCCACAGCTAATAGTATAGGGATTAATTTGGATTCTTTCGAAATGCTATATATAAATTTAATGTTCCGCCCCAAAACACACCATCAGTGAACCCACTTAAAAGACCAAAAAGAAGATTAAAATCAAATGCATATTTCAAATCAGGTTCAATATTGAGAAAAACAATCAATGTGAATTTGATGACAAAAGCGATAAGAATAAATATCAGCGTCAACGGCGTACCATGCCGAATAATTAAATCCGTTCCCTCTTTGATTTTTAAACGCGCAGTAGCACGCCAGAGCAACCAGCCAACGCCAAAGCCGATCATCAGCCCTGCCAACATTGCGATTGCTCCCCAGCGTGGGAAAGCCAGCTGGTTAATCACATCGCTTGCGCCCAAAAAAAGAAAGACTAACGGCAAGAGAAAAAGGCGGTAAACCTTCGTTTCCCTATCTTTCAATGCGATTATTCCCCTCGCAATGAGAAAAATAAGCAAAATCCAAGCCCATAAAGGGGTTCCGGTCAGAATGTTAAACAATGACATATTATGCTCCATGATGTTTGATGCGATAAAAATATTGCATGATGTTAGGAAGATATTTAGAAAAAAGAATACCAGTACAAATTAAACCCATAGTGATTAACCAAATCTGGGGGGGCCATGTAAAAAAAGCCACTAGAAGACCATTGGCAAAAAAGATGATTACCCAAATCCATGTAATATATTTATTGATGAGATAAAATAGGATATGTTTGCGTTTTTCTTCAGAAACACCAGCACTGGCATAAAAAATGGTAAAGGGTTTCTTTACCAGCAAGCTAATCAATGAAACCAGAGCAAGTGACAGATAGCAAAAAACTGTGGGGTAGTTCAGTAAAAGTGTAGACCATCCAGCGAAATAATTAACAAACAGGACAATAACTGTCAGAATGTTAGTAATCATCACGGGTTCTCCCTGCCGGACAATTTTAATATTCCTATGAAGAATACAAACAGAACTAAGAAAATGAGAAATGAAGTTTTTTTGATTGAATGAAAAAAGAAACCAGCAGGGATATCTCATTTGACAGTTTTTCCCTTCAAAAAAGCTATACAAACGAGAGATTTTCATTTAACCATTACTTTTAAAGATGTGTGAATAAACTAATGTAAAAAGCTTTGTTATAAGTATTTTATTGAGTTAGAAATCTATACCAATAACTTTGGCTTGCATCTTTTCGTAGAGCTTGCGCATAATCGTCATATTTTCTTTACGCACATCAATAATTGATTTTTCAATTGACGTTAAACGAGATTTATCTAAGTTTCCTAACCGTGCATAATGGGATGCTATTGCTTGACGTGCTTCATCGTAAGGCAATCCGCCTTTACGATTTTTGGGTAAACTATGAACTTCATTTACTGTCTTATATTGCGCAGGATTACTAACAAGGATTATGTGCTTCTTAATAATATCTATTTCCATTAATGCTGTTTTAAGACTACTAATCATAGCCTTACTATTGGCATATCTTAGCAGATCGTTTTCTACAAGACTACGCTCCGTATCAATAAGTAATGACAAACCACCGCTTTTCTCAATGTTACGAAGATAACTACACAAATCATTGCGCACATCATGTAGTTTCTTGGTCATCAATGCTTCATCAAGACTTTTTACATAGTTATTTTCGCGAACAAAAATACGTTCTAACTCCTCAAATTCTTTAGAAATGATGACCTCCTATGATAACATCTTTATCTAACCAATCGGGACCATATTCTTTATCAGCATCTTTAGTAGAAAATCCCATATCACGAATAAATTGTGCTCCATGCCGCTTTTTAAGAAACAGAAGTGTATGTGCTGGAGGTTCAGTCATTGCTAACCATTCCCACGCCGCTTTGCTATCGTTAGCACGGTCCGCTGCTTCTGATTCAGCAGTATAAATGCAGTTTTGATCTAACCCGCCTGCTCGTAACTCCTCACGTTCAGCATTCGTCATATAACTTTTGGGTAATTTCTTTTGCATAGGAAATTCCTTTCTGTAATCTGTCTTGAAATATTAATCTAATGGTTAAATCTGATCAATCAAATTTCCTATGAATTTTTCAATTTGTTGTTTGGAAATGAAAATAAGATATCTGTTTTTATCTTTGATCATTTTGATTGTTTGTATCAAAGAAACTTATCGTTTTTTCTGATACTTATACAGTTAATTGATGGTCTTTATTGAACGTGACAATTTTACGCATATTTACGAGTTTCTCCTGATGACAAGATACAGAAAATCAAAAACTTGGATTGTTAGAATATGCTAACAAAAATGCTTTTGCTTCACTCCATATTGAAGATAAACTATAAATAGAAGGAAAGCTTGGTGCTTTAATCGAAAGAACAGAGCAGGGGATTGTTATTGACACCTGAGTTTTTTGTATAACCGATTTTCTCTTGATGTTTTAGAAATTCTTAAAGATGTTAGTGAGCATAATTTATAAAGTACGCCAATTTATTAAGGAATAACAACCTATCATCATGAGCAAGACAACGGGCTATTTTAAACGCCCATACCCCCCGGCACAGCACGTGTAATGCCCTACGCATTCTTAAAAGAACACATCATTTTAAATTCTATAACGTTGCGTCACAGGACGGATTGTGCTATTCATATAAAGTGTGAAAATGAAAAGCCTTGTCCGTCCTTATGTGACAAGGTTTTCTTTTTATGCCGCGTCGTTATAACGTTGCTGTTTTGCTTGCTCGATGACATTGATAAGATCCGATTGTAACCAACGGGATAAAAAGCCAAATTTTAAAGGTTTTGGGAGAGAGCCATTGGTAACATGACGGCGGAAAGTTGAGACACTCATATGAAGCAATTTTGCACTTTCACGGTCTGTTAAAAGAATATCATTTTCTGTCATTCTAAAATCCTTTCATAATTAAAAATGGAAACAAATCATAAGTATTTATTAACCACATTTTGGTTTATTTAGAAAGATGTTTTATTTATAGAAAACAATATATTATCATATAAATTCTCATGTGATAAATTATGAGTCTAATTGAGAGGGAATGAGAGGGAAGAGAGCTAAAGTTATCCACAGATCATGGGGTTATGCACCCCATATCTTAAGATTGATCAGTGACATAAGCAGCCCATTTATCCATATAAACACGGCGCTGTTCTAGATAGTCAGTACGACGATAGGCACGTTCTACTTTACCGCCGACCGTATGACTTAGAATAGTTTCAGCGACCTCATAGGGGGCATCGGTTGTTTCAGCAAGCCAATTGCGTAAACTAGAGCGAAAACCATGGGGACGTGCTTCAAGTCCAATCTGTTGCATATATTTTGCCATACAATTCTCACCAAGAGAACCGCGACCGGTTGCAGAAAAGAAGAAATCATTGCGAGAAAGCCCGCGCGCTTGTTTTAAAATTTCTAATGCTTCAGATGATAAAGGCACACGAAATTCTGTTGTAGCATCACGCTTTCCTTTCATATTTTCAGCAGGAATAGTCCATATATCCCCATCAATCTGATTTTCACGAATATGACGCAAGGGATTAGTACGGACACCTGTAAGAATAAGCAAACGCAAAGCCAGTTGTGTTAGGGCTGTTTTTTGGCAAAGTGTTTTATAAAAAGCAGGAACATCTTTCCAATCCATTGCTGGTATATTTTGCGTTTTATGGAGTTGTTTGCCTAGGAGCGCGCGTGCTTTTGTTGTTGCTTGTAAATCAACATCCAACCCTAAGGCAGCAGCATGTTTGAGACAAAGTTTGAGACGTATCAATGCTGTCCGAGCAGTATCAGCTTTTGTATGCCATATGGGGGCAAGGGTATCGCGTATCTCTGTTTGTGTAATCTCAGAAACGGGAAAGCAGCCTAATTTGGGGAGAATATGAAGTTGTAAAGGCGCAAACCAACGCCCATCTTTACCATCATTTTTTAACTCAGCTTTCCGAGTTTCAAAAGTATCTAGTGCAATATCTTTTAAGTAATGGAGATTGCTTATTGCTTCACGCTTTTGTTTCTCACGTTCTTTAATAGGGTCACGACCTTCATGTAAAACAGAACGCCATTGGTTTGCTAATTCACGGGCTTTTTTTAAAGAGATATGTCTTAAGACACCCAATCCCATTTCGCGGCGCCGCCCATGAAGGGTATACCGTAAAATCCATTGAGCACCTCCATCTTTACGCTTGTGAAGTAGCAAGCCGGCTTGTGGTGTGCAAGCAAGTGATTTTGATTGATTCAAGATACACAGATTTAAGATGAGAGAATCCTACGTTATTTGGGATTCTTATTCGATATGAATAGTGCTAAATTATCATTATAAATCAATATGATTGTATCTTTAATAAGAAATAAAAGTTTGTATTTTGGCGTCGAGTAGAACCTTTTTTAAAGGTAATTTCACCGCAAGTAGTATTTCACAAAATTACAATTAAAACAGAAAAATAATTGAAAAATTTTTCTTCTGAGAAGCTGATTTACGCAACAACTATTCTTTATTTCAGCCCAAAAAAACCTTTTTAAAATTACTTGATAAAGCAGAGCATTGCATATTTCTTATTGTGATTAAAGTGAAATAGCCATTGAAAACAGGAATAATACTTTTTGAATGAACTTAATAATTAAAATGGAAACTAGCTGAGTACAAGAGTTTTTCGATTTATACCGGTAAGGCCAATTTATTTTCCAAACTGAATATTGCGTAATACAGTTAAATTGACTTTACAATTATAAAGTTGTAAATTTTTAGACTATTTACAAAATAATAATTATCTTTAATATATATCAAGGTACATAATAACAATATGAGGAGGATGTTATGTCATATAAAAAGCCGCAGGTGATTGGTACTGTGAATAGTGCAAGTTTAACTTGTTATAAACCATTGGCGCGAGATAGAAAAAAATAAAAAAGCAGGATAAGGGCGCAGCAGCGCCCTTATCCATTGTATTATTAAGAAACAATTTAGGAGGGGAGATGTTTCGTATTAATCTCGACGAGAATAGCATAACTAGATTAAATGATTTTCAGACTATTGTGCTTAATGATTCAGCTATAATTTTAATTGATTCAGTTTTTTTACAGAATCAGAAAATTGAAACTGTTGCGGCAAAGCTTAATGTAGAGACAGAGGTCTTAGCATCAGATTTTTCAATCTTGTTAAGAGAATTAGAAAAGAATGGTTTTCTTTTAAAAAAGGAAAACTTGATTAGTGCGTCAGATTCGATTTTTGATCTTAAAAAATTATGGGCACCTGTAACACCTATTATACATATTATCCAGAACTGCAATAGCCCTTGTATCATGTGCGATTGCTGGAAGATTAAGGAAAAAAATTGGCATACTCCAGAAAGTTTAATACCCTTATTTAGAATGTTGAAAGAAAAAGGAGCTGCCTCAGTGATGCTTTCTGGGGGAGAACCTTTAATGCATCCGAGGCTTAAAGATATTTTATTAACGTTGAATGAACTAGGTCTGCCTGTTGAATTAAATACCAATGGCATCTTATTGCATAAAAATTTATGGATTTTACAGTATGACATAAAAGAAATTGTTATTTCTATGGATTCGACTAGTGTCCAAGGATATTATGATATACGGGGGGCGAATAAATTTGATCGCGTGTGGGAAAACATTGAAACAGTTAAGAATCTTCAACCTCTGCAAAGTATAGGAATAAGAGCGACAGTTACCAAAGAGATTCTAGAAAATATTATTAATTTTATCGATTTTTGTATAAGCAAAGATGTCGATTATATCGGATTCAACCCGCTCGATACGTCGTCATTTTGTTTTTCTAGAAACAATAATACAAAGGATCGATCTAAGGCTTTAAGCAACAAAATTCTTCCGCCAAACGCCTCACTTTTTCATTTGAGAGATGAGTTATTAAGGAAAGAATCTCTCCTCCAGATTTATATAGATAAAAAGTTCCAAGAAAGGAAAATCTCATGGACGTCACAAAATTTTGTAAATTGTATTAATTATTACTTAGGCGAAAATTCTACGTACGTTTCGTCGTCGTTAATGTGTTTATTTCCATTTTCATCCTTGGTATTGGACTATAATGGAGATTTAAAAAATTGCTTTTATTCAGAAGCTTTTGGGAATCTACAAAATTATGAGGCAATAGATTGGTCTGCTCAAAGCGTTTTAAAATCTTTGAAAGAATCTGGCGCATGTAGCGGATGTCGTGGGAAGGTATTTTGTGGATAAGGTTAAGCAATTTAAGATTTATAGCGTTAGCAAGTCTACTGCTCTAGTGATTGCTGTTTTACCACTTTTTTTGTCGGAAAAATTGCATTTGTCGCAAGCGGATATTGTTTTAATCGGTAGTTATTTTTTATTGCTTCCTTTGATCTTAGAGGTCCCCTTGGGTTTATTATCAGATGTTTATGGAAGTAAGCGCGTTATTTATACTGGACTGTTTTTCTTTCTTTGCGGTTTTTTAGCTCTTTTTATGAATTATGCATTTTTTGCTTACGCTACTTATTTGTTGTGTATTACATTAGCGGCCGCTTGTTTCTCAGGTGCGGAAGATAGTTTACTCTTTTCTGTAGTACCAAAGCATCGCACACTGTTTTCCGTTAAGTCCGAAGTGGCTGCTGTTACCTATAGTATGACAACGGTACTTATTTTTTTAGGGGGAATACTTTATTATGTGCATCCTGCATTGCCTGTGATTTTTCAAGTCTTTTCATTAATTTTTGCTATTTTTATGTTTTCAAAACTGACGAAGGGATTAGATAGTTTTCATATCAACGCTCATCCGAGTATTTTCACAGTTATGTGCGCCAGCCGTAAAGAAGTCAAAAATCCTTATCGCTTCACTCTTATTTTTTTAAGTGCAGTTTCAGCTTTTGCTATTTTGGTTAATAATCGAACTGTTTCTATCGCATTTTCTGATTTTTTGCCGTTTCAACCTGCTATTTTGGTTTCGATTATTTTTATCATTGGGAATTTTTTTTCAGCAAGTTCCAATATGTTGTTTCAGAAGTATTTTTCAAAGTTTCAAAATCCTATTTTCCCCGTCTTAATGATTGGTTGTATGGTAACCATTGCTTTTTTTCTCATGTCATTTCAAATCATTGCGGCTCTTATATTAGGATTTTTACTGCTATGTGTTTTTAAATCTGCTTATCGATCTTATCTGTCGTCTCTTCTTATAAATTCACTGATTGATCCCAAAGCTATCGCGACTGTTTTATCATTTACAGCCATTATTACAGCTGTTGTATCCTTTGCATTCAGTTTTTTATACGGTCATGTTTTTTCAACATTCTGGCAAGCTAATTTGTGGTTGGCAGTAGTTATGGCTGTGATTTTTGGGGTGTCTGCTTTAATTATTTTTGTCAGAAAACAAGAAATCATTTGGTTACAGCCTGAAAATGCACAATCGTCAAAACAACATTTCTTGAAACGCAAGCATCAAGAGTTTTGCTATGGGCAAATTTATCCGGAAGCATCGTGCATTAATGAAAACATCAAGGATGGCTCTTTTCGACAAAGTCTCTATCCTGCACCAAATTTGATAACACTTTGCGATGAAGTCGTCGAATGGGAGTTTATCCGGGGTACTGTATTGAGCCAAATGGATTTGCTACATCAAAAGGCGATTATTGATCAAATCAATAAGATCTTTCAAGATCGATTAAGCAAGAATATAATCTTATCACATGGAGATTTACATCCTGATAATATCATTGTTACTCCTGATAGTTCTTTTATGGTAGTGGATTGGGATTTATGTCAAGAAGCCAGTCCGGAATTGGATATCTTAACATTTTTCACCAGTCCAAGATTATCTCTCAATTTAGAAGAACGGATAGACTATATTTCTCATTTGCTGTCTATATCAAAGGATGAAGCTTTACCAATGATAAAAGCGTTTGTGTCTAAAAAAATTTCTGATCTTTGTCTATACCAAAATATTTTCATGAAACAATTAGTATTGGATTATATGAGCTTGAATAAGGAATTTCATGGGCGATAATATTGTAATTTGTAATGAAAATTGCAGTGCGGGCTGCAATCATTGTTCGTATTCGATGGAATGTATGGTGAGAGATGATGCGTTGCTTGAATCTTTATATACAATAAATGACATAAAATCTGATTTTATTATTCTTTCTGGTGGAGAGCCTTTTGAGCTCGATTATAATTTACTTCATAAATATACTTGTATGTGTCTTATTTGTAAAAAATATTTTCGGATTGCAACAGGGGGGCACATCTCTATTCAACCATATTTGAAGCTATTAAAGAGTAATCCGTTCTTTTTAGGGATACAAATAGGCACAGATGTTATTTCAGAGATAAGAAATCTAGACAATAAAAAATATAAACAAACGTGGGTGCGTAACATAGAATGTATGAAAAAAGATAGCGTACCATATAGTGTAACGATTACTTTATCGGAAAGATTCGATTTGGCAAAAGTGTTAGCTCTAATACGCATCGCTACTCCCGAGTTCATTTTAGTTAATTTTGAAAATAGAAAAAAGTATGAGAATAGATTTCAGTTAAATATGATACGGGATTTTTTTTCTGGCTGTGAGATAAAATATGGATATACGCATCAGAGTTTACACCAATAAATATAAACTATCGGATTCTTTTCACAGTTCTTCTGGTGTGTTAGTTGAAAAAACAGAACTGATAATTTTATTTACTGCTCAGGATAAAGTTATTTCGCCCTTTGCTATGGAGTTGCCATTGTCACCTAGTCACGGAGAAATGCCGGACGATTTTATAAAATCTGTAAATGAACGATCAATAAATAAAAGTAAACACTTTGCAAATTCTTTAAGCTATTTCTTTGGGTTGGAAGATTTTTTTAAAAAAGTTGAAATGGCTAAAATTATTAATTCTGGATTAATGAAATCTATTAAAACGATAGGAATAGGTGCAATTATTGATGATGAGATACGTAATTACGATTTGATAAAATTGAAATCATCGAATCAGTATTTGGATGATACAATTGCAATTGTTAATGAAAACAAAAATGTAAAATTTATTATTGATTTCAATGCAAGTATTAATTTTGAGCAGTGGAATTATTTTATTGATAGGATAGATAAGAATAATTTGTTTGGAATAGAACAGCCTGTGAAATTTCCTTCAAAAATTCCAGATTTGGGTTTCTTAAATATCGCTGATGAGACATTCGTGAAATGTGGTTATGAAAAAATTCACGAATATGGCTATAATGCTTTTGTCTATAAGCCATTTGCAAGTAATATTAAAGAATTATATAAGTGTTTTGAGAATAAAAATAACTACGTTGGTATGGTTGGAAGTAATGTTTCAGGCCCTTTAGATTGTAGTTTTTGTAACATCATAAATCATTATATGCCTACCAAATTAGCAGGAAATCGTGCAAGTAATTTTGAAGCGCATCCGTTAAATAATAAAACTGAGGATTTAATGAGAATTCGAGAAAAAAAGATATCTCTCTCTGATGAATTGTTTATTTATCTTGATAAATTTTGCCAAAAGGTATCGGATTTATATTTTGATATGAATAAATTAAAAGAAATTGCTACAAATATATAGTATTTCCCACTCTGAAGCAGCTATGTTTCGTGAATAGATATAGGACATACCGATGGAAGAACGATATGGTGCTTGTCTCATGTATCGGGATCTTATATACTAAAAGTGTCCAAGATGGTGGCAAAATTGGCTTTGATTTTTTTGATATTAGCAGTAATTTAAGCAGCAACTTGCCTTTTTTATTCAAGATTTTTGATGAGAAAGAATTATAGGTATTTCAGTTTGATGTAACTCAAAATAAGCGAACGGTATTTTTAAGCTTGATGTTTATTATAAAGCTGAGCTCAACCCCAATCAAAACAGTATGGCAGGTGGACTTATTATCTTACTTAAAAGGGGCTAGCTAAGAAGCATACGCTTGTTATTATATCGAATGTTCTCAATTTGCATTCGATTAAACTTACAAATCAAGATGGCTTTTATTCTAATATCATCAATACCGGGCTTTATAGATTAAACATTCAAGCCCAATAGTTCGCAGAACAAATGAGCCATGCATCCAAAATGCCAATTACGAGTAATATAAATCCAGATGATATTGTAGCTGATATTCACGTAATACCATCAATACTCCCAAATGACTCCTATTATCGTAAGTTTTTTTTCTTTTCTCTTGAGATCATCACCAACGTCATAAAAATATATTTTACCATGCTGTTGCACGTTTGGATTTTTTACAAAAATAGAAATTTCCATAGAGTAGATCAAGATCCTAAACAAAAATATTAAAATATAATGTTTTTTATTTTTTATTATTTAAAAAATAACATAAACATTGGAATAACTCTCCAAAAGCAACAAAACTCTTTGTAAGAAGAACTCTGATCATTTTCTTTGAAAAAAGAGCAATGAAGAGAATATCACTAAAAAGAGCGTTGAGCGATTGGCTTGAAAAACTTTCAAAAGAGATTTCTCTATTGTGTGGTCCTATGATTTTTCACCAAGGTGAGCTATTCATAGCGTTTTGTAGGCCGACCGCCTTTTGGGTTTTGCCTTCATAAATTTCACGAAGATAGTTGCAACAGCATAAAAGCTCTAAAGTTTGTTAAATAATTCCTTATGTTTTGGATTGTTTTGGCTTAAATGCACCGCGCCACCCGTTACAGAACCCAACATGGCTTTTGCTGGTCTTTGATCTGTTTTGCAGCCATTGGCTTGTAAAAAGGTTCTATGAATGGCAAAGAAACCAGCCTCCTTAACAAGAGCAATCAACGCGGGCAATGTACCCCCAGAGGGGTGTAGACATTTGTCGTAAAAGCGTAAATCAGCAGGCAAATCACACATGATCCCCCGCATGCGTAAATAGGTTTCTGCTAAAGTATTTTTGATTGGTTGGCTTTGTTGCCAAATTGCTTTTGCTCTCTTTGCTTTCTGTTTTGCTCGTTTGAGATCAGCACAAAACTGTTTTGAGAAAGAAAGCGTATGAGCATAAGCTTTATCAAAAAGGCTTGTTTCCCAAGCAATCCAATTCTAATAAGCGCTTGTATGATCTCTCTAAAAGAGCAGCTAGCATGACAATAGAGTAAAAGACGCCCATCATGTCCATTGGCAAGGGATAAGCTAGGCAGCCTATCGTCATGAGCAGGGCAACGGGCTGTTCCATAACGCGCCCATGCCAAACCCCACGCAAGGCACGAGTAATACCCCGCGCATTCTTAAAAGAACACATCATTTTATCCTATAACGTTGCGTCACAGGACGGATTGTGCTATCTCTAGATTGATGAGTTTGAGAAAGCCTTGTCCGTCCTTACGTGACAAGGTTTTTTTATGCCACGTCACTTTGACGTTGCTGTTTCGCTTGTTCGATGATATTCAAGAGATCCGATTGTAACCAACGGGATAAAAAACCAAATTTTAAAGGTTTTGGTAAAGAGCCATTGGTAACATGACGGCGGAAAGTTGAGACACTCATATGAAGCAATTTTGCACTTTCACGGTCTGTTAAAAGAATATCATTTTCTGTCATTCTAAAATCCTTTCATAATAAAAAATAGAACCAAATCATACCTATTTATTAAGCACATTTTGGTTCATTTTTGAAGATATTTTATTTATAGAAAACAATATATTATCATATAAATTCTCATGTGATAATTTATGAGTCTTATTGAGAAAGAATGAGAGAGAAAGTTATCCACAGATCATGGGGTTATTCACCCCATATCTTAAGATTGACCAGTGACATAAGCTGCCCATTTATCCATATAGACACGGCGCTGTTCTAAATAGTCAGTACGACGATAGGCACGTTCTACTTGCCCCCCGACCACATGCCCCAGAATAGTTTCAGCAACCTCATAGGGGGCATCGGTTGTTTCAGCAAGCCAATCGCGTAAACTAGAACGAAAACCATGCGGGCAGGCTTCAAGTCCAATTTTTTGCATGTATTGAGCCATACAGCGTGCAGCGAGGGGACCGCGACCTTTAGCAGAAAAAAAGAAATCATTGCGAGAGAGCAGACGCGCTTGTTTTAAAATGTCTAATGCTTCTTTTGATAGAGGCACACGAAACTCTTTTGTTGTATCACGTCTTCCTTTCATATTTTCAGCAGGGATAGTCCATATATCCCCATTGACTCGATCTTTATGAATATGACACAAAGGATTGGTACGAACCCCTGTCAGAATAAGCAAACGCAAAGCCAGTTGTGTTAAGGTTGTTGTTTGACAAAGCGTTTGATAAAAGGCAGGGATATCTTTCCAATCCATTGCAGGTAAATTTTGCGTTTTATGACGTTGTGTACCTAAGAGCGCGCGTGCTTTTTCTACTGCTTGTAAATCAACATCCAAACCTAAGGCAGCCGCATGTTTGAGACAGAGATTAAGACGTATCAATGCTTTCTCTGCTGTTGCAGCTTTTGTATGCCATATGGGGGCAAGGGTATCGCGTATCTCTGTTTGTGTAATCTCAGAAACGGGTAGACAACCTAATTTGGGGAGAATATGGAATTTTAAGGGTAAAAACCAACGCCCATCTTTACCATCTCCTTTTAGTTCAGCTTTACGGCTTTCAAAAGCATCTAGTGCAATATCTTTTAAATAATGGAGATTGCTTATTGCCTCACGCTTTTGTTTATTGCGTTCTTTAATGGGGTCACGCCCTTCACGTAAAACAAAGCGCCACCCAGTTGCCAATTCACGGGCTTGTTTTAAAGAGACACCTCTCAAGGCACCCAATCCCATTTCACGGCGGCGTCCGTGAAGGGTATAACGATAAATCCATTGAGCACCACCATCTTTGCGTTTGTGAAGAAGCATGCCGGCAGATAGGGCTTTATTAGCAAGATTCAAGTTATGCAAATATGTGCAAGAGCATATTGATGTCTATAGCTTTTTATGATTCAATAAAAAAAGTAAGAATTAAAGAAAAAATCTCAAATCAAAAAATTAAGGTGGTCTAAAAGGTGGACCCAAAAAGGTGGACGGGCAATGTGTGAAAAGGTGGACGAGAAGGGAAATTAAGTGAGGGGGATTCATAGATTATCAGCATTGCTTGTAAAGTCTGCTTCTCAAGGTAAATATTGTGATGGAGCGGGGTTATGGTTGAATGTTCGAAAAGACAATACGCGCTCTTGGTTCTTTCGTTATACATACCACGATAAACGCCGTGAAATGGGACTCGGTTCAGTTGCACAACTTTCTCTGAAAAAAGCGCGCGAACTTGTCAAGCATTATAGTGCTATTCTCAGAGAAGGCAATGACCCTATTGTCTTTCGAGAACAAACCGTCTTAAAACAGCAAAGCAACATGTTCAGTGAGATTGCAATTGCGGCTTTTGAAAGTAAAAAAGCAGAGTTAAAAAATGAAGGCAAAAATGGGCGCTGGTTTTCTCCGCTGGAATTGCATGTTATTCCACACATAGGCAGCCTCTCTATAGAAAAATTAACGGCTAATATCATTCGCAATGTTCTTGCGCCCCTTTGGCATGAAAAAGCAGATACAGCACGAAAAGCGTTAAACCGTATTACATTTGCTTGAAATATGTGGCGGCTCTTGGTTTGGAAGTTGATCTACAAGCTTGTATGAAAGCACGCGCCCTTTTGGGAAAACCCCGAGCTACACCAACAAATATTCCTGCTATGCCGTGGCAAGAAGTTCCTGCTTTTTATCAGAGCTTGGATGATAATATCTTTTCAAATTTAGTATTGAAGTTACTCATTTTGACAGGAGTACGGTCATATCCATTGCGCTATTTGCGTCTTGAACAAATAGATAAAAATATATGGACAATACCAAAAGAAAATATGAAGGACATTGTAGGGAAAGTTTCAGATTCTCGAGTACCGTTAAGTGATGAATCTTTAAAAGTGATTGAAAAATCTCTTCCCTTTGAAAAAAATGGTTTTATCTTTTCTGGTCTTACAGGCAAGCCAATTTCTGATGCAAGCATGGCAAAATATATGACAGTTTGTGGTTTGACTTATCGCCCCCATGGTTTTCGTTCCGGTTTACGGGATTGGATAGCAGAAACAACATCAACACCGTTTGAGATTGCCAAAACTGTTTTTGCCCATTCAGTTGGGAGTTCAGTGACAAAAGCTTATATGCGAACGGATTTTTTAGAACAACGCCATGCTCTCTTGGAACAGTGGGCAGCATTTATATCAGGAGCGACTTGACAGGATTATAACAATGTGTCTATTGTCGAATCAGGTGCCTAGAAAACACCTTGGATGCATAGCGGATAGATTGCCGAAACAGTTTATTTTCCGCATATTAAAGGCTTTGACTCATTGTATGTTACACGCATATAATGGCTTTGTCGGGTGTAGTTACGCTATACAATACCTTTTATAGGGAAAGCGTAACGACGGACTATGCACCGTGTTTTCTAGCACCCGGCATTCTTTGTTGAGTGTCAATAGAAAACCTCTAACTGCATAGGAGTTCATTATGAACATTCTTATAAAAATTACGGAACAAACAGTTGATCAGGAAACTGTTCAGACAGTAAATGCACGCGAATTACACGCGTTTTTGGAAATAGGGAAAGATTTTTCTACCTGGATTAAAGACCGCATTCATCAGTATAAATTTGAAGAGGGTAGTGATTTTATAAAAACACAAGATTTGCGGTCCCCAAAATTGGGGACCGCAAAATCTAGAGCTGTTACAGCAATAGATTATCACCTCACTCTAGACATGGCCAAAGAACTCTCCATGGTTGAACGCAATGAGAAAGGTAGACAAGCTCGTCGTTACTTTATTGAGTGTGAGAAAAAGCTAAAAAGTCAATCTGGTGATTATGATAATGATACACGCTTTAATTTCCCAAAAGATTGGGATAAAATGTCTCCAACTAAAAAAGCTGTTTACATTTATAGACCTCTTCATATGCATCTCGTTAAAGCTTTTACGATAGCAGAAGAAAGCAGGCATTATAAAAAGCTTGTTGAAGAAGCAAAGCAGGTCTTAGCAAGATCTGTTACGAAAGCTGCTTAAGTTTAAAACCGATTTCATCTCCCCGTTTTAAAAGCGGGGAGGGGATAAGGCTTTCAGTTTTTGAAAACCACTGTTTGAGATGTGCAAAGACATTGTCTATGGCATCCATGAGACGTGCAAAATTAAGAAACCATTTTCTAAAGAATTTCGCGCGTCTCAGAGTATGTTTAGAGTCGGATATTTGGTTTTTGTGTAAAAATACTTACTAATGCATCCATAATACGTGAAAAATCAAGCGCTAATAAGAGTATAATGAGTACAATCCATTTCGTATAACGTGACATCACTTTTATACTTTTGTAGGTCATGATGATTTCTTGAAGGATTTCTTTTTCTGCTTCCGTAAGCTCTGTATCGTCTTGTGTTTTTTTTTCTAGCCATGTTTCCACCCACACACACGTTCACCCTGCTTGTTATGCTTTAAGATCTCTCTTGCTAAATTGGAACTGATGACGTCAATATCTTGCCTCTCTAAATAAATGGGCAACCAACCAACACAAGAAGAAGCGTATTTATTTGTCGCGCAACCAACGAGAGAGAGCAGTACGTACATCAGTATCACTTTTTTGATTAATTTCATTTTCTACCTCAAGACGGGTTGTGGCTGCTTTTAAAGCTTTTTCTGTTTGCTTTTGTTGCTCTGCTTTTTTCCCAAGATTAAAAGCTCTTGCTAAAATCATAAAAAAAGCGGCTAAAGCCGCGCCTGTTAGCATCAGATTTCTTTTCATCCATAAGATCATAGGCGGTGTTCCTGAAAACGTTTGGCAACAAAGAAAATGCCAGCACATGCGGCTAAAACCATGATAGTGGCGAGCGCCCATTGCACTGGACCATTGCCTGCTAATAAGCCTCCAAGCCCTGAAAAAGAACCAATAACTGGTGCAAGAGCTTCAGCTTTAAAAAGTCCCGTTGGTGCTTGCGTTTCTACGGTTTGGTAGTTAGAGGAAACAAAAGCACCTTTCGCCCACAAGCCTGCTTCTGCTGCACGCCGGTGTGCGAGACCTTCAAGACGCTTTCCGCCTGCTTTGGTCCATTTCTGTAGCTCTGCAGGGACAGCTTCATATTCACCTTGATTGAGCTTTTTTAACAGTGTCGAGTTACAAAAGGCTGTTGTTCCTACATTATAGCAAAAGGAGACTAAAGCCGCGAATTGTTCATCGGTTAAAGAAACTTGAACGGCTTGTTCAACGGCATTTTCAAATTGTCTTAAGTCTTGGCAAAGAAGTTCTTCTGCGTGTTTTTCAGTGATTGCCATACCTTTATGAACAAAAGGTTTTCCAGCATTGTTTGTATGTCCATAACCGATTGTCCACACCCCAATGGCGTCTTTGTAGGCATTGAGACGCAAACCTTCCCATTGTTTAATTAGTGCTAGCCCTTCTGGTGATATTTTTCGCATATGTTTCTCCATAAAAAAAGCCCCGCAAAAGCAGAGCTGGATTAAAAATTGATATTTTTCCCATTTGAAAGGATGGCTTGTTAAAACCTATGTAGCTTGTTCATTGGAACAAAAGAATGTATTTGACATTATCTATTATGTAGCATATAAACTACAAATGTTTATTGTGAAAAAAACACACTGTTTTACAGAGTGGTTAGACTCGTTAAAAGACAAACAAGTGCAAAAGAAAATTGCTGCACGTATTTTCCGCCTTGAATATGGGCTTCTAGGAGACGTGAAATATTTCCGTGGCATTGGTGAACTAAAAATAAATTATGGACCAGGCTATAGGGTTTATTTTGTAAAACAAGGGAAACAAATCATTTTGTTATTAAATGCTGGTGATAAATCCACACAACAAAAAGATATCGAAAAAGCCCTTCAATTAGTAAAGGAAATGAAACATGGAAATTACTAAATTTGATGTAAGTGAATATTTTAATACACCTGAAGATTTTAAGATCTTATTAGATGATGCTTTAGAAACCAAAAATAGCGGCTATATTGCACATGTATTAGGCATTATTGCGCGTAAACAAGGAATGACAGCTGTTTCCCAAGAGACAGGACTAAATCGCGAGTCTCTTTATCGTTCTTTAAGCGATAAAGGTGATCCACGCCTTTCTACTTTTCTTAGTGTTTTGAGTGCTTTAGATTTGCAAATGAGTTTAACACCTATTCAAAAGAATTGTAAGGAGCAGAAAGCTTTAGAAGAAGCATCTTAACCACCTCCCCACCTTTGAAGTGGGAAAGGGGCATATTTTTTACTTAAGCAACCTTTTTAATGGGGCTCTCTAGATTTGGTTCATAAGCGCGTAACAAAGAATCCATGCTATGCGGTAACTCTGAATCTCCAAAATCTGTGAGAATTGCTAAAATCTTTGTAATATTGGGTAGTTCATCCTGAAGTTTTGAAATCAAAGCTTTTTCTATTACACTCATAGTGTCAACCAGAGCAGTACAATCTTTATCGCTCATATTTTCATGTCTAGAAAATCGAGATAATGCCATCCATAAGTCACATAAGAAGTTGGTATCTATTTTCATTGTACACCTCCATGGATTTGTTCTCTCAAACATGCCAATCCTCTCGATGTGATTTTCGTTGAAGGGAGCACCTTCTCTAGTACCATCTGGTTTTTGAATGGTGATAGCAGGGCAGTCCATGAAACCTTTCTTAATTTTGTCTTGATAAGGTAACAAGGGAGCTCCTGGAGCCCGTCGATAGACCCAATCATGTTTACGCAAGTAATCCGTTAAATCCTTTGGTCGTACCTCCAACATCTTTGCTGCTTCGATAAGACCAAACAACCCATCAGAGCGTTTTAAACTATCTAAAGCTTCTGCTTTTGGAGCCAATTCGGCAATAACATGATCTTTCTGCTCAATTTGACTTTGTAGGTGATTCAAAACACCAAGTAATGCTTCGGGTTTGGAGTAGTCAACTTGTGATGCAGCTATCTGTGGTGTTGCTACTTGTTTCAAAAGCCGTTCACATTTGATAAAGTATTGACGCGCTTCATGTCCTTTATCATTACGCTCTATCATGGAAAGGTGTTTAGCCATGTCTAAGGTAATGTGGTATTCTATGCTTGGGCGCCCACCTTTTTCTAAATTTTTAGAAAAACCTATAAAGTCGATATTTTCTCGAAAATTACATTCTTTAATGCGATTTTTAATCCAGTCTGCAAACTTTGATGTAATCTCCAAAAATGCGTGCAAATCACGCGCATTGACGGTTTGAACAGTTTCTTGATCAATAACCTGTTCTGATATTGGAATAAGAGTGTTCATGTGAACTCCTTGTGGGTTAGACGTTTGTTAATGACACTCGAAAAGAGTGCCGGGTGCTAACAAACACGGCCACAAGCCCGTCGCTATGCTTTTCCCATAAGGGTATTTTATGGCATAGCTACACCCGACAAGCCATTTATATGCTACAGCATACAATGAGTCAAAGTCTTTAATGCGCGGAGAAGAGATTGTGTCGGCAATCTACCCGCTTGTGGATTCAAGGTGTTTGTTAGGCACCTGATTCGATTATTCATATTGTCGCCACATTGTCAAGTGGCTTCTGATAATTTTTTGATATTTTTGCTAATTGATATCCTCTTCATCCATATGGATAACGCCTTCGCCTTCATCACATGCGTTAGGTGGGGCGTTTGGGTCAAGGGTATCATCTTTGTCTGGTGTGGTGTTTGCAACGTTTCCAGCTGTGTTTTCTTGGGTTTCATCAAAAAGCTCGCAATCTATTTTTGTAGTGTAACCACCCGTTTTATCAAGTTTGTGCTTAACACTTTTGATGCGCCATTCTGCTGGAATATAGGGGCGGAAAGGGGGTTCCTGAACAAGCTTTGCTTCTGCTTGTACAAAGGGATCACCACCAATATCACATGAGAAAGAAGATTTCCCACGAGATGATTTATTGCGATAAGCCGCAATGGCTGCAACAGCCTCTGATTGATTGTGGTAGGTGTATTTGAGTTCATGAAACGGCGGATTACCAACTTTGACTTCTTTTTTTTCACCACTGCGGATATCATGATAGGTTGCGAGAACACCGCCTTTTTTCTCTTTGTCTTCTTCTTCTTTCTCAGATTCTTTTTCTGCTTTTTCTGATTCAGATGATGGTGCTGTTCTGTCATTGTCATCCATATGGATAAAGTTTTCATCATCATCAATCTCTTCTGGTTCTCGTGCATCAGCAGCGGCTTTTTGGTCGTCTCCCACATCTGTTTCTAAGCCATTTGCTGCTCCTGCTTCATCACGCGCACTGTATTTAAAATCCCAAGAGGTACAGAGTTTTTCATGGATAATAACAACGGGGAGTGTTTCACCAGTGATGGCTTTGCCTTCCCCCCCGTTTAGCCAAAACAAGCTTGCCATCAACGGGTTTTGCTACCGCATCATAGTCTTCTGCAAGGCGCGTAGCAAAAGCCATATCGCTTTCAGAAGTTTGATCAATGTGACGCACAACAATTTTAGCAAGAGCAGGGTCAACTTTTGGTGTATAGCCATTGCGCTGTGCTATCTCTTGAACAATACTTCCAAGGGTTTGCTGGTGATAGGATTGGCTTTTGGGGGTTCTGTAAGACGTGTTCATTGATGCGGCGCGCCCTGTCACGCTTAAGCTTTGTGGTGGGCTGCTTACAGAGATTTCATCAATCAGATAGGCTCCCATATCGCGATTTTTGCCCCCTTCATAGCCAAGTGTGACAGAAATGATTGTTCCGATGAGAGGAATATCAAGAAAGCCATTGTCGCACTCACGGGCGCGGTCATCAAGCTCTATGGTAATGCGGTCACTTTTGTCTTCTGCTTCATCGGTAATTTCAATTGATAAAACATAATCCATGAGCGTTTTGGTGATGTCTTCTCCATTTGCCAGAACCATGCAAAAAGGTTTCATGATTTGCTACCCCAAATTCTGATCACTGGTGTGGCTTTCGGATAGGGGAGGGTTGGTAAGAGTATCGTGATACCTGCTTTTAAAATGGGTCCATAGTCTGCAAGACCAAAATTTGCTGCATAAACGCGTTCAACAGCAAGGGCTTGTTGACCCTTTGCATAGTATCTCCAGCAAATGGCATCAACCATATCGCATTCTTTTGTCACGTAAAGATCACTCATAGCTCTTCACCATATTCTCTCAACTTTATTGTAAATTCTTGTTTTTTTGGGGTGCCATTATGATGAAAAACGCTTTGTTTTTCCTCTACGGAAAGAATGACAAACTTGCCTAAAATCTTGCCTTTGCCGGTTACAAGAATGTGAGGTCCTTCATGTGCCATTTGTCGCAAATATTCGAGTTGTCTATGACCACCTTTGAAATCTGGATAAATCACACCAGTTAAAGAAAATTCTGCATTTGCTACAGCAGGCAATTGAAGCGCTGCTTTGCGTCCCAATCGCCCTTGCTCGACCCATGGAATGCCATAAGACATGTCAAGGGTTTGATAAGCAGCTGTTTCAATGGAAAAGATAAAACCACCCAAAGCTAACATCATGGCGCTTAATCCGAAAGGCTAGAGGCTATAGCCAAGCGTTGCTGCTTGGCATAGCGTTCAAGGGCTTGATTGACTGCGTCTCTGATTTCATCTTTAAGACCATTGGGGACAGAAATATTTAAATTTGAAATCATCACGCGGGCATCTACTTCTACCGGCTTATGAACGGTAATGGGCTTGGGAGCTTTGAAGGCGCTCACTTTTGCATTTGTAGCCTGCATTTGTCCTGTTTCGACTACGCTTGTATTAAAGCCACTTTTGCGTTTTTCAGGGGGGGTATTTGTAACCACTGCTGTATCCAGCATTCTTTTTGCCTGTGTATTAGTTTCTTCGGTAAAGGTTTTAATGGTCTTCGTTGAAGTTTTGTCTATTGAGACATTAAACCCTAACTTTTCTTTCATCCAGTTTGGCATCCAGCTGGTTAATTTGCTTACCATGCTGCTAAACCATTCAGACAGAGCTTTCCATTGGCTTTTGATGCCGTCCCATAAGCTACCAATGAGATTGGCACCAGCTTCCATTAAATCAACGCCAAGCAACCATTTAATGAGTTCATTGATTCCTTTTGCTATCCAATAGAGTGGTGAAAAGTTTTTAAAGAGCGTAAAGAGGTTATTGAAAATGTTACTACATAAGCTGTAAAAAGAATTCCATAGCTTTCCTAAGAAGCTTATTACGGTATTCCAGTTTTTGTAGAGTAGATATCCAGTAGCAATAAGCACTGTAATGCCGCCTATTATCCAGCCTATGGGAGTAGACATCATGACGATGCGAAGCGCGGCGAATGCTGTACCAATTACAGCTAATGATGCTACCAACAAGCTTTTTATTTTGTCCCAATATTTGTAAAGCACATATAGAACAGCAATAAGCGCAACAATGCCACCAATTACCCAAGTGATAGGAGAGGACATCATGATGATACCAAGCTTAACAAACGCTGCACCAATTACAGCTAATGATGCAACCAACCGGAAATCTATTTCATCCCAGTATTTACACAGTGCAATAACTGCTGCAATACCACCAAGTATCCAGCCGATAGGTGTGGTCATGATTGCATAGCCAAGCGTGACAAATGCGGCTCCTACGGCTGCTAATGCGGCAATGAGTGGACCAAAAATGAACGAACCAAGTGCCACAAGTCCTACCTTAAAGAGGGTTATTTCACCAATCAACGGCTCCATCCATTGAAACCAGCCTTTAATTCTCTCTGTAAGATCACTGATTCCTCTTCTCAAATCAGAGGTAGGATTAAGCAAATCATTAAAGACTTTTTTACGCTTTTAGCCCAGCTCGCAACGGTTGTTTGAATGAGGTCGCGGTTTTCATCAATTAGGCGAGAAAAACCGTCAATCATATCATTGATGACGGGCATGAAACGCGCGCCAATAAAGCTCGCGATACCGCCTATTTTTTTCTTAAAGGCTCCCATCTTGTTACTTAAGTCCGCTGCATAGCGTGCGACATCGGCACCTATCAGCCATTTTCCTTTCCGCGCTTTTGCAAACAGTTCTTTGATAGGTGCCATCCCTTGCGCAAGCATGGTCGCCATTTCTTTACCATCGCCCCCAAACAGCAGAGCGGCAATATGCTGTCTTTGTGCTTGATTTTTCATCTTACTCATCTTGTCGGTAATTTCTTCTAACAAGACAGAAGTGGATTTGAGTTTTCCAGAAGTGTTTTTGACAGAAATGCCAAGTGCTTCAAAGCCCATCATGCCTCTTTTTGGTCCAGCATAGGCTTGTGCCGAACGCCTATTTAAAACCGCTAAGGATTGTTGAAAAAGTTCGGCAGAAGTGCCTGAATTATCGGCTGCATCACCCCATAATTGAAGTGCCGTAACACTCATATTTAAGTAGTGTGATGCGTGATAAAGACTATCTCCCAGATGCATGGTTTTCATGGTGAGGGCGGTCACACTTGCCACAAGACCACCACCAGCAAGCCCTAAGACACCAGTAAAGACAGAAGCACGACTTGCCGCTGTGCTAAGAGCACCTTGAACACCATGAAGGCTTTTTGTCATGTTTTTTACAGCAGCAGAAAAGCGCGGAATACCCAAACTATGTGATAATTTTTTTGAAAGTGTATCGAATTTCTTTTGTACACGTTTAAGAGGCGCGGTGAGTTCGTCTTCAAGAGACAATTTCACCTTTGCATCGGCGACTTTTTCACTCATTTTGTCTTATACCTTTCTGCTGCTTGTTTTCGCCAGAATATGAGTTCTTGTGGTTCCATTTCCATCATGTCTGAAAGGGACCAATAGAACACAATGGTAATATCGGCTATGAGTTTAGCGGCGGTTTCCCAGTCGAGGTATCCCGCCGTTTGATAAAAGACTCCAAGATCTCTCCAATGCTTGCCAAATCATTGATGTCGAGTTCGCTGATAACCTCATGCGGCCATTCAGAAAGGCGTGCGATCATAGTGATTGTTTGCTCTATACCTTCTTTTTTGTCGATTGCTTGCAAATCTTTTGTTTTGGGGCGCCGTAAAGTAATTGTGGTGTGCTCTTTTCCTTCAAATGTGAGAGGTTCAAGCAATTGATATGTAACATTTTTTTGTAGTGTCATTTTTATAATCCTAAATTGTTTCTATGGTCTGCGAGTTGATTGACGCCATTGAATTTTCTCACCAAGTTGAGGACATCTATCTCAACGATTTCAACGTCCTTCTGGACATATTTGAAATACTGCAATGTGAATGTAGCTGTAGAAGTTGCTTTGCCTCCCGGTTGCCATTCTGCCATTTCAAAGCCTTTGCAAAGCCCTCTCATGGTAATGACAACACCTTCTGCGGGTGTGCCTTGAGCTTGCATTGAACTGCGCAATGAAATGTTGACATCGGTGCGCCCTAAGAGTGCCATCAACTCTGGAGAGCAATCAGAAATGGTCATGCTAAGCGTGAGGGTTTCAAGACCAAGGTCAACTTCAATGGAGCTATCCATGCCACCGCCGCGATAACTTTCAACAACCAAACTCAAATTCGGTAGGGTGACACTTTCACATTTTGCTTGATAGGGAATGCCGTCGACAAAAATGTTAAAATATTTCAAAACTCTTGGTAAAACGGGGATAGCCATTAAAAAATCTCCTCTAAATAATCATTCACAATGCGTGAACGGAATGTGATGTGTTCTGCTGGTGTTGTGGGGGTGAATTCGACATTGAAATAGACTCTACCGCTTTCAATAGCGCTTGCTGTGTTAAGCTCTAAATCAGGCGTACAGCGTCCACCAAGAATAGCGCCTTGTGCTTTTAAATCACGCAAATAGGCATTGACGCTTTCACTGACATCATTCATGTAGGTTTTTTTGATATTGCGGTCGACAGCCCATAGATGTCCGCGCAAAATGGCATCATTGATCATATCTGCGGTGCGTACCACGGATAAGAAAGCAAATTTTGTATCGATTGAGAGTGTGCGATTGCCTCAGAGACGATAGCCATTTTCGCGAATAATGGTTGTGATGTTTTGTTCATTGAGAAGGTTGGCACGGCTTGATCTGTCCCCAATGGAAAAATCAATGGGGCACGCAGTTCCCACAATGCCATTAATCACTTTATTGGAAGGGGAATGCCAAAAGCCATGGGTAAAATCCGTTTTGGCAATGATACCAGCAACCGCTGCACTTGCTGGCTGTTCTATGATCTTTCCATCACGATTTATCTTTACAAACGGGTCAATGAGAATGGCGCGTTTTGAATCAAAATCCTTTGCTGTGCTAAGAGCTGCTTCATCTGTTGTGTTGGGTGCATCAAGCACCACAATGGCGCGCAAACGCTCGGCAATGCCAATCAATTCTGCGGCGACGGGGTTGGCAGTCGCACCCGTTCCATTCTCTTCAATACCCACACTGGAAGGGCGCTGATGTGTAAAGCCTGGAGCAATCAGAATGCGTGGTGTTTGTCCTACAATGGATTGTGCTCCAATGAAAGCATGAACACCTTCATAAGCGCCATTTGCGTTTACACCACCTAGAATATTGGTGAGTGTCGCATTTTCGTTGTCACCTTCTTGCACGCGTACGACAACGACAATAGCCCCCACTTGCTTGAAAATAAGATCAAGGGCATTGGGTAAGGTCCCTTGACGCTTCCCCGTTTTATCGAGTTTTGCGGCTTGTGAAAGAGAGCCCGTTACCAAAACGGGTGTGTTAAGAGGAAATGTTCGGTCATCGGCATCGGGTGCTGTGCCAACAATTCCGATAACGGCAGACTGAACCGCGCGAAGGGGGCGGGTGCCGTCGTCAACCTCGACAACTTCAACACCGTGTAGAAAACCTGTTGCCATTTTATACTCCTTTAAAATATTGGCTAATGAAATGAATGGGAAAAAATGAGGGGATGATTGCTGTGTTTTAAGCGCCCAGCATTTATAGATGAAATTAATAAAAATATTGAAAGATGCTTGACATTATTTCTGCAATGTGTATCTTCGAATCAGGTGCCTGAAAAACACCGAACGATAAGCGGATTGATTACCGAAATAATCTCTTCCCGCCGAAATTTAAAAACTTTGACTCATCACATGCTTTGTAGCATATAGTGATTTTGTCGGGTGTGGTTACACTATACAATACCCTTTGGGAAAAGTGTAACGACGGACTTATCGCCGTGTTTTTCAGCGCCCGGCACTCTCTTTAGAGTGTCAATGAAAAACATCTAACGATAAAGAGTTCTCATGAACACACTTATAGAAATATCAGAACAGGTTATTGATCAAGAAACTGTTCAAACTGTTAATGCGCGTGATTTGCATGCGTTTTTAGAGATAAAAGCCCGCTTTAATGATTGGATTAAAAATCGCATTAAAGAATGTAAGTTTCAGGAAAATATAAACTTTATAACGCTTACTAAAAATTTAGTAAACGGTGGGAAGGTAAAAGAATACCACATTACCTTAGACATGGCTAAACACCTTTCCATGATCGAACGTAATGATAAAGGACATGAAGCACGTCAATACTTTATCAAATGTGAACGACTTTTGAAACAAGTAGCAACACCGCAAATTGACTATTCCAAACCCGAAGCATTACTTGGTGTTTTGAATCATCTACAAAATCAAATTGAGCAGAAAAATCATGTTATTGCCGAATTGGCTCCAAAAGCAGAGGCTTTGGAAGGTTTAAAACGCTCTGATGGGTTGTTTGGTTTAATTGAAGCCGCGAAGATGTTGGAAGTACGACCAAAGGATTTAACGGATTACTTGCGTAAACATGATTGGGTGTATCGACAGGCTCCAGGGGCGCCTTTGTTGCCTTATCAAGATAAAATCAAAAAAGGCTTTATGGATTGCCCTGCTATCACTATTCAAAGACCGGATGGTACAGAAAAGGTGCTCCCTTCAACAAAAATCACATCGAGAGGATTGGCATGTTTGAGAGAGCAAATCCATGGGGGTGTACAATGAATACCAGTATTGATTTCTTATGCGATTTGTGGATGGCGCTGTCTCAGTTTTCCAATCATCGAAGCATTGGAGATGAAAATTGTAATGCCATAGTTGAAGTTATGGAATTGATAGAAAAGGTTTTGATTTTAAAACTTCAAGATGAGATGCCAAGCATGCTTAAAATCTTAACAGTTCTAACAGATTTTGGTGATTCAGAGTTACCGCATAGCATGGATTCTTTGTTGCGCGCTTATGAACCAAATTTCGAGAGCCCCATTAAAAAGGTTGCTTAAGTAAAAAACATAACCTCTCTTCCCTGCTTTGAGTGGGGAAGAGTTTAATAGATAGCCTTGAGAAAGGCTTATTCCAGTTACAAAAGGGTGCTTTTTTCTCCAGTACGTTGTAAAACATCTTTACATAATACATATTATACGTACAATACGTATTATCTATTAAAAGGCTATCGTTATGAAAAAATATAGTTTTACAGATGTAAATCGCGGGGCAGGCGATATTTTAGACGAGGCTATGTCAACACCTGTTGCTTTGACAAAACGAGGGCGTGAAAAAATCATTATGCTTCCTGTCGATTTATATAATGAATTAATGAAATCTCGTTCTAGTGTACAATCTTTTTCCTATGCAGATGCACCGCAAAATATATTAGATGATTTAGATCGTGGTTTAGATGACATTTTAAACAGTGATGAACATGTTTAAAGCGGGGGATGTTGTTCAATATTATTATTTATGGCACGAACAAGCGCAAAAAGGTGAACATTCAGGACGTAAAGCGCGTCCTTCCTGTGTTATGGTTAAAACTGAAAGCCATTTCTTTTTGTTTCCTATCACTTCTCAAGAGCCTATTAATTTACAATATAGCTTAAAAGTACCTGAGATAGAATGTAGACGTGCGGGGTTGCAAAAGCAATCTTGGGTGCGTGTTGATGAATTTAATGTTGTTCCTTGCGAATCTTTGTTTGACTTTGAAGATTTAAAACCACAAGGGCGTTTTAGCCTCGCTTTCGTGCGTAAAATTGCACTTAAAATTAAAGAAGTTAAAGCAATAAAACCACTTGGAAAAGTCTCTAGAGATTGAGTCACAAAGTCAAACAGCGTGGAGTATTGGAACTTTGCTAACATCTGTTTCACGTTCAGCATGCCACGCATCATAATTGGCTTGCATACGTAACCATATGGCAGCTCCATTCCCAAACATTTTGCCAAGACAAGCCGAAAGAGAAGGAGATATAGGCTTTTCGGCATTTAGAATATCATAGAGATGTTGGCGTGATATACCAAGCATCTGCGCAATTTCTGATTTTGTTTTGCCTGTTTCAGGAATAATTTCTGCTAAAACTTCTCCTGGATGAGTAGGACAGCGGTTTTTATCTCTTTGTGCAGGAATGTCATCCATAACTGTATCCTTTCTTAATAAAGTGAATACGAAGTTTAAATTCTATTGTCATTTTGCTCTCCAAATTAATGAAGAGACCATAACAACCATCATCATGCTCCATAAGACTGACACTGTCAGTCAAAAAAGCCCTTTAAAGGGCTTTAACAGGCTTTGAAAGAGTGATAAAAGGATTTAAAAATCATACAAGCTCGCTTATACAATAGCTATCCATTTGACTTGCGCTACCTTTGGTTATGTAATTAATCTTTCCATAATCTTATAAGGACAGCGCCATCAGCTCCAGCGCCACTTGAAGAAGAATCAGAGTGAGCACCAGCACCGCCGCCGCCAAAACCACGCCCTGCTTTTCCTGAACTATAGTAACCTTTGCCGA
The DNA here is from genome assembly GCF_042196465.1 of Bartonella sp. AD13SXNS. Taxonomy (NCBI): domain Bacteria; kingdom Pseudomonadati; phylum Pseudomonadota; class Alphaproteobacteria; order Hyphomicrobiales; family Bartonellaceae; genus Bartonella; species Bartonella sp. AD13SXNS. The sequence goes on from NZ_JBHIQI010000011.1 coordinate 28,853, forward strand.
CTCCTCCAGAGCCACCTCTTGATGTATCACCTCCAGCATCGCCGCCATTGCCGCTTGTTTGACTCGTAATTCCACTCGTTCCAGCATAACCATTTCCCCCTTTGGCTAATCCTAGATGTCCGTCTGTTGCTAAACCAAAATTTCCACCAATGCCCCCAACACCACCAGCTCCTGAGTAATGTGAATACGTTTTCTGATTATAATAAGCACCCCCACCACCATGTCCTCCTGTAGCGGTAATAAAATTTTTACCAACGGTCGTTGTTCCTCCAGAATTACCTGTTGCACGGAGTGATGCAACAGAAGTTCCACCCTTACCAATTGTGATATCTTCATGATCCTTTAAACTGGCTTTATAGCCATACCAGACTGAACAACCGGCACCACCACCTCCTCCTCCCAAATATGGCGTATCCGCTCCGCCACCACTACCACCGCCACCCCATGCTTGGATTTCTAACCTAGTTTGGTCTGTTACCCAATCGGGCCATTCAATTTTCCCATCTTGCGTATAGAGCAATTCAGCATCGGCAATAATGAGTTTATTAATCAAATCTTTTTTGATGTTTTTAATTTCCTGCTTGAGAATATCTATGTCTGATTTCGTATAAACAAGATCTCCATCGACCCTCAAAGGTCCTTTAAGAAAGCTTCCGCTTGCGCTTAAACTGGTGACCACTTCATTGTTATGCATAAGGTTTAGTGATGAATTACCCAAAAGTTCTAAGCCACCACTCATGGTGACTTTGCTGGTAAATTTATTGTAATTTTTCCATTCATTTGGGCTTGTGAGGCGCCCATAGCTGGTCATATCTTGATTAATCTTAGCTCTAAAATCATCAAGCCCCACGATATCTTCGGTTTTATGTTGGTGCGCACCTAACAGGGAGACAGCACTGCCAAAGGTAAAATTATTATTGCTTGATTTATAGAGAACATAATTGTTAGCCGCATCTTTTGCCCCCTCGATATCACTTAAATCGGCAAAAGTGAAGGTTTTATCCGCTGCCATCTTGGCTTTGAGAGCGCTTTCTAGATCTGCAACATCACTTATTGTGTGCGTGTGTTTTGAAGGTGCTTTTTCGTTTACCTTTTCCTCAATATCAACAATGGCTTGATCAATTTTGGTCAAGTTTTCGCGCAAGATGGGGAATTCAGAACTGATAAAACGCCCCTCTTTAGGCAATTCCATGTCGAGTTTTTTGGTTTTTGTCATCTCTCATTTTCCCATTATAATATGCCAGCGCCAAAATCACTCACCATGGACCGCGCAGCAGGTCCACCGGTAAGGGTCAATTTCAAGCGCGCTTGTTTGGCTGTTTTGTCACTGCTCACAAATTTTCGTTCTGTCCAAAGTGGTTCAGCGAGTTGTTCTGTTTCGTCAAGTTTCAAAGGGGTGAAACCACCATCATCCAGTTGCATCTCCAGTGAAAAGGTTGCACCACCTGGTAAAAAGGTTTTGATATAGCTGGTCAATCGTGCTTTTTCACCAAAGGCAAAAGCACGCGTGACATAGGTCGCTTCCTTATGGATCTTCCCCGCAATCAATTGAACAGGCGCAAACAAGACGGGTGAGAGCTTTTCGGTGCCTTTGAGAATAGCGCGAAGCTTGACCTTTTCACTGATATATTCAGTAAGACTGAGCAATTGAAAAGGCAGCAGTTGATAAATTGTGCCGTTGTTTCGTTCAATTTCAAAGATGACAGAACACTCACTTGAAGGCAACTCAATGGCTGCGCGTACTTGCAAATCAGAGCAGTCCACAAGGTCAAAGGTGCCAAGATCAATGGTTTTTTCTGTTTGCCTATAGCGTGCCGCCAGCACTCGAAAGGCTAAGGCTTCATCTTGATGGGCTGTCCAACTTTGTGCGTTAACAGAAGAAAAGCGTGGACCGGTCACGTAAGGGTGACTTGAGACATATCTCTGGTGTTCTGCATCAAAATCTCCAAGCTTTGCTAGTGAGACGGCATGATCAGCATCATCGGTTTTAATGACAAAAGCAGTGAGACGGTCATTAGGGACTAACAAGGGGACATCATAGCGTGCTTCTGCCCAACCTAGCTTTGCGCCCTTCATAGAATAAAAGCTTTGTGCTTGAATATCGGCGGTAGGATAGCCGTTTTCGGTTGTCACCAAATCAATCACCAGATCATGGTTCTGATTGCCGATTTTGCAAAGATGAAAGTCAATTCCTATGATTTGCCGTGTTTCATCGGGGGTAAAGACTTGCGCTTGTGGGTCAAATTGCGTCCATATCTTCACCGTGGTGGTGCGCCGCATCACTTTCACATCAATCAGACCTTGACCGGTAAAAAGCCCCGTTGCAATGGTTCCACCTTTTCCCCGTGCCACAACGTTTTTTGTGCCAGCCGTAATATTTTGTGGAATCGTGAAAGTTCCCTCAAGGGCGCCTTGTCTATCGGCAACAAGGCGGCTCGCTGGCAAGATATCCACACCATCAAAGGTAAGACTTTCCAAGATTTCGCTACTGCCAAAACCTTCAATTTTAAAGTGAAGGGTAATTTGTCTTAAAAAGTCGATTTGTTCTTGGTGTGTGTTGATGAAATTATCGCTTACTTCTGTTCTACGTATGGTACTGCCGCGATGTTTTCCCATAATGATTTGATTGGTCACGCTTGAGAGCCAATCGGTGCGTTGTTCATGCCAAAAGTCTGTTGCGGGTTCAAGGGTTACTGTACCAGGCAGGGGTGCAAAATTTTGATAGGGGTTGATCTTTTCGCAAGCCGTTGTCAACTCTTGTGCAATGATCACTTCATTTGCCCAGTCAAGGGTGACAGGCGCTTTTAAAGGAGCAGTATAGAATGTTGGGTCAATGGCAAGCTGCAAAATGCCGTTTCCTACTGCCCCTGTTTGTTGAAAGCCTTCATCTCTGTAAGAGTCATCAAGAAAGGGATCAGCGAACGTGCCTTTTTTGGCAACAGGCTCTTTAGAGTCTACATTGCTTTTAATGCGCTCTAACTGCATCAACCGGTCAAGGGAAAGCACCCGTTGAAAATAGCGCCACATCTCATCATAGGGGGCAACACGGGTGCCATCATTAACCACAAGGGGGGTACTAAGCCAATTGTTGGTAATGGTTGCGAGCGACAACACCTCATCAGGGACACTAGGTGCCATGGGTTGGTCTGAAGAAATCCCTTTGATATAGACGACATTTCCCCCTGTGTTGAGACCAATACGGTCAATGCGGGGGAGTTTGTAAGTGTAACTGACAATGATATCACCATTCTCAGCACCCCCTGAGACAGTGATTTCCTGCGCTGTTACCTTATCAGCCGTGATTTTTGCACGATAGCGATAAGTCACCTTATAGCTGCTCCCTGCTAAAGGTTCGTCTCCCACGGGTGCCCAATCAATGGTGTCTCCGGTTTTTTTAAAATCCGTTCCTTCTTTAAATTCTTTAGTTCCTTGAACAATTTTGATAAACGCGGTGATGCTTTTATCAGGAACACCATCACGCCCTGCGGCAACCGCACCACGGGTGACGTTAACGGTTTTTTCTTTTGTCAACAAAAGAGACTGAATATCAGCAAGAGGAAAATAATAGGGTTTAAAGGTGAAACTTGTTTTCCCTTTTGGGGGCGAAAAAATATGCGTTTCGCTAGGAACAACGCTTGTCGAAAAATCTTACATCTCTTCATGGCGCAAGGCGGCAAGGCGTTTGCGTTTAAAACCATTGATATTGGCTTCTCCTTCTTGAATACTAAAGACTTGGCAACCGTTATTTGCTCCCAATGCGCTCACACGGCAGCCACTCACGATATAATGCCCATGGGCGCGGTCGTACGTCGCAATAGCTTGCATGGCGGGTTCAAGGAGTGAGGGCGATTTTTGATCAATCAAAACGCCATCTTGTAAGATATAGACCGGAAAGAAAGCCCCTTGCTGCTCATCATCTTTGAGAGCCCAGACAAGTTTTGCTACTTCACGTGCCGCTCCGGGCTCTCCTTCTGCCAAACTGCCGGCAACTTGCCCCAACAGCTCTGGATCATCCTCATATGTCACCCATTTCTTTTGTAGCTTTACACCAATTTCCACACGCCCAATCATGGAAATATTCTCCAAGACAGCATTTGAGACAGGAAAGATATCGCCTGCGATATAAATTTTGCCCTCTGTTAACGTGACAGTCCTTGTCTCTTTATTGACAAAAGCATCAGTGTGTTCAACACGGTCTCCTTCTTTTGCCACAAGGCGTCCCAAACGGTCATGACGCCCCCTGATGATGGTTTGAACCTCATTGAGTTCACCCGCTTGAAGAAAAGGGCGCCTGCCATAAAACACCACGCTTTGTTGTTCATCTTTGCCTACCGATCTGTCAATTGCAAAGGGTAAACCACTTTCATGCTTCATGTTAAAACCTCAATAAAATTTTGAATTGTTCGCGAACATCAGCACGCAAAGGAATATTGATAGGTGTTTTGAGAATTTCTACACCACCACGCAATTCATCAGCCCCTAACCAAAGCTTGCCAGGAGGGGTTTGTTGTGCAAGAGAGCCATGAACGAGAAGGGAAACAGCGGCGGTTTGTTTGTCCTCAACATCTTCAAAATCTGTGCGGGCTGCCAGAAAAAGCGCCGTGCCCATCGAGGAGGGCTGGAATCTGTTACCACAATGGCTATACACACCATCCAAAGCCTGTTCGACAGGCGCTACAGCATAGCATCTGCGATACCCAATCACGCTATTTTGGCTGTCTCTTAACACGAGATAAAGCGTGCGGTTGCTAAACCACTCTGCCATGAGTATATCGCGTTCATGTTTTTTAACTGAACACCAAGGAAAATTTGCCAAATCCCATGGGTAATCAATTTGGTTCCAGCTTAACTCCTCGTCGAAGTCATCTATCCAATTGCCAATAAGCTTGCCTTCTTCTTTTGTGAGGGTATGCTTGATTTCTGTTGTGCGTCCAAAGGAAAACAGAGTTCCCCCAGCTTTTAAGTGCACACCACTCTCGAAGTCCAGCATGCACTCATCCAGTCGTGACATATTGCATTCAACAGCTTGCACATCATAACCATAGGTCCCACGACGAAAATCAGAGCGCAAACTTTTGGAGAGATCTGTAATCGCTTCAATAGCTTCAAGGCTGTTTTGTTTAGGGAGGCTGTCAAAGTAAAGTTGAAAGGAATTTCACCATGCACGCTCTGACCAAGCGGGCTTAAAACGCGCAGAAAGCTCTAACCATTGAAGCCCCATCTCTATTGCCATAACAGACCCGCGCAGGCGTTGCCATGCAAGCCCTTGGTCAATCAAATCATAGAGGTTTGGAACATAAGGTGTCAGTTCACCAAGTCCATATTCTTCAATCAACCACGGCAAAAAGCGGGGAGGGCGCGTGATCAATTTAGCACGTGAAATCCCCAAAACAGACCCATCAACATCTTGATAAAAGTCGCAAACATCGGCAAGGCGTTTCTCAAATTCTGTTGCATGGGTGGGGAGGAGGGAGCCAACCATTAGCGTGCACGCCCTTTAAAGTTTAAGGTGATTTTGCCAATCGATAAGATTTCTTCATCACAAACTGCACTGTCCTTTGTGGGTGTAATGGCAATCACTTTCTGGACACCAGGGATCATCAGTTTTTAAACCCACCACGAGAGGCTTAATTCACGACCAATGGCTTGTTCTTGTCTCCATGCTGCTCTTAAATTTGCCTCCATTGTCGTGAGAATTTTCAAAGATATTTCCGGTAACAGCCAAACATCTGCTTCTAAGTCCAGCACTTTTTTGACAGCAGCATGCACAATAATCGTATCATTGGTCATGATGATATTTTTTCTGTGAAGAGCTTGTGAAACTGTTTGTAAGAGATCTTCAGAGGCTGTTCCTTCTTCATTGTTGCCAAAAAGAGCAACATAGATGGTTGGGTCTTTGCCTTTACGATAGATAATGGCATCTTTCACTCGACTATCGGCTGTTAAGGCGATAAGCTTGTAATAGGGTTCTGTTCCACTTCCGTTTCCTCCACGGGCATGAAGCTGTATGCGTTCACGATATCTCTCGTCACTTTCCCCTTCCATGCGGGCAATACCATGCCAGTTTCCCAAAGCATCAAGAGATTCACCGATTGCAAAATCAAGAATGTTGTTGCGTGCTGCCTCATTAATACGCTGTCTTAAAAGCAATTCTCGATAGCTAAAAGCCTCTATGACTTTTACGGCTGGATCACTTTCCAAAAATGTATATTCGGGTAAAAGCTCTTTTAAATGGGTAAGAGCCGCTGCGCGGATTTCCTCAAAAGAAAGTTCTGTAATAATTTCCGGTTTTGCAAGCGCTTTACTCATTTTATCAATAATCCTTCCATGGTAATGGGCTTACCGGATGGCAAATAAATGCCTTCAAAGGATAAAGAAATGTGTCCATTCTCACTCCTTTTAAAATCGATTTTTTTCACTTTAAAACGCGGTTCCCATTTGTCTAAAGCCTCAGCAACGGCGGCATAAAGGGCAACGGCAAAAGCATTATTCACTGGTGCATCAATGAGTTCTGCAACGCGTGAACCATAATCACGACGCATTACACGCGAACCAATCCGTGTTGACAAAATATCAAGAATTGATTGGCGTAAATGATCAATGCCGGTTAATGGCTTTCCCGTTGTACGGTCCATTCCACTGTTCAATTGGGACCTCCAGTCATCGCGCCACCAGAATAAACACCGCCATGAACATGGGTTGCTCCTACATTGGTGCCGTTATGCTTTAAGCCACTTGAATGAATGGAAACACCATCTTGCGAATGGAGTGAAATGTTCCCATCTGCTTTTACAGAAATGTTGCCCTTTGCCTTTAAACTCAGATCACGTTCTGAAGTGATTTGTATACTCTCCGGTGCGCTAAGCTCTAGCTTACCAGCATCTCCTTTGAGAGACACGCCATCAGAGATTGTCAGAATAAACTTTCCACCCGATTTGATATTAAGGGCATAGGTGTTTTGTTCATCATCATATTCAAGGCTGGTTCCATCAGGGTATATCGTTCGGTGAATGCTGCCCTTATCGGCTGCTTGATTAGCATCGGTGTGAAGTGAACCAACAATCATCCCTTGCGATAAATCCCCTGATGATGAAACAACAATCACTTGCTCTCCAACATCGCGTCCTTCATAGGAGCGTGTTTTACCGGCGCGGGCTTGTGTGTCTGGAATCCAGTCACTGATGAGATTGCCACTTTTTACCCGATAGCGTGCGTTTTTATGGTCGATATGGCTAATCTTCCCCACCATAACCATATTTGCCACACGTCTCTTTAGATCTGTGATTTCTTTATCACGTCGCTCTAACATGTCCACCTTCAATTTTATGGTATTTGTCTTCGTTTCCCACACCTGTTTCGGGTTTAAAACCGACAAGGGGTTCAACAACTCTTTCGGTTGTATTTCCTTCATAAGGGCAGGGGATATTGGTGACGTAAGTCACGTCAAAGGTTAGAATCGCACCATGGAGCGCTAGGGCGCCATTATCGCCAAAGGCAAAAGCAATATTTTGCAGGCGGCATGTCTCAACGGTGTTGTTAAAATTGGGATTGGCATAGAAAATTTCCTCAACTTGCCATGCTAATTGGTCAATAAAACGTGCACCATCTTCACATGTTGCATAGCATTCAACATCTAGCGTTAAAACTCGCCGCCTTAAGCCAAAATCATGTCCATCTTCAATTGTTTCACTTTGTGTTGAGATATTAATAGCTGGCATTGCTTCAATAAATAAATTGAAGTCACGCATATTGAAAACATTGTCACCAGCTGCCGTCTTTGCTGCTTTGATCAACGCAACAAATGTTTCTCTTATCGTCTCTCTCGGATGCATGGGGGCTCCTGTTATTTAACATTTATCCTTTTCTTTATATTGGTATCGTGTTATGATACGTAAAAGAACGAATAAAGGTGATTTGGTGATTGAATCTTTTGCTGATAAGCGGTGTAAAGATCTTTTAGAAGGCAATCTGCCCAGAGGCTTTCCCACCACTCTAGTGCGTATAGCCCAAAGAAAGTTGTTTATGCTCGATAAAGCAGTTGATCTTAAAGATTTGCGCAGTCCTCCGGGAAATCGTCTAGAAGCGTTGAAAGGAGAGCGTAAAGGTCAATATTCTATCCGTATTAATGACCAGTTTCGTATTTGTTTTGAATGGCGCTCTAATGGTGCCTATGAAGTTGAAATCGTAGATTATCATTGATCTGTAGGAGGTCGAGATGAAAAATTATATAGCGATTCATCCCGGAGAAATTTTACGAGAGGAATATTTAAAAGAATATGCTCTCTCTGCTTATGCTCTTGCAAAAGCATTAAATGTTCCACGCACGAGAATAGAACGTATTGTTGCTGAAAATAGTCCAGTGACTCCCGATACAGCACTAAGATTAGCCTATTTTTTTGATACTACTGCTGAATTTTGGCTTAACATGCAAGCTGCTTATGACGTTAGTATATTACAAACTGAAAAAGCAGACGAATTTGCCAAAATCAATAAATTTGAATGTAGGGTTTAACCACTCCCTACCTTTAACGATAGGGAGGGGAGTTCTATTTTTTTAATTAAGCAACCTTTTTAATGGGGCTCTCTAAATCTGATTCATAAGTTCGCAACAAAGAATCCATACGATGTGGAAGTTCTGAAGCTCCAAAATCTGTCAAAATTGCCAAGATTTTTGTAATATTGGGCACGTCATCTTGAAGCTTTAAAACTAGAACCTTTTCTATTGCATTCATAGTTTGAACCAGAGCACTACAATCTTTGTCGCTCACATTTTCATCATTAGAAAATTGAGATAATGCTATCCATAAATCGCATAAGAAGTTGGTATCTATCTTCATTGCACACCTCCATGAATTTGCTCTCTTAAACATGCTAATCCTCTGGAGGTGATTTTCGTTGAAGGCAGCACCTTTTCTGTACCATCCGGTCTTTGAATGGTGATAGCAGGGCAGTCCATGAATCCTTTCTTGATTTTATCCTGATAAGGTAACAGAGGCGCCCCTGGAGCCCGTCGATAGACCCAATCATGTTTACGCAAGTAATCCGTTAAATCCTTAGGTCGTACTTCCAACATCTTCGCGGCTTCAATTAAACCAAACAAACCATCAGAACGCTTTAAACCATCAAGTGCTTTTGCTTTTGGTGCTAATTCAGCGATAACATGATCTTTCTGCTCTATTTGGCTTTGTAAGTGATTCAAGACACCAAGTAATGCTTCGGGTTTGGAATAATCAACTTGTGATGCAGCTATCTGTGGTGTTGCTACTTGTTTTAACCGTTTTTCACACTCAATAAAGTATAAACGCGCTTCTCTACCTTTCTTATTGTTCTCAACCATAGAAAGTTCTTTGGCTACACTTAAAGTCAGATGATAATCTTTACGATTGTGACCACCCCTGCCTTTGCTTCCCAAAATAGGGAAGCAAACAAAGTCTTGATTTTCTACCAAATTATATTTGTTGATACGTTCAGTAATCCAGTCCGCAAATTTTTTACCTACTTTTAAAAAACTATGCAATTCACGTGCATTTACTGTTTGAACAATTTCCTGTCCAACAGTTTGTTCCGATATCGGAATAAGAGTGTTCATTATGAACTCCTGTGTAATTAGACGTTTTTGATTGACACTCAATAAAAGAGTGCCGGGTGCTCAAAAACACGGTACACAGTCCGTCGTTATGCTTTTCCCAAAAGGGTATTGTATAGCATAACCACACCCGACAATGTCATTATACGCATGTAGCATATAACAAGTCAAAGTCTTTAATGCGCGGAAAAGAGATTGGTTCGGCAATCCACCCGCTGTGTATTTAAGGTGTTTTTGAGGCACCTGATTCGATTATTCATATTGTCGCCACATTGTCAAGTGGGAACGTAATATTTTTATAACAATAATCAAAACAGCTTGCTAGACAAAGGTGCCTTATTATTTCTGTTCTCGCAAGATCAGCTTATACATACCGGATTCAGAGGCTTGGACATCTGTGACCACGAAGTGTTCTTGAGATGGGGCTTTGTTGTTTTCAGGAGAGATGACCACAATACTATCTTGAGGTTTTGGTGGGACTCCCCCGATATCATTGATACAAAGGTCAAGTTCCTTTTTTGCGATTGTCGTGGGGATTCTGCCACCAGCCTCCGATTCCGAATGTTTAATGCCATAAATCGCTGTAATTTGAAACGATTGTTGATTATCCTTTCGCGTGTAGATGATGGGCTGCCCAAAAGTGTTGCGCACATCTTTAACCATTTGGTTTAGCAGCCCGTGCCATCGCATGTTATTTCGCTCCAATCACTGCTTTAAAGAGCATTTCAGGACGCGTGCAAATATAAAGCGGATAGCTATAGACCTCCGGTTTTACCCATGCATTACGGTCGTGGTCGACGATTAGCATCGTGTAGAGAGGTCTTCCAATCGTGTTGGCAAAATCCAAGCTTTCACCAGGAGCAAAGGTTTTTTGGAAGACACCAGGCGCATCAACAGGAAAGAATTGACATTCATCAGGCTTAATGCCTATAGCGCGTTTTGTTCCAGCTTTTGCATTCAGATTATAGTTATGAATACTTCGGTAATTGATAAAGGTTACACCAGCAAAGTCAAAACTACCAAAGCTCCCTGAACCAATTGCACTTGGTGTTGCAACACCTCCAGCGCTATTCAACGTTTGTGCAAGAGCTGTGTTGAGATAGGTCTCACGAATTGTTTTATGGTTTTTCAATTTGGAGAAAAACTCATTTCCACAAAGCCCAATAATGCGTGAACGGTCAGTGAATGCACCCTTTGAAGCTTCAATCATTTTCATAATGACTTGATCAACATGGTCCGCAACATTGGTTGTCTCAACATTCAGTTTAAAGTCAATCGGCTTTGGTGGAGTAATTTCCCATTCCTTGTACCAATCAACAATGACAGAGCCATCGGCATCAAGGACGACACCTTGAACAGCGCCGAGTTGCATATTTTCCCATGTCAATTCGATTTCAGAAATCAGTTTCTTTTGTTTTCTGGCAATATATTTCATTGCCGTTTCGAGTTGATCTTCTGTACCAAATTCACGCCGGTTCTGGATTTCCTCTGATTTCACCGTGTCACTTTTGGCAATCCGTGTTGTTTTGAAAAACCGAAGATTACGCCCATCTCTGTCACCTTCTGCTAAGGGGGCGCCACGTTCACTGGTTTGAATCAAGGACAATGTATTGTCCCGTCTTTCAATACCAACCACTGTGGTACTTGTTTCCACTTCTTCAAAAAGATCAAGAGAACTAATAAGCCCCGGTTGAAACTCATAGTTTTCAATCGCTTTCATCATTGTGGTGGCAGAGAAAGCGTCGTGTTTAAAAAAGTTCATATCCATGTGCGCATTCTCCTATCGCAATAAAATATTGTTATGGTCTTCGAGAGACTGAATGGCAGCACTTTTTTGTTCATCTGTAATGGCATCTGGCCATAGCAATTCAGAAGCTTTTACAGTGCATAAGCGTGCTGTCATCACGGCACGTTGATCTGCTTGAGAGGCATCAACAGTGGCAAAAGAAATTCCAGCAGGGATTTGGCTGCCATCTGATGCTGCTGGATTAAGGGGGGCATATTTTTCTGATGCTGTAATTTTCCCCATGACAGTTCCTGCTTCAATGAAGGCTCCTGATGCAAAAACCACTTCTTCGTTTGACATATCCGTATCGTAGGGTCCAAGATAAGCGCCATTGCGTACGTCTTCATAAATAATATTATTCATTTTATTGCCCTCCAAGCTGTGTTCCATTTTGTATGAATTTTTGCCTTACTCGTTTCATCACTGTGAGGAACCGTGGGTGATAATTTAAAAGATGAACTTTTCGAGACAGCAGCAGTTAAAACAACATTTTTTGCTTTCTCAACATTCATGCCGCTTTTAATGGCTTTTGCGGCATCAAAAGAAACGCCTAGGCGCTTTGCTTGCCTTTCAAGGTTTATCAGTGCCTTGCCACGTTTTCTTTCCTTTTCAAGAGCAGCTTTTATGCTTTCTTGTTTATCTTCGTCCTCATCTTCGTCTTCGTTTTCTTCTTCATCGTCAAAGACTTCGGCATCTTCGTCAATGTCGCTCTCGTCCTCTTCATCTTCATCTTCGTTGATGATGTCGACAATTTTTTCATCATCCTCTTCTTGGGCGCGGTATTGTGTGCGTGCCATGTGTTTTTTCCTTCTTTTGTTGCTGTTGGGGTTTGTGATATGGAAGCCGTTAAGGCTTCCAAAGCTTGCGCAAGGGTACCCTGCGCATCTGCTAATCCAAGCTCTAAAGCTTGGGTGCCTATAAAAGTTTCTGCTTTTGTGTCACGAATTGCGTCCGCACTCAGAGGTCTGTTTTTTGCAACCCAATCGACAAACATTTCGTAGAGCAGGGCGCAATCGGCTTGCATTTTTATCTGTGCTGTATCGCTCAAGGGTTCGTGAGGATTGCCATGCGTTTTGTGATCACCTTCAAAAACGAAGGTCCATTTAAGCCCGTGTTTCTCATCTGCACGGGATTGGTCAAGATGAGCGCAAACAACCCCAATCGAGCCCACAACACCCGTGCGGGCAACCCATATTTGAGAAGCCGCACAAGCAATGGCATAAGCCGCTGAACAAGCAAATTCATTGGCATGCGCCCAAATGGGTTTATTGTATTGTTTTGAAAGGGTTTGAAACTCTTCAACCAAATCAAAGATGCCACCTGCTTCTCCACCACCACTGTCAATATCAAGTAAGACAGCCTTCACATCAGGCTGTGCCATGGCTTCACGAAAGGAAGCTCTTAACCCTTCATAAGAAGTCAATCCCGATAAAGCTCCAAGCCATGCACCGCGGCGTACAAGCGTGCCATGAACCGGTATTATAGCAACATTGTTTTGCACCACATAGGTTTCTGGTGGTCTTAAAGCTTCTGTACTCCCTTGCGAATAAGCTTCAATGGGAAACTTTTCACTTGCAAAAAGCCGTGGAGCAAGAGCATTGAGAATAATATCAAGCTTTGTGGAGGCAAGCATGTGTGGAACTCCAAAAAGCCGTGATGCCAAAAACGGCATGTCGAGATTATTCACCATTTGTCTGCGCCTTACTGTCTTGGTTGTTTTCATAAGTCTCAGAAGTCTCTGAATCTTCATCACCAATCGCTTGATTTTCACCAGAAGGCGCTGCCATATCCGTGTCAAAAGATAAGCCGCGTGCACGAGCGTCTGTGTGCTCTTCTTCAAGTTCGGCATGAATGCTGTCGATATCAAAGCCACGCTCGGCAAGTGCCATGCGTCGTGTTTTCAAGCCTGCACGAATTTCTTCTTTTTCCGCTGAGATATCCTTGTTTGGATCAATCATTTCAAGCGGGGATGCAAAGCTTTCACATTGCAGCCATGGCAAGGAATTTTCTTCCCACCCTGGCAAATTGACACATCCAGAAAGCACTGCCATTTCAACAAAACGTTCCCAAACAATGCGGTTAAACTGAAAGGCGATGATATGTTCACGCCATTGTTTGACATGCCGTCTAAACTGAATGATAGAGGTTCGCACATTGGAAAAATTCCCCCGCGTAACGTCTCCAGTCACAACGGCATAAGGCATATTGAGAGCCGAGCAAATTTTTGAAATATTGCGAAATTGGAAAGCCTCATAAGAACCTCCAACCTCAACAGGGTTAGAGAATGTAACCTCTTTATTCTCTCCTAAATAAAGAGATGCACCGGGTGCAATGGCAGGTGCTTCGTATTCTTCTTCAACGTCGTTTTTATCACGATTATCGGATAATTTTGCGACGTTTGGGGAATTGTCCTTGACAAACGCTGCGAAAAGAGCCGCCGTCCTTTTTCGATCAAGTTCTGCATCATCATAGGATTCGAGTTGAAAGATCTTTGTCATACAGCGCGTTATTTTGGGAGAACCGCGCAATTGTCCGGCAATCCGGCGTTCTTTGATATGAAGGACCATTTCAGTAGGCACACGTATGCGCTCTTGGCTCTTAAAGGCTCTGTTTGCAGGACAATCATCATAGGGATGATGTTCCCAGAAATGATAAGCAACGCGCTTACCACTGGCATCGAATTCAATTCCCATACGAATGTAATTGCCTTCAATTTCAGCAGGTCCATTATAGGTGAGATCCAGCATTTCAGTAGGATAAACTTGCAACTGAAGAGGCACACCAGAGCGCCCATAAAGGTCAACATAATGCAATCTTACAAAGCATTCGCCGGTTAAAAAGACCTCTCGTGCAATGGTTGCTTGCAGCCCATAAAAGCTGGCATCTTCGTCGTAGTCTGCTTCATCAGCCCATTGCCACCATAAGTCTAAAAGCTTTTTCTTTTCTTCTTGAAAACCTTCAATACGAGGATAGGGTTTAATCCCATCACTAACAGCCGCAGAGACCCATTCTTCTGTTGCAGACCCATAAAGAGATTCATTATCATAGAGCCATCTTGAACGAGCAACAATGGTATCACCGCATTCTTCAATCGCTTTATTGATATGTTTCTTTGCGGGGTCAAAACCACCCATACGGCGGCTTTTGCTTGCCGCTTCAAAATGGGGATTGTGTTGACGAGAAATTTTAAAAAAGCCCGTGAGTTTATTGATAAAGCCAGCCATTAATAGCCTCGTGATATATTAAAATAGAAAACGCGTGAACGCTTGCGCCCTTCAAGGTTGGCTATTTGTGTGTTCAGCATCTCAAGCGCTCTGCGCAGTTCCTCAACAGAGCGGTTGCTTACTTGCTTATCGCCATGGCGCACCGATTGTGCTCCCGAATAAAGAGCTTCTTCAATTTGTTCACGCCGCCTTTTTAAACTTTCCAGTCTGTTAATTTTGCTGTTAAATTGTCCTAAAGTTTCATCCACAAATTACCTCCAATCCCCTCGCATATAAGGATTCATCACTGTTCTGGATTGTTTCCTTTGAGGTTTTGCTATCTGAGATCTTCTTGGAGAAGTGAATGAAGAAATCCCAGATGTTGGTTGCTCTACAGAACCTTCAATTTTAAGTTTTTCCAAACGCTCTTCTAAGATATCAACTTCTCGATTAAGGTTTATTCCCGCCGAAATCAGACCTTGTAAAGCCGCATAAGCATAGACCCTACAATCCAAGGCTTCATTTCTTGCCTTTTCGCTTTTTTGCCATTCAATACGCTTGAAGCCTTTGAAATATTTGATGACTTTTCTTTCAGCGGTTAGCTGGTCAAAATATTCCTGGTCAAGGCTTTTGTGAAAGTGTGTTGCACCAGCCCCCGTTGCTTCAGGACCCGATTTTTTAAACCGTGCTGTAATGATATCTTTCGCGGCATCAACCCCAACAATATAAAGATTAATCTGTCCTTTATTGTTTTTGCTTGGTCGGCGTGGCCATACCGCACGCCATCCCGCTTGCCCCTTAATCCCCCAAATGCGCCGCCCCTCACGCGGGCGCACATAATTATAAACCGCCTGTGTATGTCCACCACCGGTATCAATACAAGCTGCTGTTATCCTAATCCCCTCTTTATAGCCTGGATGTGGCCAGCGTTTTGCAAGATATTCATCCAATTGGTCCCACACTTCAAAAGAAGAGGGATCACCAAGGATCACTTGATAATCAATATGCCAACTTTCTTCACTACGCCCCCATCCCACCACTTCAAGCTCTAAACGGTCATTTTGCACATCAATGCCTGCTGTCAACACGACGGCTTGTTCTGGTGCAAGGGGATACTCTTCGCGTTTTGCATAGAGGCTGTCTGGATCAATAACTTCGCCTGTTCTGTCCTCCCATGGCTCTCCAAGCACTGTATTGACAAAAGGCTGTAGAAGAGCTGGATCATCTTTGGCATTTAAAAACTCTCTTGCACATTCCCCCCATGTAAGCCAAGGAGAATAGAGTGCCGAAATATGATAAGAACGCAAATTGGGTCTGCTTGACTCACTGGTTGGGACCCAGCATGCGCCTCTTTCTTCACACATGAGATCTGTTTTTCGGTGCTCGGCATGTTCATGACCACAATGCGCACAAACAAAAACAGCTTTTTCGGGAGCCCCTTTCGGCCATTTGATTTGTGACCAAACAATCGGCTGGAGTGTACCACATGCATCACAAGGCACGTTGTAATATCGCTGGTCTCCTAGTACAAAATCCTTGGCAATACGGCTTGTGTCACGATGGGTGGGTGTGGACAATTTAAAGATCTTTCGTTGTACAAAGGTTGATGTGCGCTTTTCCGCAATCATCACTGGATCACCTTCGTTATCGACACTGAGAGGATAACCATCCACTTCATCCAAAATCAGATAACGAATGGGCATAGAACGCAGACCAGCCGCACTGTTTGCTCCTGTAAGCATCAGTGCTCCACCATCAAACTCTTTCGAAAACATGGTATTCCCACTGTCACGTGCTCGTGCTGGGGCTATGCGTTCACTTAAAACTGGACTTGCCATAATCATGGGATCAAGCCGCGTCTTTGAAAGCTTTTTGGCCGTCTCAACGGTTGGCATGACATAAAGGGCAGGTCCTGGACTATAATGAATAGCATAACCGCAGAAATTTAATCCTGCCTCTGACATGCCAACCTGCGCCCCTTTCATGACAATGGTTGTTTCAATTGGCACGTAAGAAGAAAGATTATCCATGATTTCGCGCAGATAGGGGGTCCGTTTTGTTCTCCACAGTCCAGGTTCAGCACTGGCTACCGTGCTAAGGTATCTATTCTTGTCCGCCCATTGGGAAACCGTGTATGGTGGGTCCGGTTGTCTTGCATCATTGGCATAGGCGAAAAATTCTGTAACAGCATTCTCATCCATTATTCATTCTTTGCTCGCCCCAAAAACTCTCTCATTCTGGAGGTTGAGGATCATGATAAGGAACTGGAATATGAACAGCTTCAAGCAAAGCCTTTCGTATGTAATAATCAATGGCACCGATTAGGCTTGCAGCATCACATCCAACCTGTGCGGCAATGCTTGCACCAAATCGATGAGGAAAATTCAACATAGCGTCACGGTGAGCTCTTCCAAACTCACGCGCTGCTCTCTTGACTTCTTCACGGTCAACGGTTGTTTCGCGTAAGCGTTCAAGGGCAATCTTCTCGCTTTCAAGGGCAACTTGCATTCGCTCCAGTTTAATCTTGTATTCATTGGCACCCTCTGTAGAGACTTGTTTGATCTTTGTTCGCGGTTGACCATCCGGTGCTAAAAATGGAGCAGGGCGTTTTGTTGGATTCTCATTCCAGATAGCTGTTGCAAGCGCTTCATTGACAGAACCATCTTCAAAAAGAGCTTTATCAAATTTCCCTGTCTTAAATCGAGAAACCACTGCATTAGGAGAAACACGCATCTTTTTGGCAAACGCACGAAGCGATATCCCCTCACGAACTTTCTTGGTCATAGTTGCTCCTTTCTTGGATTTCCTTCCCAATTACGAATAATTGACAATCAGGTATAATCGGGTATATATTCCGATATGCGAACGGATACACTTCAAGTCACACAAGAATTGTTGGCTTTTAAAAAAAACTTTGCGATAAGATGTGGCTACACAAAAGAAGATTTAGAAGCTGTGGATTCTCCACCATTGACAGATGAAGAGCTTGCACGCTTAAAGCCAGCTAAAGGCGTTTTACCAGCCTCCTTTTTAAAGTCTGTAACAGAAGAGCGCCGTAAACGTGGGTGAAGTCTTAAAAAAAGCAAGCGGTTGTTAAGATAACCACCTCCCCACTCTAAAAACAATGCTTTACAGTTGAAATTAAACTTCAATTGTATTACATTGAAATACAGTTGAGAGAGGAGAAGTCATTATGGCTACCAGTCGCATGGTTCAGGCACGTGTACCGGAAGAAATTCAAAATGTCGCTAGTCAAGTTATTCAAGCCTCTGGTTTGTCAGTAAGTGATGTCGTGAGAGTGTTGATGACACGTATTGCGCAAGATAAAGCTATTCCTTCTTTTTTGTTTCAACCCAATGCAGAAACCATAGCGGCTTTTGCCGAACTTGATGAAGGCAATTTAAAAAAGTTTCATTCCGTAGACGAATTATTTGATGATCTTTATGCGGACGATTGAACGTACCACCATTTTCAAACGTGATTTTAAGCGTGAAATGAAAGGGCAACATCGGCATCTTTTAGATACTGATTTACGCAAAGTCATCACAGCATTAGCAAATGATCAACCTCTAGAGATACGGTACCGTGATCATGCATTGACTGGAAATTGGAATAATTACCGAGATTGTCATATTCGACCTGATCTAGTGTTGATTTATCGCTTGATTGATCAAGACCGATTGATTTTAGTGCGTCTAGGCTCTCATTCACAACTTGATCTTTAGATCACCTCCCCATTTTGAGAACGGAGAGGGGATTTCTGTTTTTTGAATTTAAGCAACTTTTTTAATGGGGCTCTCGAAATTTGGTTCATAAGCGCGCAACAAGGAATCCATGCTATGCGGTAATTCTGAAGCTCCAAAATCTGTAAGAATTGCCAAGATCTTTGTAATATTAGGCACGTCATTTTGAAGTTTTAAAACTAGAACCTTTTCTATTGCATTCATAGTTTGAACCAGAGCACTACAATCTTTGTCGCTCACATTTTCATCATTAGAAAATTGAGATAATGCCATCCACAAATCGCATAAGAAGTTGGTATCTATTTTCATTGCACACCTCCATGAATTTGTTCTCTTAAACATGCTAATCCTCTGGAGGTAATTTTCGTTGAAGGGAGTACCTTTTCTGTACCATCAGGTCTTTGGATAGTAATAGCAGGGCAATCCATGAATCCTTTCTTGATCTTGTCCTGATAAGGCAACAGAGGTGCTCCTGGAGCACGTCGATAGACCCAATCATTTTTACGCAAGTAATTGGTTAAATCCTTAGGTCGCACTTCAAGCATCTTTGCGGCTTCTATCAAACCGAACAGCCCATCAGAACGCTTTAAACCATCAAGTGCTTTTGCCTTTGGTTCTAATTTAGCAATGATATTGTCTTTCCGCTCGTTTTCATCTTTTAAATGCGTTAAGACACCAAGCATTACTGCTGGACTGGAGTAGTCGATCGATTGAACATAGGATTGCTTTATCTCGCCCCTACGCCATGCAACAAATAACTTAATAAGCATATAACGGACTTGAGAAGATTTTTCTGTATTCGATAATGTCGCAATCAATAACGCTTGCTCTTCGTTAAGCCAATATTCTGTTACGTTATTGCCCTTTATTACGTGCGCCACAGTGGCGCACCTCCCAAACCGTTCTATTTCTTGCATATTTCTTGTAATTAATTTTCTAACGTCACGTGTACGAACAAACCCTAATTTTTCTGCTAAGTCCACATCGCGAACACGAGGCTCGTTTTCGACTTCTCGTAATTTGATTAATTTGTCTTTATTGGTAGGTAAGTATGTGCTATTATTCATTGTAATTGACCTCTTTCAGGTTAGTTAGATGTAAAGCGTTAGAGAGAGTTTTTGCTGACTTATGCTCTAGCGCTTTTTCTTTTTTGAGAATGTTAATTATTTCAGATGAAAGAGAGCGATCATTCTCAGTCGCCCGATTAAACAACCACTCCTTTAATGTATGTGGCATATTTATTTTATATTGGATCGTTTTCATTTTACCTCCATATGCACATATTCAGTACCATAAAGGTACCTTGTGTCAAGTGTATTTTAGGTATATTTTAGGTGCATGACAAAAAAAGATCGTGTGCAATTTAAATTTCTCATTCCAATTGAACTGAAAAATCAATTGGAAGAGCTTGCGGAAGCAAATCATCGTAGCCTTACGGGTGAAATTCTTGCTCGTTTAGAAGATTCTATCCGCACTACCGTTACATTAAATCACCTACTGGCAATGAATTCAGAAGATCTCAAAAAGCTCCTTGAACAACCACTCGTGAATAAAAAAAAATAAGATGCCACACATAGCCCCCTCAAAACGCTTTAAGCCTTCAAGCGCTTCTGCTTTTGATGCTAATTCGGCAATAACATGGTCTTTCTGTTCTATTTGACTTTGTAAGTGATTTAAGACACCAAGTAATGCTTCAGGTTTCGAATAGTCAACTTGTGGTGTGGCTACTTGTTGTTCTAATTCTTGCCAGCGGTCTATGATTTTTGCTCGTAAGGCAGTGCTGTAACCCGAAACAAGAATTAAACATTCACGTTTGGGTAGGTTATAACAGTTTTGAGGCTTACCTTGTTTATCTAAATAGGTGGATCCAAATTTGGATTGACCCCCTTCAGGGTATAGTTCTCCTAACATTTGCCGAATATCACGCATGATATGAGCGTGTTGTTTACCACACAACTCAGCAATTTCACGACTAGACATAGTCTGAGTAACAGCACTATTAGCAGTGCTTTCTTTAATTTCTATAAGTGTGTTCACTGTGAACTCCTTGGTAATAGAGGTTTTCTATCGACACTCTAAAAGAGTGCCGGGTGCTAGAAAACACGGTACCAAGTCCGTCGTCACACCTTTCCCGTGAGGGTATTGTATAGTGTAACTACACCCGACAAGACCGTTATATGCTACAGCATATAATGAGTCAAAATCTTTAATGTTCAGAAGACTGATTATTTCGGCAACCAATCCGCTTGGTATTTTAAGGTGTTTTCTAGGCACCTGATTCGACAATAGATATAATGATACTGTCTTGTCAAGTGATAAAAAACTTTTTCTAAAAAATAATCCCATATTGTACAGTAACATACTGAAATTGTTATTTATCAATGAGTTAAGTGTACAATGTACAGTCAATTTGAAAATTCTGTCGCTAGCGATAGTTTGCGCTCGCCTGCCCCGCAACGAAGCCAACCCGCTGGGAAGTACCTTTTGAGTTGATTTTATTGATTTTTTTATGAAAAAAACAAAGCATAAGTGATAATCTGTTTTTAAAATTGTAATAAGAATATGTAATGCCTAAACTCATAAGAATATGGAATATATAGATAAAGCTTGAGAACATGATCTAGCCTTTTTTATTAGCAGCGTATTCTTGACGAGAAAGTTGTCTCTGTATGTTTTTGGTTAATCTTTCATTGGCATATTGTGCAATAGCACTTGCAATCTCTGGCTTGGACATCACTTTAGCAATTGAAGGTCCTTCTTGTTTTGCAATGGGAAATTTATCTCCATCCGCTCTTTGAAATACATTACCATTCAGCTTTTTTAATTCAACACGCTTTGGAAAACTGCCTCCCTTGATAAAACCATGGGGTAAGATTTCTTTCTTTCCAAACAGTGTGTAAGTTACGCCGCGTTTTGTTTCGTTTACTTTAAAAAATTTAAGAGGTATTGGTGTTCCAGAACCAATGATATCTGTCTCAAGAAACCTTGCTGTCGCCTTTTCTTTAATATAAATACCTTGCTTAACACGCTTTGATTTGGCTGATGAGATGTCGGCAATTTGCTTTTCAGTAAAGCGTTCAACTTGTTTTGCTGCAGTGTTTAGAGGCCCAATTGAGGCGAGGGGCTTGAAGGCTTGTGAAGGTATCTTTTGCCTGTTGAAGATACCATTTTTGGTGGATGATTAACTTCAACTTTTAAGCCTTTTTTGGGGTAGGTGTTGATGGCTTGGAAGTTTTAGGTGTTTTGGGTTGTTCGAGTGGAATTTCCTCAGCTGCTGATTCAGTTGATGTTTGTACGGCTTCTTGTTCTATCTGCTTAATTTGTTCAACTACCTTGTCAGGTTTTATTTTTGTTTTAACATCAACAAAAGGTTTAGCAGCATTTGCACGCTTGAGACGTGCGTAGACTTGATTGGAAATCTCCACAAATGGATTATTGGGAGTTGAAGTTTCAAAACGAACAGTGCTTTTATTATCGCCAACAACACACATTGGCTTGGTGATGATTGCTTTCATCATTGCTCCTTTTGAGTCATAATTAATGACATAATTAGTCAAATATTGATTTTTATTTTGTGAAAAATTAATTAGCCAGAATTAGCAAGAAAACAGGGCTTTCTAGCCACGCTTCAAGTTGACATTTTGCTGAATTTTTGGGGATATTTTTGAATTTTAGACGCAATACGACTACTGCCATGCTGTCATTAAATACGATTTTTTACACTATGTCAACAAAAAAATCATGATCTTGTATTTTTTTTATTTTTTTACCTAAATATGGTGTTTTAAAAGATGTTCTTTATTTTCCTTTAATACAACATTTATGTTGCATTGAAACATTTTAGATGTTATATTATTATAATGAATAGTCAAGAATTGAAAAGATATCTTACAAAGCATGGTTGCAGTTTTACTTCAGGGAAGGGAGGGCATTTGCTTGTAAAGCGTGGTTCTAAAAAGTCCGTTTTACCTATGCATGGTACGCGAAAAGAATTAGGAACAGGATTAGTCCAGAAGATTCTTAAAGATCTTGACCTAAAATAAGCCTGAATATGGAGGTGTAAATGAAATATGCAATCAAATTTATCAAAGATGACAATGATACTCTTCTAGTCGTCTCTAAAGACTTTCAGGAATTTATTACCTATGGTAACGATGAAAAAGAAGCTTTGGAACAGGCTAAAAATGCACTTTTAACAGTCATTATGGGGCGTTTCCAAGATCGTGAATTTATTCCCTTTGGACATCGTGATATTGCCTATCCTTTTGTTGAAGTATCTTCATTGGTGACTTTAAAAATTGCAATACATAACGCTATGATTGAAAAAAACTTACGCAAAGCTGATCTCGTACGTCTTTTAAAACTTCATCCAATACAAATTGACCGATTGTTGGATTTAAACCACGCAACCAAATTAGATGCCTTAGAATCTACTCTCATTGCTCTTGGAAAAGAGATCTCTATTAATATTCAAAATGCTGCTTGAATTTAGCGGTTTTGTGTAAAATGCTTATGAAGCGCATTAAGAACGACACACAGTGAATTAACAAGATATGGTAACGATTGCTCTTCTACAACAACGTATTGTAGTGCGGCATAAAGATTATGCTGTCTATAAAGGCATTGTGCTTCTTTTAGCACCTCTTTCATTGCTTCATAGTAATGAGTAGTTTTTTCAATCCATTGTTTTTTTGCCTCTTCATTTAAAGATGGAGTAAAGTCATCATAAATTGCATTTGGTAAGGCTTTTGCACAGAGGTAATTATTTCTCACTTCAAGATATTTTTGTGCAGCATCATACTGATCTTGATTAATCACACCTTGCAGATAAAGCTGTCCGATATAGGTAGCCGAAAGCGGATTTTTAGCATCTTCTATGGTCAAACCAAATCGCTTGGCACGCATTTCAATTGCCAATTTATCAATCGGTTCACGCGGTATTTTTGCTCGCGAGATACGACCATTGGGTTCTCTGAGACATCCATTAATACGAGGACGTCCACGTTTTGCACGTTTTTTTCTTTTTGTCATATTTTTTTCAATCAGAATGGTATGCTATCATTATTAATGAGTGCACTATGATCAGCAGCCCCTGAAGCGATAGCATAATTTTGAGAAGTAATAGGTGAAGGGGTAGGGGATGCCGATTGATCTTTTTTGGCATCAAGCAAATACAACTCGCCTTTGAATTGTGGTAAGACAATCTCTGTTGTATAACGGTCATGCCCATTTTTATCTTGCCATTTGCGTGTCTGTAATTTTCCTTCTATGTAAACCTTTGAACCTTTGTTGAGATATTGAAGTGCAATTTTTGCTAAATGTGGATTAAAAACCACAATGGAGTGCCATTCCGTTTTATCTATTTTTTGATTGGTCTTTTTATCAGTATAGCTTTCAGAAGTTGCTATACTAAAATTGACTATTTCAGCTCCAGAAGTCATGGTTTTGCTTTCGGGGTTAGCACCGAGGCGTCCTATTAATGTCACTTTGTTTAGCATGTTTTTTGTTACCTTAAATTTGTATTTAAATATGTAAAAAATCTTAGCATAATTTTATTATTTTTTCAATTATTTCAGTTAATTAATCACAGTTTTTTAAAGTATTACTTTATAATCTTATTTGATAAACTCACTCAATAGCTGTGTTATAAAAAGGCAAGGCTTTTTTGCTTGATTTATTATTGACAATCGAACCTTTTTGTGCGATATTGGTTTTATCAAATTAAGGGGAGGCTAAATGAAACGAGAAGCGCTGCTTAGAGAGTTACGCAAAGAAGCCAGAAAAAGAGGTCTTCATTACAGTGAAGCTCCAGATGCAGGCAAAGGGTCACATTATTTGGTAACTTTTGGAGACAAAACAACTGTTATAAAATCGGGTGAATTAACGCCACTTTACGTGAAGATAATAAAAAAACAATTGGGAATATGAAACTCGTATTTCATACGTTTTTAATTTTTCGTTTCAAAAATATTTTGATCATAGTGAGGAGACCTAAACATGGAATATACGTATCAAGCAAAATTTGAAACTGATCCGGATGGTGGTTTTATTGTGACTTTTCCAGATGTACCTGAAGCAATAACAGCTGGAGAAAATAGAGTAGAGGCATTAGAGAATGCTGTTGAAGCTTTAGGGTTGGCATTACGGAGCTATTCTATGCGCGGTCTGCCTTTGCCTACACCACGGCAGTACAAAGACCTTGTAGAAGTTACGGTAGATGCGTGGAATGCTCTTAAGCTCGCAGTGGTAGAAGCCTTTAATGAAGCGAATATTACAAAAACAGAATTGGCACATCGTTTGGGTAAAAAAGAAACAGAAGCAAGACGCATTCTTGACCCCAATTATCCAACTAAGCTTCAAACTTTAGAGCAAGCACTGAGTGTTCTCGGCAAGCAAGTCGTTATTACAATAAAAAACGCGGCTTAACTATCTCCTCGCCTTTGAAGACGAGAAGATAAAATCATGTTTTTAAATCTAAGCAGCTTTTACAACAGATTTTTCTAAAACCTGTTTTGCTTCTTCAATGAGTGTTTTATACTGTTTGCTTTCTTCTACCAATGTAAAGGCTTTAACAAGATGCATGTGGAGAGGGCCATAAATGTAAACAGCCTTTTTAGTTGGAGACATTTTATCCCAATCTTTTGGAAAATCAAAGCGTGTATCACGGTCATTATCAACAGATTGGCTTTTTAACTTTTTTTCACACTCGATAAAGTAACGACGAGCTTGTCTGCCTTTCTCGTTGCGTTCAACCATGGAAAGCTCTTTTGCCATATCTAAAGTGAGATGGTATTCTATTACTGTAACAGCTCTAGATTTTGCGCTTCCCAATTTTGGGAACCGCAAATCTTGTGTTTTTATGAAGTCTTTACCTTCTTCAAATGTATATTGATTAATACGATCCGTAATCCAAGTAGCGAAACGTTTTCCTATTTCCATGAATGCGTGTAACTCACGAGCATTGACCGTTTGCACAATTTCTTGTTCAATAATTTTTTCTGATATTTTAATAAGAGTGTTCATAATATTGGTTCCTTTGTTTTAAAAGTTTAAGTATCCAGGGCTAAAACAACCGAACCAATTCAGTCCTTCACATCTTTAGGTTACCCTTGGACATACATGTGAAGACCCTGGACAAAATTTCTTATGATGGGCAACAGATCTTTCGGGATACTATTGAACCGATTGGTTACAGGTGTTTTAAGCCTGCTTCGTAACCTAATGGCTTTTAAAAATTTGTCAAGTTGTTCCTGATATGAGTTAGCATCTAATCATTGTTTTTTCAGAAGCTTCTGAAAATTTTTTGATCTCTCTGTTGATCTCGTCTATAAGAGGCTCGTAATTGAGAACGCTTTTCGGAATATTCCCACCGTAAACCCACGCTTTCACTTGCGCTTTGGTACTAAAATCCGCATTTTCTGGTGTGGTATAATACTGACCGCCATCAAACTTTTCACACTCTCTTGTACCGTCTTCATATTCGTAGAGGTTGTAAAAATACTCCTCTGCTCCATCTCCCCAAGGAACATACCCAACAGCCGTTGCAACCCACTTTTTTTGCATAGGCTGTTTATGATTTGTTAAGAACAGTTGTTTTAAAATTTCCATGTTTTTAGTCCATAATTTTACCAATAGGTTAATTTACCTTAAATTTGACCGTACAGAGCGTTTTATATTACTGGTGTTTTTCATCATAAAATATTTAAATCGCTTTGTACGGTACATTTTTGATGATTTAAACGCATATCTAATCACAAAACCATCAGCACTTTTCACTAGTTTGCTGTTTTAAGCTGCTTTTGAATTGCTACTGTTATGTTGCTCTTCACTAGGCTTGCCTATTCTCATGCATGAAATGCGCTTGCCTCCTAAGGCTAGGTTACGCGTATTTTCAACAGCGATAAAAACCTTCTCAGCAACACCATAAAGCCCGCTTTCTAAATCACGACAATACTGCACCAGATCAGCACATGAGGGGACAAAGGTTGTTGACATACCTTTTGCCTCACCACGGATCAGATTTTTAACAGCTTGCAACAAAGACCAAAGTGAGATGCCGTTAAGAGCCGCGATATAAGCCTTTGCACGTGCCTCTGGATTTGAAACTTTTTGCATTGTCAAACCGCCTTCAAGCACATCAAGAGCCTCTGCAATATCTTCAACAGACGCTTTCAAGGAAAGTAAGTTTTGAACTGTCTGATAAGCTTCTAAAGCTTGTTCCTCTAGGGCTGGTGTCAATTCCATGCCACTGATCAAGGTCCAAGGATAATCCCTTGTTACGCATTGCGCCATCTGATCTGCACTGTTTTGAAGCGGATTCACTAAAGCTCTACGGATAAGGTTACGGATTGTTTCTCCGGTACCACCACAAGTTTTTTGTTCTTTTGAAAAGTTTCCATTGTTTCCACCACTGTTGTTTGTGTTTTTCGTTTTCTCTAAATCATCAACCGCCTTGCGTACCCAGTTACGCCATGTTGCTTGCCAATCGGTTTTGGTTGCATTGGCTCCGGCTTTTGAACGCCAGTAATCTCGAAACTTTGCGATTTCGACTTTCACACGCTCTGAAGGCAAACCCGCTTCGATTGCAAAATCGTAATCGGGTTCGAAATCATCCGGTAATCGACAGCCCCGATTAGCTTTTGACCGCTTAGCTTTTTTCGGAACGCTTGTCTGCTCGTGAATGGGAGATTGGTTATCTGCTATCGTTTCGTTTTGCTCTGATGTGGTCTCAACAGCAGCAACCTCGATTGGCTCTTGAACCAAATCAGTGATTTCTAAATCTTCAAAATCAATTTCTTTTTTTGATAAAACGATAGTTTTATTTTTTATATATATATTATTCTTATTCTGGTTCTTTATAGCTAGATTTTGCTTGTCGTTTGCTTCAGCAAAATTATTAACATGTTGTTTTGTATTGTTTTTTGCTTGTGCACCTTTTTTGCCAGCCTCACTACGAACTTGTGATATATGCTCTTTTTTATCAGCAAAATCGTTTAGCTCTTCTTCAACGCGCGTATTCCACAATCCTTTATCTGTCTCAACAAGTTTATCATTCCTCATTAAGTATTCGACAATAGCTGCAAATTTTTTCTGCGAACAATTGCAAGCACGTGCAAGCGTTTCAAAATCTTCTTTAATTGGTGCTTTTTTATCGTACATGCGAACGAGAAGCGTCATATAAGCGCCCCTTTGCTCTAACGTCATTCCATCTGTACCACTTATCCAGTCATACAAATGGAATCTTATCCATGGCATACCATTAGACATGCGCATCCCCTTTTTTTATTAAATATAAATGAGTGATCATAATCCCCCCCTTAAGGCTGTTGCCTATTTATATGTGCGCGTATGGTGGCGCGTAATCTATTAATTTGGTCTCTTTATTTAATGCCTGTTTAAGAGTGTGAAGGGTGCTGTTGCTGTTCATTATTATCTGTATGAGCAGCAATAAAAGCAGAACTAGAGCTAGAACTATCCTTCAACTTTTGCAGCTTTAGATAATTTATTACGGAGATAGATCCTCTTTTTTCCCACTTGCAAACAGCTGCTTGAGTTACACCAAGCATTTTCGCCATTTCTGATTGTGTCCAATTAAATTTGCCCCGTATTGACTTAGTCAAATTCTTAAAATCTTCTCGTTGATCCATTTACAAGCTCCAATTACAGCTTTGTCTTATTTTATTCATATAATTATAGTTATATAAAGTCAATGAAATTTATCTTTATCAACGATAAAAAAATAAGGTAAGCAGAAGTATGAGTAATAAATCTAATATTATAAACACATTAAAAAAGATTTTGACCGAGTTTAACTTAACGCAAGAAGATGTAGCCAAACGGCTAAACGTAACACAAGCTTCAGTGTCTAAGTGGTTAAAAGATTCTGATCCACGCGGCTCTAATAGAGATGCCATTTTAGAATTATATAAAGAACTAAAAGGGGATAATCACTTCACAACTTTTGTTCCTCTTATGGGGTATATTGGAGCAGGAACACAGATAGATCCAAGTTTTGAACAAATCCCTGAAGATGGTCTTGAACAAGTAGAAATTCCTTTTGCTTTACCTGATGATATGGTTGCTTTTGAAGTTAAAGGAGATTCTATGATTCCAGCCTATAAAGATGGAGATATGGTTATCGTAAGACGGCGCCAAATTAAAACAATAGAATCCTTTTTTGGCAAAGAAGCCGTTATTTTAACACATGATAATAAAAGATATATAAAGCAGATTAGCAGGGGCATGAATGGTGAAATAGATCTGCTTTCTTGGAATGCCTTACCTATTAAGAATGTTAAAATTGTGTGGGTTGGAGAAATATTTGCTATTTTGCCAATAAGTTCTTACAGCAAGATGATTCGGACTTATCGCTAATTATCCTCCCCTCTTATTCAGCAAGATATTATAATATTTTTTATAAAAATATAATTTTTTATAATTTTTTGCTTGCTGTTTTATAATTATAGTTATATAAGTAATTATACAAACCACGCACAAACAATCGCCAAGAGGCGTTAGGGAGGAAAAATTATGGATAAGCCAATTCTTATAAATTCCAATGAAATTTTATTAGTTTCCTACGATGATAATCAAAACATTGCAGAGTCTGGACCACTTGATGCAAGCCAAATTCTAAGCATTATTGACGAGGCAAATGATGCAATTCAAATCTTTCGCGTCAATCCTTCTGAAAAAAGTTGCGAAGATATTTCTGAAGAAATTGCAGAAGCATATGTAAAAGAAAATATTGAACATCTCCATGAGGATAGTGAGGTTCATTACTTTGTACGTGAAAGTAATGCTTACCATGATCTTTTATCTGAGTTAGCAGAAGAAAAATATAATGATGAGGTCTACGGGACCTACGAACAACAACACCGTTTGCGTCCTTGTGATGTGCTTTAAATTCTGAGGGCGTATTTAAAAGCGCCCCCTTTCATTCATCAATCCCACCCAATATGAGGTCCGTAATGGAAAAGCTAATTGCTATCCAGCAAAATACAAACAAACACGAAACAATTCCAACCATGTCTAGCATTGAAATTGCAGAGTTATGCGGTAAAAGACATGGCCATGTAATGCAAGATATTCGTAAACTATTTAGCGAACTTAAAATCGACCTGAGTAATTTTGCTGGATTATACAAAGATTCAACAGGTCGTACTCTTCCTTGTTATCATCTTCCTAAACGTGAATCTCTTATTGTCATTTTAGGTTATAACACTGTGTTACGCGCAAAAATCATAGATTATTGGAAAAAATTAGAAGAGCAAGCAGCTAATCCCCAAATCGATTTTTCGAGACCTGAAATACGAGCAGCTATCATGATGCATCTTAAAAATAAAATTAAACAGACTGCATAGGAGTTCATCATGAACACTCTCATAGAGATTAAAGAACAAATCATTGATCAGGAAATAGTTCAGACAGTAAATGCACGTGATCTGCATGCATTCTTAGAGGCAAAACGTGACTTTTCAAATTGGATTAAGGACCGTATTACCAGATACAATTTTATAGAAGGACAAGACTTTGTAAAAACACAAGATTTGCGGTCGCCAAATTTGGCGAGCGCAAAATCTAGGGCTGTTATCGCGATTAACTACTATCTCACACTCGATAGAGCCAAAGAACTTTCTATGCTTGAGAACAATCAGAAAGGGAGAGAAGCCCGTTTATACTTTATCGAATGTGAAAAGCGTGTAAAGCAAGTAGTAACACCACAAATCGACTATTCAAGTCCAAAGGCTATGATTGGCTTTTTGAATTACCTACAAGGTCAAATAGATCAAAAAGACACCATCATTGAAGATTTAACACCAAAAGCCATGGCTCTTGAAAGCTTACAACGTCATGACGGACTGTTTAGTCTTACAGAAACCGCTAAAATACTTGAGATGCAACCAAAACAATTCATTCTCTTCTTACAGCAAAAAGGTTGGGTTTACAGACGAGCAGTAGGTGGAAATTTGCTACCGTATCAAGACAAAATCCAAAAGAAACTTATGGATTGTCCAACTATCACACTTCAAACCGCAAATGGAATAGAAAAGGTCATTCCTTGCGCAAAAATCACCACAAAAGGTATGGGGCTGCTGTCTCAAGAGCTTAAAAGACAAAGCATGCATTAAGAGGAGGTTATTATGATAAAAAAGAAATATAAACTCACTGATGAAACAATCAAAATTGATGGAATAACGCTTTATCGCATACGCGCCTTAAAAGATTTTGATGATGTCAAAGAAGGCGACCTTGGAGGCTTTGTCGAGAGTGAATGGAATCTTAGCCATGATGATAATTGCTGGGTTGGAGGCAATGCTTGTATTTATCAAAATGCATATATCTCTGAAAATGCGAAGGTTTATGATGATGCCGAAGTTTATAATAACGCAAAAGTTCGTGGTAATGCCATAGTAGCCGGCGATACAGCATTTTATGGAAGTGACGCTATTTTAAGGTAGGGGGATAAATCATGGAAAAGAAATACGAACTTACTGATGAAATAAAAGAATTTTATGATGCAAGAACCGATAAAAGTAAAAAA
>NZ_JBHIQI010000012.1:0-41923 GCF_042196465.1 Bartonella sp. AD13SXNS
CAATGTGTAGCTAATGCCGGAACCATTTTAGCAGGATCATCCGTTGCGGTACTGACCAAACTATCACAAACATTGCGAACAATTTCACCTCCATAAACATCATTAAGTTGTGCGGGATCAAACGTACCGATTCCATCAATATTCCAAGCCATCACAAGGGTATCTGCGGGAGTTTTTGCTGGAACCTGTTGCGCAACCATCCCCAGTGCTATAAAAGCAGAAACAAGAGAGCTGCTATTCTTTAATATTTTTCTTTTCAAGCTCATAGACTTTTCCTTTTAAAGTTTATTGTACAAATTTTCCACGCAACATAAACAGATTTAAATAATAAAATTAGACGATACATAAGCGCCTCAAACAAAGTATTAAAACCTTCAAACACCACCTCTTACCACTCACTCCTTCTGCTCACACTTATAAGCCAAAACAAAACATGCAACGGCAAACACTTTGACATACAATGAACACCCACCCATAACAGAGCCTATTCATGAGAGCATAACGCCTACGATTGAAAACCATCAAACCTCTATTGTTTCTCTCTCTTATTGAACAAGTTTTCCTCTTGTTTTTTCTGACGTCTTTTAAATGTCACCAAAGCACCCCCTGTTGATTCAAGTGCTTTAATAACAAAAAGCCTTCATCATAAATAACAAAAAGCCTTCATCATAATTTAACGTTTCGATCAAACAGAAAAATTCATCAATTTGCCAAGTGCAACGACTTTTATTCCTTCTTCAAAAGGAAATTTGCAATTTCTCATCACTCCCCGTAAAATAACACCCTCCAATTGGCATCTTACCATCTTTCAAAGTAAGAAACATAGACACCATAAAAACTGATATTCCTCGTACCTTCCCCATAATAAAACTTTTCTTCACCATTGCAAAGTCTTTGCTCCTTCAGCAACGCTAAAATTCCGCGACATTTGTTGCACTGATTTTTGAGCAAATAAATTTACCACTTTTTACTTCATGAAAGTTGAAATATTCAGTTCTAACATCCATGCCAACACATCGTTAATGAAAATGACAGAGCCCTTTCAAAATAGAAATATTCAACAACATATCCAGTCATTCCCCATGATCTCCAACGTATTGCAAAGTTTTTAAACACTATGCAAGACGCTGAAGTTATTATGATTTCATTTTTGTTGTATTTTACAACATTTAAAGACACTCTTATTTTTCAATTTTACTATAAAAAATTTGTGGCGCACTATTCCAAACCCACTTTTTGACATCAGGTGTCATCGCTATAATACCATATTTCTGATAGATAAACGCATAAGGCCCTTTTTGCATCAATTCACGTTGTAAATCAGCATAAAGTTGCGCCCGTTTTTGCGGATCTTTTTGAAACAATGCCTCTTCAACTTTTTGATTCATCGTTTCATCCAAATACCCATATTGCCAACTAGGATAGGCGGTATTTTTTGCCTCAAACCGATTATCCGGATTATAAACAAGACGTGAAGCCATGGTATGAGGGTCCGCAGAATCATTATTCCAGCCGACAAAAATCGTATCAAAAGCCCGTGCATAAAGTTTAGAAAACAACTGTGAACCGGCCATCCGTTCAATTTTAAGACGCACCCCCGCCTTTGCAGCACTATCTTGAAGTGACTGAGCAACTAACAGCCTAGAAGGAACATTTGATACAAGAAAATTTGCCTCAAATCCATTCGGATAACCGGCCTCTGCTAAAAGCTGCTTGGCTTTTGCAATATCAAATCTAAAGGGTTGCCCTTCCTTTTCATCCAGAGCTCCAAAGTTACCAAGAGGAATAAAACTTGCCCGTGGAATACCAACACCTTTGAGAAGTTTCTTGCCAAGACCTTCATAGTCAATAAGATAACGCATCGCTAAACGTACTTTTTCCTTAGCAAAAATAGGATTTGTCATGTTAAATCCCCAATACATCATGGATGGCTCTAACACTTTCTCGATTTTAACATCTGTTATTTTTTGCAGATCAGCAAGATCTTCAGGGGTCAAATCACGAGCAACATCAATATCGTGCTTTTGCAACAATAAACGTTGTGTTCCAGGCTCTGCAACATGGCGAATGAGAATCTGCTTTAGTTTCGGGGCTTGTCCCCAATAGTGAGAACTCGCACGCAACAAAAGAGCTTCTCCAGGGCGCCAACTGTTCAACTGATAAGGACCAACACAAGCAGCATGACTCTTCAAATACTGATTTCCCAGATCGCCATCTTTTTCATGCTTCATAATTGTCTCACGATCGAGCAAAACTGTTGCCGGACTCGCAACAATATTATTAAGGATAAGCTCTGCTGGATAAGGCTTATCAAATTTCATCACCACTGTTTTTTCATCAGGGGCTTTTAAAGCATCATCAACATTTTTCTCTGTAATGCCATATTCATTAAAAATTGCCGCATTGGTCATCTTTAATTTAACAATCCGCTTCATACTCCAAAGAAGATCATTGGCATTGGCTGATCTCCCATCATTGAACTTCAAACCATCACGCAAATGAAAAGTAATCACCGTACTGTGATCATCCCCTGAAACATCCCAATGTGTTGCTAATGCCGGAACCATTTTAGCAGGATCATCCGTTGCGGTATCGATCAAGTTATCACAAACATTGTGAATAATTTCACTTCCATAAACATCACTAAGTTGTGCGGGATCAAATGTACTAATTGCATCAATATTCCAAGCCATCACAAGGGTATCTGCGGGAGTTTTTGCTGAAACCTGTTGTGCAACCATCCCCAGTGCTATAAAAGCAGAAACAAGAGAGCTGCTATTCTTTAATATTTTTTTCTTCAAGTTCATAGACTTTTCCTTTTAAAGTTTATTCCATAAATTTCCCACACAACAAGTACATGCCTAATAATAAGGCTAAATGATCCATAAGCGCCTCAAACAAAGTATTCAAACTTTCAAACACCACCCCTTACCAACCACTTCCCTGCCCACACTCATAAGCCAAACCAAAACATGCAACAACAAACACTCTGACATACAATGAATGCTCACCCATAACAGAGCCATTCATGATGTCATAACGCCTACGATTGAAGATTATAAAACCACTATTTTCTCTCTCTTGTCGGGCAAGCTTGTTTCTTCTTTCTTCTCGCCTTTTATGCTATAAAAAGACTCTTCCTTGTTAGCTCAAGCGCCTTAATAACAAAGAGCTCTAATAACAATTTGATATTTTAACAAAACTGGAAAATTCACCCATCAACCGACATAACCTCCTCCCCCTATAAGAGGAATTTTGAATTTATCCATAATTTTCTGGCAAATAACAGCTTTTAAATTATATTTTATTTCTCAATAAAAGGAGCATGGGCACCACCCCCTGATATTCTTTTACAGCACCCGCACATAACAAAACTTTTTTCCACATCGTATTTTAAATACCTTTGCTCCTTTAACAACACTCAATTCATTGCTTACATTTTTCAACAAAAAATATCTTTTCAATGCACTAAGGTTGAAATACCTAAATATAATACCTATATAAGCACACCCTTATCAGAATAGATAGTCTTTTTTTAAGTAAAATGCCTTGAAATATTATTTCTATACACAACAATAATAAATCTGTTATAAAATCTTCAATAGACTAGAACTCTCACCCTAATACGAAATATCGAAACGCTATAAAACTCCCCTACAAATTCTCAGAAACGAAAGGATATCTCTTCATTTAATGAAAAAAGCGCCATGAAAATATCGCAAAAAATGCAAGAGAACGCGCGTATATTTTAAAGCACTGATATTACACCAGTACTAAGATGATGTGCTCCCAAAAAGTAAGAAAAAATAAAAAATCTTTCTCCTTTATGACAATGACATCACTGTACTATGATGATACAATAAAAAACAAGATATTCGAAAGTATATTAAAATGAACCGAAAGAAAAAATTGTCAGATTCTTTTCGTGCTTTTCTTGGGGGCACATTAAGCCATGTTAGTTTAAAATTGCTCATCCTTTCATTTTTTATTGGCATCGGAATGAATTTTTTGGGATGGACACCCAAAAATCTCATACAGAAAATTATAGATTTTTTTCAATCTCTATGGGCAACAGGATTTATAACGCTTACAAACTTCTTTCATATCACCATGACGGGAGCGATTATTGTTGTACCTATTTTTCTTATCTTACGCATTTTTCATAAAAAATAAAACCCTCAACATTTTCCTTGTGCTAGTCTTTTCGAAAAATCAAACGACATAAAAATCCTGTGGTAACAGCAATGATCACCGCAACAATAGCATATAAGAAACGATACTTATGTGCTGCGTAAAAAATTGTATAAGCGATATGTGCTTTAACAATTTCAAGAGTTGTTGTTGTACTATCAATAAACAGACCATCACGAAAAAGATAAGCACGAACCTTATAATGTCCAACAGGAATATTGGTTGGTAAACGAAAATGTGCAGTAAAAAGCGTGTCAGAACCAAAACGAACCCCCCCTACTTCCTCATAATAAAGGCTTTTGGCTTTTTGCAGTTTTATAAGTTCATCGCGAAAGGTCTGTATTTTTTTCTGATCTTTTTCATCCGTCTGCAATGGCAAATAAAGTAATCCTAACCCCAAGCGTTTATAATCTTCAACACTCGTAATATCGTCAATTTCACGTGTTGTGACCATAGAGTAAAAAAGAGGAACCTTTTTAAAAATAAGAGAATCTGTATTAACCCAAACACCTGCATTACGTTTTTTTTCTCGCATCACCATTGTCCGCTCTTGTCCCTCCAAGCTCACAACAACATCATAACGGTTTTGTCGAGCATATAACGGATCAATATTTTCCAAAACACCAGCAATATAAAGATCACGACCAGCAAAATTTGCATCCACAGTAATCGTATTTGTTGTTACGATAATTTGGACAGTTTCGTGATCAACTTGATCAATGAATGTCGCTGGCGTCCCAACATGTGACCATGTAGAAAAAGAAACAACACAAAAGCAACTTGTAATGAGGCATAAAGAAAATAATCTACCCATTTTTATCTCATAAGAATATCCAGAGAGAAAAGATTATCGGGGCGTATAAATAATTGAAAAGCAAGACGCATACACACAATCAACACCAAAAACGCAAGTGCCATACGCAATTGTTCCGCCTTTAACTTCCGTCCAGCCCGTGTTCCATATTGCGCACCAATACTTCCTCCCAGCATTAATAAAAAAGCCAAGACAATATCAACGGACTGATGAGTCATACTTTGTAAAACTGTCGTGAAAGAAGACACAAATGTGATCTGAAAAAGTGAAGTTCCAATCACCACACTGGTTGGAACACGCAGAAGGTAAATCAATGCTGGAACCATAAAGAACCCCCCACCAATTCCCATAATAGAAGACAATAACCCTACAATGAGACCAATCCCTAAAACTGGAATAATGCTGACATAGATCATAGATGTCCGAAAACGCATTTTAAAGGGTAAGCGATGAATCCAGTTATGTCGACCAGCAAGACGAATATTGGCTTTTCCTGCCTTACGCTTGCGCATCATATCATACCAACTTTCAACAATCATCAAGCTTCCTACACTTCCAAGAAGAATCACATAAAGGAGAGAAATCATTAAGTCTAATTGACCTAATTTTTTCAAAACAGAAAAAATCTGAATCCCAATTAAAGATCCCCCCCCTCCTCCAATCGCCAAAAGAATACCAAGTTTGATATCGAGCGTACGTCTTCTAAAATGGGTAATCGCCCCTGTTACAGATGACGCAATCATCTGATTTGCACCTGTTCCAACAGCAATAGCAGGAGGGATATTATAAAAAATCAATAAAGGTGTGATGAGAAAACCACCCCCAATTCCAAAAAGACCTGAAAAAAAACCAGCAACGACTCCCATACCAATCAAGATCAGCATGTTGAGAGACATTTCAGCAATTGGTAAATAAATACTCACTTACAGAACCTTCAAGATAATCTGAGGCTTTTTAACAATTGAGAAAATTTTTCTCCAATTATCCTCTTTTCCAATAATCTCTGTTGCGTGTTTAAAAGGATAATTTTAGTTGCTATACAGCTTTTGCATAATCCACGAATGCACAATACATTTCACATCTATTAACATCAACATCATAAAAACTAAAAAAAACGCGCTCCTTTTAAAAAGCTGTAAAGACATAACGTTATCGCTACCATAAATGCAACGGTTAAAAAACAAAGAACACTTTTTTTTACCAAATGAGATAAAAACGAAACACTCCCTTGAGACTGCGCCTTTAAAGAAGAAAAATCATTCTCAATGCCACGATTAGGTGCCTGAATACCCATATCCTTTTTTTCTATCGAAGCACGCTCTACGGCTCCCTCAACCTTTTTAAAAGAAGGCTTCATAGCATCATTTGGCAAAGAGCTTTGATTTTCTTTCTGCACCGCATTTTCAACATTTGTTTGGAGTGGAATTATACCGTTTTGTCTCGAAAAATTTTGAACCTTTTGAAGTGATAAGCGTTCTTTATTTCCCTCATATTCCATATGAGCAAGTTTCTGTACAACAGAATCAGAAAATTTTGAACGAGTCCCACGTCGTGTTAGTGCTGCTTCTTCTAAGCTCTTTTTTTCACTCTGTAAACTTTGAACAATTGTTTTAATCTGCTCTAAAGATTCAAAAAGTTTTTTTTCTCTTTGACGACGGATATAATATTCAGCCAAAATGGCTCGGCTAATATCATCTAAGTAAGATTTAAAATGCTCTTCTAAAGCCCCCTGCTGTACCAAAGAACGGGAAGAATGCTTCATTTGCATTTGTGCATGAACAGTGCGTAATTTTTGAGCAATATCCGACATTGTTACATCCATAGGCACACCCGTTCTCTCCTTTTGTTCAACAAAAGAAGAGAATTTATCGTTCCTAACCTGATTGATCGGCTGGTCGATCGTATGACCCTTCGTATTCACAAACGCTTACCCCTCATTAACCTTTTTGAAAAGAATCGCACAAATGATGAGTAAAGTGTGCTCTATTTTAGTAAATAGAGCTTTAAGAACGCCCAAAAATTTTTTGTTAGAAATATTTTCCCCCAATCTTTATTTAAAATATTTGAAAGAAAAATCTCTGTTTTTTTGTCCTCAAGATTTTTTGTCCTCAAGATTTGAAGAGCAAAATCATTTCCCCATTTTTATTTTTTTCACTTAATTTTTTCATTGCCTAAAGCCCCTAGTGCGCCATCATAAACAGAGCATATAAAATGAAAAAAATATTCTCATAAGACAGAGTGATTTTTTTACTTTTTATTCAAGCAAATAAGGCAATTATGGCAATGCAAAAGATATGAAGATTGAAAATGACAACAAGAAAGTACAAGTAAACGTAAAAAAAGCTTATATGATGAAAACACAAGTTATAAATAAGACTGCATTCTAAACAATTTTGTTTCTTATGAGTATTGCTATAAACTTGTAATCATACAACAAAGAGGATTATCATGAAAATAATTGTCGCTGTCAAACGTGTTGTTGATTATAACATCAAAATACGTGTCAAACCCGATAGCACAGGCGTTGATCTGTCTCACGTAAAAATGTCTATGAATCCTTTTGATGAGATAGCCGTAGAGGAAGCAATTCGCCAGAAAGAATCCGGTAAAGTTTCAGAAGTTATTCTTGTTTCAATCGGACCAGAAGCAGCCCAAGAAACTCTACGAACAGGACTTGCCATGGGGGCTGATCGTGCACTTCTTATCACAACGGATCAAACCCTTGAACCCTTAGCAATTGCTAAGGTTCTCAAAGCCATTGTTGATGAAGAAAAACCTGATATGGTC
This sequence comes from Bartonella sp. AD13SXNS, assembly GCF_042196465.1. Lineage (NCBI taxonomy): Bacteria > Pseudomonadati > Pseudomonadota > Alphaproteobacteria > Hyphomicrobiales > Bartonellaceae > Bartonella > Bartonella sp. AD13SXNS. Next base: position 7,793 of record NZ_JBHIQI010000012.1, read on the forward strand.
TTTTTAGGAAAACAAGCGATTGATGACGATAGCAACCAAACAGGACAAATGCTCGCCGCTCTTCTTGGTTGGGGACAGGCAACTTTTGCCTCACATCTTAACATAGAAAATGGGCATGCTACAGTTATTCGTGAAGTTGATAATGGAACACAAACCCTTTCTCTTCCCCTTCCCATGGTTATGACCGCCGATCTACGGCTCAATGAACCGCGCTACACCTCTCTCCCTAATATCATGAAAGCAAAAAAGAAAACCATTGAACAAAAAGCGCTGACTGATCTTGGCATCGATACGAAAGCACGCTTAACAATTTTAAGCGTTGAAGAACCCAAACCCCGTCAATCCGGTATTAAAGTAGCTAATGTAGGAGAGCTTGTCAGTGCGCTAAAACAAAAGAACTGCATTTAATATTCTCACCACTAGAGTAAAAGCAACACTTACATAAAAGGGTAAAAACTTATGGCAATTCTTTTATTGGCTGATCATAATACAGAAGAAACCGCAAAAGCTCTCACGGCTGCGCGTGCACTCACTAATGATATCGATATTTTGGTTTGTGGAGAAAAAATTGAAACGATAGCGGAAAACAGTGCTAAACTTGATGGTGTGCGTCAAGTTCTTATTGCAAAAGCAGACTATTTAGCCCATCAACTCGCCGAACCTATAGCAGACACAATCATCAAGTTAGCAAATGATTATGATGTGATCATGGCAGCATCCAGCAGCACGGGAAAAAATGTGATGCCACGCGTAGCAGCCCTTCTTGATCTTATGCAAATTTCAGATATTATCGCCATTCTTTCACCCGATACCTTCAAACGACCCATTTATGCGGGCAATGCACTTGAAACTGTACGCACCAATGATCATAAAAAGATTATAACAGTTCGCACCGCTTCTTTCACACCAACGCCTTCCAAAAATAATTCTGCTCCCATTAAAACAATAACCCCAGCCCCCAATCCAAATCTTTCTTCTTTCGTAAAAGCAGAAACCAACAAAAGTGATCGTCCTGATCTCACCTCAGCTCGTGTTATTATATCAGGCGGACGTGGTCTTGGTTCTCAAGAGAAATTTATGGCACTTCTTCTTCCTCTCGCAAACAAATTAAATGCCGCTTTGGGTGCCAGCCGCGCAGCAGTGGACGCAGGCTATGCACCCAATGATTGGCAAATTGGACAAACAGGAAAGGTCGTTGCCCCTGAACTCTATATCGCCGTTGGCATTTCCGGTGCAATCCAGCATTTAGCCGGTATAATGGATGCACAAATTATTGTCGCCATTAATAAAGATGAAGAAGCTCCCATCATGCAAATTGCCGATTATGCTCTTGTAGGTGACCTCCATCAAATTATTCCAGAATTGGAGAAAGCTTTATAAGCCATGAAAGCACCTCTGCATGACCAGCGTGAAAGTATGGAATTTGACATCGTCATTGTCGGAGCAGGACCTGCAGGTCTTTCTGCCGCAATTCGTTTGAAACAAATTAACCCTGAGCTTTCTATCACAATTGTTGAAAAAAGTACCGAAGTTGGAGCCCATATTCTCTCTGGCGCAGTTATTGACCCCATTGGTATCGATACACTCTTACCAGAATGGCGAAATGACAATGACCATCCCTTCACGACCCCTGTTACCCGTGACCAATTTTTTTTTCTAAAGCCTCAAAAGGCGACAATATTTCCCAATATTCTACATCCCAAAATCTTATCAAATGACGGGTGTTATATCGTTTCGCTTGGAAATGTTTGCCGCTGGTTAAGCAAAAAAGCTGAAGCGTTGGGTGTTGAAATCTATCCTGGTTTTGCGGTAACACAGATCATCCAAAACGATAACAGAGCGATCATTGGTGTTCTCACCGGTGATATGGGGCTTAACAAAGATGGAACCCCTGGGAACAATTATATGCCTGGTATGGCTTTATTGGCAAAATATACTTTAATTGCGGAAGGAGCACGCGGCTCAATTGCAAAACAACTGATACAACATTTTAATCTTAGCAAAAACCGTGAACCACAAAAATTTGGTCTTGGTCTCAAAGAACTCTGGGAAATTGATCCCCACAAACACCAACGCGGTTTAGTGCAACATTTCGCCGGTTGGCCCTTAGACAATAATACTGGGGGTGGTGGCTTTATTTATCACCAAGAAAACAATATCATTTCTGTTGGTTTTGTTGTGCACTTAGATTACAAAAATCCTTATCTTTCTCCCTTTGAAGAATTTCAACGTTTTAAAACACATCCAAAACTCTATGAAATCTTCAAAGGTGCAAAACGTCTTTCCTATGGTGCACGTGTTATCAGTGAGGGAGGTTGGCAATCTGTACCAAAACTCACCTTTCCTGGTGGAGCACTTATTGGCTGCTCTGCTGGATTTGTCAATGTTCCGCGTATCAAAGGATCACATAATGCCATCTTATCTGGCATATTAGCTGCCGATAAAATTGCTAACGCTCTTGCACAAGGACGTGCCCATGATGAGGTTAAAGAAATCGAAGAGCAGTGGCGAAAAGGGCTCATTGGTAAAGACCTTTATAAAGTGCGAAATGCCAAACCGCTCTGGGCAAAATATGGAACAAAATATGGAATTAAACTTGCTGGTTTTGATATGTGGTGGCAACAACTGTTCGGATTTTCCTTATTTAAAACACTCCCCCATGGAAAGGAAGATTATGCATGCCTTGAACCAGCAGAAAAATTTCAACCCATTGCTTACCCAAAACCAGATGGTGTTGTAACCTTTGATCGCCTTTCAAGTGTTGCCCTTTCCAATACACACCATGAAGAAAATCAACCTTGCCATTTAAAAATAGCCTCATTAAAAAAACAAAAGGACTCTGAATATGCAATCTACGGAGGACCTTCCACAAACTATTGCCCCGCCGCTGTCTACGAATGGCTAGAATATAATGATCATCTGACTTATGTTATCAACGCTGCAAATTGCATACATTGTAAAACGTGCGACCTCAAAGACCCGAACCAAAATATCACTTGGACCTGTCCGCAAGGCAATGAAGGCCCCTTCTATCCCAATATGTAACCCCTGCTATATAATTATTGTTCTTTTTGCTAAAATTGAAATCTACAAAACACATTGAATAAAAATATTTCCTCAGATCATAAATCTATCAATCATCTTCCTATATACGTTCTTTCACAGTGTAAAATGGACTCTATTCTCAATATAAAAGACTCTCCCCACCGTATGACTTTTTTCAATAAAAAACATAACATACTTTTATAAAAAATTTTTATCTTAATAACAAAACAAGAATGAAGATATCTTGACTATTCTGCTATAAAAACACAGACACTGCTTTCAACAGTCTGTACAAAGGCAAATCTATGGCTCTACTTTGCTCTCCCCCCTCCATGACCAGAAACGCTTTTATCCCCCTCATAAGAAAACTCAACCGTTTCAAAAAGCCAAGAACAAAACCATTTAAGATATGCTTCGAGTTTGTTTTATCTCCTATCCTTTGCCAAGCAATTTCACTAAAGAAGACCACGGATGAATGTAGAAAAAATAAAATATTGCATAACACAGAGCATGCTTATTTAATCACTCGCAATATGTTTCTACTGATAAAGACATCCCAAAACCTGAGTATCACATCAACTTTTTACGCTCAAATCAAGGGGAGTCTATACATTGTCTTGCATCTAACCTTTAAAGATGTAATGCAAAGAATGTGTAAAAACACCATAAGAATAAAAAGCCATAAGTGCTATCATTATTGGAAATAATATCTGACAAAGCCCAAATGTCTTTCCAATTCATGACCATTCTATTACGCGTTTTATAGCGTATTTTCTTTATAAAGCTTGTACTTTCGCTGTAGCTTGTAAATCAACATCCAAATCGAACACAAGCGGCATATATGAAAGAAAGATAAAGGTGAATGAAAGCGAGTCATCCAGCTTTTGTATCCTGAGAAAAAATCTTGCATATTTTATTTAAATTTTCCCTGAAATGAAAATACAGCTTATCTAGTCAATACATTGATTTATATAGATAATCTAGCGTTATTCATATTGAATTAGAACCCCGAATACGGTAAGATTCTCTCATTTCAAATCCGTTTATCTTGAATCAATCAAAACCATTCGCTTGCACGTCATAAGCGGAGCTGGCGTGTGGGTAAAAACTGTATAAGAAAAGATTTAAAAATGATTCTTATGAATCGGCTTAATGCAAGATCTGTCACAACATTAGGGGCTGGCAAATATAATGGTGGTGCCAGCTTTCTTCTTCACAAATGTAAAGATGGAGGTGCTTAATAGATTTACCGTTATACCCTTCACAGACAAAATCAACCATATCACCAATCTTCGGCGTTTTTTTCTGTCCAATTCCAATCCGCAAATTGATAGCGCTTACCATTATCACCTGAAACGAAATAATTTCCCTGATCCTGACTAATAATCTTACCTTTCATCTTCACCACCTATAAAATTGTTATTCATAAAGAATCTTTTCTTCTAATATGATAACATGTTAAATAAACTTCACAGCATGAATACGATCTGTACTCACAGTGATATATGAAAATTGAAAAAGCTAAAAATTCCCCAACAACCCCAAATTCCCGCAATTATAAGCGGCAATACAAAACACGCTGTTTGATTTGTACGTTTGTTTTTTTCATATGAAATAGTACAGTCTTTTTCAATACTTTTATTTAATATTCAAGACATAGACTAAAGTAATTTACATTATTAAATTAATATATTGATAAATAAAATATTTGTTTATATTATACTTTTGTTGAATTGCTATAACTTGGTAATTTTATTGCCATTTGCATCCCTAAAATACCCAGATAAAATAACTATAAAATCAATAAATGACCACAGTATATTGATAAAAAGTTCTATACCTGTTATATTTAATGAGAAGCATTACGATACCCATTCCAATTTTATCAGCTATGAAGCGGTGAATACTTAACCGTCCCCCAAAACAAATAACTGCCAAAGCTGATCTTAATTGCTCTAATTCTTTTTGACTCAAGAGAGAGAACAGATTTAACAATATTATCTTCATATACAAAATCAACGGTATCCCCTACCTTTGGTGTTTTTTTCTAACCGATTCCAATCCTCAAATTGATAACGCTTATCATCACCTCCCGAAACGAGATAACCCCCTTGATCTTGACCAATAATTTTACCCTTCATCCTTGCCCACCTATAAAGCTACTCCTCATGTGTTATTCATAAAGAGATTATTCTAATTCGATAATATGCGGATTAACCTCACGGTATAAATAAAACGCATAAAAACCATGATAAATGTGTAATTGAAATAGTTAGGCCCCCAATAATCTAATATTTCCCGCTGCTATAAACAGCAACCCAAATTACGCTGTAATTGATTTGCGCTTTTGTTTTACCTATAAAAATAGCACAGTTTTTTCAATATTTTTGTTCAACTGTGCATAGGCTTTTAATATCTTACATTAAAGACATATAATACAATAACGCAGAGCTATTATGAACTTAATATATTGATAAAAATAAAAAGCAGGCTAAATTACCTCCTTTTTATTATAAGATTTTTACAAGTCTGTGATCTGTTTCCCATCTTTATCCGTAAATTTTCCAGCAACAATGAGTATAAAATCAACAATTGCCCAAATACCGGTAATCATCAATCCAAAAACTGATAAAGATAAAACGAGCATTAAAGTACCCGTCCGAACTCTCCCAACCATAAAACGATGAACACCAAAGATACCTGCAACCCAACAAAGAAGTGCAAACATTATCTTTGAGTTCTCTGTACTTGATCTCAACAACGGAAAAACAGAACTGACCACACCGCCTTCATAGACAAAATCAACAGTATCACCAATCCTTGGTGGTTTCTTTCCCAACCAATCCCAAGTCGCAAACTGATAACGCTTACCATCATCACCCGAAACGAGATACATTCCTTGATCTTGAGTAATAATTATACCTCTCATCTTAATCCCTATAAATTTAAATACCTATAAAATTACTGCGCATATGTCTTTGATAAGAAATCTCAATTTCATAATCTAAATAATATCATACTCTCACACTTTGTGCTCACAACTATCAACGATATACATCACCAGCATAACGCGCTTGGGTTCCTAGCATTTCTTCAATACGAATAAGTTGATTGTATTTTGCTAATCTATCCGAACGTGCAAGAGAACCTGTTTTAATTTGTCCACAATTCGTTGCAACCGCAAGATCTGCAATAAAAGAATCCTCTGTTTCGCCTGAACGATGAGATATAATAGTACGATAACCTGCTTTATGTGCCACTTCTACAGCATCAAGTGTCTCACTTAATGTACCAATTTGATTCACTTTTATGAGGATAGAATTACCTACCCCCATTTTAATACCATCACGCAAACGTGCTGAATTTGTTACAAACAAATCATCGCCAACAAGCTGACATTTTTCTCCAATTGTATCCGTGAGTAGCTTCCAACCTTCCCAATCATCCTCTGCCATTCCATCTTCAATTGTAACAATAGGATAACTTTTCACAAGTTGCACTAAATAATCTACCTGTTCTTGGATGTCACGGCATTTCCCCTCACCTTTATAAAAATACGAACCATTTTTATAAAATTCGGTTGAAGCACAGTCTAAACCAATGGCAATCTGCTCCCCTGGTTTATAACCACATGTTATGATAGATTCCATAATAAAATCAATTGCTTGATCAGCACTTTTAAATTGAGGTGCAAAACCACCTTCATCACCAACATTGGTATTATAACCTGCACCCTTTAAACGCTTTTTCAACGCATGAAAAATTTCAGCACCATAACGAATTGCTTCTCTAACGGTAGGCGCTCCTATAGGAATAATCATAAACTCTTGAAAATCAATCAAGTTATCAGCATGAACGCCACCATTAATAATGTTCATCATAGGTGTTGGAAGAATATGCGCTTGTGTCCCCCCAATATAACGATACAAAGGTAAATTTAATGAAGCCGCAGCTGCTTTTGCAACAGCTAATGAAACACCAAGAAGTGCATTGGCACCAAGACGGGCTTTGTTTGGCGTTCCATCCAAAGCAATCATGGCTTGATCAATAGCGATTTGATTTGTTGCATCCCGACCACCAAGTTCTTCAAGAATTTCGCCATTGACTGCAGCAACTGCTTTTTCAACGCCTTTTCCTTGATAGCGCAAACCACCATCACGAAGTTCTACAGCCTCATAGGCTCCCGTTGAGGCTCCCGATGGAACCAAAGCACGACCAAACGCACCATTTTCCAAATGAACATCAACTTCTACCGTTGGATTACCACGGCTATCAAGAACTTCACGTCCAATGATATCGACAATTATAGTCATATGTATTTCCTTATCCGATAAAAGTCGCGATTCATTTCTAACAACCTATTAATGAAATACTTTTTCTTCTCAATTCAGTTTCTTTGACAGATAATCGAATTCCATTAAAGTCTCAAGCAATCTTTGTAAATCATCAATTTTAATCATATTGGGTCCATCAGAAGGCGCATTATCTGGATCTTGATGCGTTTCTAAAAAAATACCTGCAACCCCAACAGAAACAGCCGCACGCGCTAAAACTTCAACAAATTGACGTTGTCCACCAGATGAAGAACCATGCCCCCCCGGCTCTTGAACAGAATGTGTTGCATCAAAAATAACAGGAGCACCCAATGAACGTAAAATAGGCAACGAACGCATATCAGAAACAAGTCGGTTATAACCAAATGACGTGCCTCGCTCACAAAGCATGACATTCGAATTACCACTGTAAACAACCTTTTTTAAAACATTCTCCATGTCCCACGGAGCTAAAAACTGACCTTTTTTAATATTAACAATACAGCTTGTTTTAGCGGCTGCTACCAAAAGATCTGTTTGACGACATAAAAAAGCCGGTATTTGTAAAATATCAACTGTAGAAGAAACAATTGTACATTGTTCTTCCGTATGCACATCAGTTAATATGGGACAATCAAACTCCTTTTTTAAATCAGAAAAAATAGCCATTGCTTTTTCAAGACCAATACCACGTGCCGCACTCAAAGAGGTTCGATTGGCTTTATCGTAACTCGATTTATAAACAAACCCCATACCGACTTGATCGGTAATTGTTTTAATACGACCAGCCATTTCAAAAGCATGATCTCGACTTTCCATCTGACACGGACCCGCAATTAATGAAAGAGGCATTTCATTTGAAAAAATAATATTTCCAACTTTCACAGTGGCATTTGGTTTAGACATTTTATTCCTCAAAAGCAAAGTAGCCAAATTTATATATTAAACTAATCGACTTTGTTCTACAGCGGCTTCAATAAAAGAAGAAAAAAGCGGATGTGGATCAAAAGGACGTGATTTTAATTCTGGATGGTATTGAACACCAATGAACCATGGATGATCTACATACTCTATCGTTTCTGGTAAAATACCATCAGGAGACATACCAGAAAAAATCAAACCACACTGTTCTAACTTATCCTTATAATCGATATTGACCTCATAACGATGACGATGCCGCTCGACAATCTTTGTCATCCCATAAATTTTGGCAATATGACTCCCTTCTTTTAATTCAGCCACAAAGGCACCAAGACGCATCGAACCGCCGAGGTCACCATTTCTTGTACGTTTTTCAAGAACATCGCCTTTGAGCCATTCTGTCATTAAACCTACAATTGGATTTTCTGTTTCGCAAAATTCACTTGATGAAGCATTCTCAATCTGTGCAATATTACGCGCAGCTTCTATACAAGCTAATTGCATTCCAAAACAAATCCCTAAAAATGGAACTTTACGCTCTCGTGCAAATCGAATTGCTCGAATCTTCCCTTCAGACCCTCGTGCACCAAAAGCACCTGGAACCAAAATGCCATGGGCTTTTTGTAAAGCTGAGACAGAATCTTCTTTTTCAAAAAGTTCCGAATCAATCCACTCAATATTAACCTTCACTTTATTCGCTAAACCACCATGCGCAATCGCTTCGATAAGGGATTTATAAGCATCCTTTAAGCCCGTATATTTTCCTACAACAGCAATCGTAACTTCTCCTTCAGGATGATGAATGCGATGCGTAATATCTTTCCAACGATCCATCTGAGGAGAAAGTGCCGAATCGATTCCAAAAGCGCAAAGAACTTCAGAGTCTAAACCCTCCTTATGATATGCCATAGGAACATCATAAATTGTTGGCACATCTAATGCCTGAATAACTGCATTGGAGCGAACATTGCAAAAAAGTGATAATTTGTACCGCTCTGTTTCTGGAATAGATCGATCTGCACGCACAAGCAAAATATCAGGAGAAATACCAATTGATTGTAATTCTTTGACAGAATGTTGTGTTGGTTTCGTTTTTAATTCACCTGCAGAAGGAATATAAGGCATTAAGGTGAGATGGACATAAACGACATTTTGTCTCGGTAGATCATTACGAAGCTGACGAATCGCTTCTAGAAAAGGCATTGCTTCAATATCACCAACCGTCCCACCTATTTCACACAAAACAAAATCAAATTCTTCATTTCCCGTCGTAATGAATCTCTTAATTTCATCCGTAACATGAGGAATAACTTGGACTGTTGCCCCTAAATAATCACCACGCCGCTCTCGTTCAATAATATTGCGATAAATACGCCCTGTCGTAATATTATCTTGGCTATTTGCAGAACGTCCAGTAAAACGCTCATAATGACCAAGATCAAGATCCGTTTCTGCACCATCATCGGTTACAAATACTTCACCATGTTGATAAGGTGACATTGTACCTGGATCAACATTTAAATAAGGATCAAGTTTGCGAAGCCGTACACGATAGCCACGAGCCTGTAATAACGCTGCTAACGCCGCCGCTGCGACACCTTTTCCAAGGGAAGAAACCACACCACCAGTAATAAAAACATAACGTGCCATGGGCTTATGGTGATAAGCAATTTATAATGATTTTTCCAGCAAAAAATGCAAAAAGAAACAATTTTTCTTCTCAAATAAAAAAGGTGAAAAAATCACCTCTGTAAAAAGTCTATATTTTCTTAAAAAACTATTTTGTAGTGTTATCCGGAACTGTATTTTCAAGAACCGGTGGAACTGGGCTTTCTGCTTCAGGATTTGTGGACTGTTTTTGTTCCTGCGGGGAATGCGAAGGACCTCCTAGCTGTTCAAGAATAGAAGGAGAAGACTCACTATCTAATGATGGGACTGATTCTGAGTCTTTATGGGTAGAATTTTGCTCTGTATTAACCGGTATACGCTTTAAAATATCAGAACTAGAATTGGATATATTTCCCACCACAGTAAGTCCAATGGACACAACAAAAAAACAACATGCTAAAATAGCAGTCAAACGTGTTAAAGGATTGCGAGATCCACGGGCTTTCATCAACCCTGAGTTATTACTCACACCGAGCCCACCACCTTCTGAAGGTTGGATTAATATAACGCCAACCAAAGTAATCACAATCAATAAATGAATAACAATAAGTACTGTTTGCATAAACCCTGCTCTTCAAATAACTCTTTCATGGTTATTTACACATAAATAACACACAATCCAAGGGGTAACTCAAATTTCTCCGCTATAATTTACGATAAACATCGCAAATAGTTAAAAAATCAATCGCTTTTAAACTTGCTCCACCTATCAAAGCACCATTAACATGAGCAATGCTTAAAAGCTCAAATGCATTAGATGGTTTTACTGATCCACCATAAAGAAGGCGCATATTATTCCCTTCCTCCCCAAAACGAGAGCACATCTCATCACGAATGAAATGATGCACTTTTGCAATATCTTCTACAGTTGCTGTATTGCCGGTGCCTATCGCCCAAACAGGTTCATAAGCGATAATGATATTCTCTGCTGTTGCATCATCTGGTAAAGATCCCTCAAGCTGCTGTGCGAGAACATCCAGCACTTTATTATTGTTGCGTTCTTCCAATGTTTCACCAATACATACAAGAGCCACAAGCCCTGCTCGCCACGCTGCTTGCACTTTGGCGCAAACAATAGCATCATTTTCCTGATACACTGTACGACGTTCTGAATGCCCGATAATAACATGACTTGCTCCCGCTTCTTTAAGCATAAAAGCTGAAATATCTCCAGTATAAGGGCCATAATCATCAAAGTGACAATTTTGTCCTCCTAAAAGGAGATTTTCACCATCCAGCGTATCAGAAGCACGCGATAAAAGCGTTGCTGGAACACAAATTAAAGCTTCAAACAAATGACCTAGATCAGAGCTAACGCCTGTAGCAATAGCACGCAACTCTCCAAGCGATTCACTCGTTCCATTCATTTTCCAATTTCCAGCAAGAAAAGGCCGAATATTTGGAGACATATTTTCACCTCAAGAGCTATTATAATATATTATTATCTGTAAGTACCAAATTATAAAGTGAAAGCAAATCTTTAAAGCTTGCATCTTTCGTGTCTTTGTTGCAAATTCCGTTACTGCTTTGATAATAACTCATGTTAAAAGTGGAATTAAACAATGCTTGACATCGTAAGAAATGCTGCAAATTCTTGGATTGCCAGAATTTTCCTTGCTATTTTACTCTTATGCTTCATTCTTTTATGGGGGATACCACAGTTACACACCAAAAATGAAAGAGGCCTTATTACTTCTGGAAAATCCACAGTAACTGTCGATGATTATCGTCTCGCTCTTGCCGATCAAAGCGCACGTTTAGCACATGCCGCTCATCTTGGACGAATGTTTACGCCAAATGAAATGCAGCAATACCAAATTCCCGCTTTTGTGTTTAATCAATTACAACAAAATACACTGCTTGATGAACAAGCCCGTAAAATGAAAATAAGTCTTTCAAAAGATACAATAGCACGTATGATTGGAACTGATAATATGTTCCAAATAAATGGCACTTTTGATAAAAATTTATTTTATAACTATCTTCAGCATTTACGTATCAGTGAAAGTGCTTTTCTTAATTATTACACCAGAAAAGAAAAGCGTAACCAAATTATTTCAGCTTTATTCTCTGATATGAAAGCACCAGATCTCTTCTATAAAGCACTTGCTCTTTATCAAGGAGAAATGCGTATCGCAGATTATCTCATTATTGATCTAAAAGAAAAGGAAATAACGGCTGATCCTGATCACGAAACACTGCAAAAGTGGTTTGAAACACATCAAAGTGAATTTCGTACTCCAGAATACCGCACTGTCTCTTTATTATCTATGGAACTTAATGATTTCGTAAAACCTAAAGATATCCCAACAGATGAGGCAAAAGCTTATTATACCCAAAATGCTTCACGTTTTGTAACCCCTGAAAAGCGTACATTCGAAGAACTGCGATTCCCCACACGTGAAGAAGCCGATAATGCAGCAAAAAAAATAGCCGATGGATTGAGTTTTGATGAACTGGTAAAAGCTGGAAAAAAGACTCTTAATGACATACAAAAAGGGCCTCTCGCAGAAAATGAACTTCCTAGCCATCTAGCATCCGAAATTTTTGAACTCCAACAAGGGCAAGTCAGTGCTGTAATCAATGACTTACAGGGACCTGTTATCATTCGCGTCACACATATTGAACCCTCAAGCTCTCTTCCTTTTGAAAGTGTAGAAGAAAATATTCGCCAAATACTTGCCAAAAATCGTGCTATGGATGATATCCGTAACAATTATGTAGCCATTGAAAATGCTCGTTTTGAGGGTGCTTCTCTCAAAGAGTTAGCTGACCAATACAAGTTATCTTTGCGCACAATTACCATTGATAAAACGGGAAAAACGCTTGAAGGTGCAATACTCACGGATTTACCTCAAAAAGATATTTTACTGAATGCCATCTATCAATCAAACGAAGGTGTCGATCTTGATCCTCTCTCTTTTCAAAATGGTGGGTATCTCTGGTATAAGGTCGATAAAATTATTCCTGCCCGCGATAAGACACTTGAAGAGGCTAAGCTAGATGTTCTTTCTCAATGGAAAAATGAGGAAATCCAACGTCTTCTTGATGAAAAAGCCCAAAATGCTCTCAAACAGCTCACGGAAGGAAAAAGTCTTGTTGCTCTTGCTCATACCCTTGGTGTTACAAAACAAACAACACAAGCCCTCCGGCGTCAAGATTCATCTGAAGTCCTTGGTGATGAAGGTGTTAAGGCCTTGTTTTCTGGTCCCAAAGGTCATTATGGTATCATAAAAGGACCGGTTGCAACAAACCGTATCATTTATCAAATAAAGACTGTAACAATGCCTAAAGACAGCACTCCTCATACTCTTTCATCTGATATTCGTGCCAATATAGATATGATGATACGAGAAGATCTTAAGCTAGAAATGCTCCAAGTTGCCAATAAAGAACATCCTTTGGAAATTAATAGCACGAATTATAATCAGATCTTTAACGCTCTCCAATAAAAAGGGTGTGCATAATTTAAAGGGCTTATTTGATAAAGTGTCTATCGCTCTTCGTTTATCATTAAAGAGGTGAGATAGATCTTTTATTTGCTTATATCTTAGAAGCAGCATTTGTATAATGATTAATTTTCTCGCAAATCAGTACATGTATAGATTTGCGAAAAAATGCTAAATGGAATGTAGAATCGTTTTTTCAATGCATGAAGAAATATTACCCATCCAAAGGCTGTAAATGTTGTCGCTAATTAAGCTATATATCCCTCCTGTCATTTATTGACAATGAACTGATTTATAATGATAATTTACTATTTTGTATATTGAATGAGAGTCCCGAATATTGTAAGATTCTCTCATTTCAAATCTGTGTATATTGAATCAATTAAAACCACTTGCTTGCATATAAAAGCGAGATGCGTGTGTGGATAGAAATTGTTAAAAAAGGACTGAAAATAGCTCTATGAACCGTCTTCAAGCCAAGAGCTGTAACCCCCAAGCTGGCAAATATAATGATGGTGCCGGCTTTCTTCTCCATAAGCATAAAAATGGAGGGATTCAATAGAATTACATTATACCATCGACAGCTCATCGACTGCTATTTTTAATATTCATTCATAAGAAGCCTATTGCTTCTTCTTAAATAACTTTCATTGATATACTCGTCTTATGATATATATATAAAATATTTTTAAAATTCATTATAAAAGTAATTTAAAATGAAGAAATCCTTTTCTATTCAAGGTTCTCATTCAATATGAGAAAAAAATGAGCTCTCAATCAATATGTTCGCATATCACAATAATTATCAATTATAGCTTCATACTTTCTCAAAAATTAGAGTTTTTTCTAGAGACTTAATAGGCTGTTAAGATAACTTTTCTCAATAATAAAATAGAAATTGTATTTCATTTATAAATGAGATGCGACCAATACATTCAGACTACTCAATATCAAAAGTTCTTCATCAAACGAACGAATGTATTAAACTTTATCTCATGTTTTTCCTTCTCTGCATCTCCCCTATCCAATACACGAATAAAATATATTACTTGATGAGAAAATATACTGTTTTTTCAAGATCATAAAATTTCTTATTCTTTTGCACTCATAGCCACCAACACATCACCATTTCTTGATAATAAAGAAATGATTTTAAAGCACCATATCTCCTTCTTTCTTCAATACGAAAAAATCGATTTAATTTCGACGTGACAATGTTCTTTTACAATATTTTTGGAAAATTACCACTTATTGCTGTTCTTGTTATCAACCAATAGCGATGTATCAATGGCAAAGTTGCATTTTCTTGAAAAATTGCAGCCCCCAGCTGAAGAGCTTTTTGAAGAGAAGCCGGTATAATTACCAATGGAAGAAATGCTGGCTTAAAAGCTCTAGGTAAAACACGAGAATACGTGTAAAATTTGCTATAATGATCGCGTGATAATGCTACCATAGCTTCAACAATGCAGCCCTTTTGTTTATCACTGAAACGATGAGATTCTAAATCTTCCCTCTCCACCCCTACAGCCTTCAACATATCAGTAGGTAAATAATAGTGATATCGTGATTGCATGAATGATAAAAGGCGTAATACACCGCTTAATCCTTGAGCAATCCCTCCATGTTCATAGATATCTGTAAAATCTTGTGCAGCATCAGGATCTAATATCTGACAAGAAAGCTGTAAAATGATGCTTGCTGTCTCACCATAATAATGCTCGAGCTCATGAAGCGTTTCTATTGGATTGTGATAAAGATCTAAAATTTGTGCATCACAATAACGTAAAAAAGCGGTCTTAGGTAAATTAAAAAGAGTCATTGCTGTCAATAGATCAGTCAAAATCGGATTATTTCCACTCGTTTGCATTTCACCATGAACGATAGAATCATACCACCAACGTAACCGTATTTCTCCTATGCGTGGGTCATGTACATTTTCGCGAATACGAGAAACTTCAGCATTAAATGCGTAAAGAGCAGCCAATGCTTTGCGCTTTTTTTTAGGCGCAAATAAAACCGATATATAGCGGTCACGATCTATGGTACGTAAAATATCAAGACAATAAGGAAGAGAACCTATCATGCTATGAACCTATTAACGTTCCTTCTTTAGCAATTAAATTAATATTCTTTTTTATTCATATTAAAAAATAAGAGAGTAAGAAAACACAGCTTAGAAAATAAGATTTTTAAATGTGTCTCTTAATGTATTATAAGTTAAGGATTCTTTTCTAAGTACTTTTCTTAACCGCACCAAACATCCAAACTATTTTATTTTTTTAAAAGTTGGCTTTGCACTAAAATAGTACCACCCTATGAGAGAGAGTATTCTCAAAAGCATAATAAAATCAAGAAACTGGATTTGTTTTTACCTTTTTCTCTGCAGAATCAATTACACCACGCCAATACGTTTAACAACAGACTTTCTACTATAAAATATAATGGATATTTTTAGAATAAAAATTAATAAATAAAGCAACCCTCACGAAAGCTTATTATTCGCCCTTATATTTTCACTAAAATAAAAAACAGGTAATAAGCATCTTAAAGCATATATGAACAACGGAAATATACTTTTAATTGGACTCCTTGCCAATCTCTACGGTGGAGCTCCCCCCTTTTACAGCATATAAATGCACTCGATGAAAACATCTTTAATGTCAATAGATATTCTTTGTTATTATTTGCGTCAGAAGTTATTTTTTTAACCAAAATAGAATGCAATCTCTAAGCAGCTAGAAAACTCTTTCCCATCTTCTTAATCAAATCGTAGCTCGGTTGCTTTACCTTTGCTATTTCTTTTGCCATAATCATTGCACGTTCAAGATGGTGCTTTTGAATATTATTATCAAAACCTAAATGTTCTCTTTCCACAAAGCTTTTGTGATAAGATTGTAAGGACTCAATATTATTCAACAAAGCAAGCGTACCAATATGAAGTAAACTATAATGTGCATTGTCACACTCATCAATTTTGCTCGTTTGCCAAGGGGGTATACCATACCTAAAACCAATACGCTGAAGAAGATCTATACTTTCCATTGCCCATTCTAAAGTATAATCAAGCTCTAACTCTAGGCGACTTGCATTAATCTTTTCTTCAACAATTTTCAGCCCATTTTTATTAAAATAAAGTTGTAGATCCGGTAAACTTTGAGAATTTATGGGATCAATTGCTCTACAAACAGCAGAAAGAATGCCTGTAGTGACCGAAAACCCAACATCAAATCGCGGAGAATCTGTTGTAATTTCATCATTGTATAGAATTTGCACCTCGCGATCTGGCAATTGGTAGATTGCTAGAAAATTCTCTTTTCCCTCAATTCCATAAACCAACCAACCTAAACTTGTGAAAAGCGTTCTTGTACTTTTCATGGTTAAGAAAGTCTCTTCTTCTTTAAAAAGCATTATTTTAGCATCAAGATTCAAAAGTGAAAGGGACTCTTTGAAACCTAATCGATAACGTCGTGCAAGAATAAGGACACGATTCATAAGATCTTTCGTAATCTCTTCAGAAAAATCTAAATGCTTTCCTACTCTAAAACTCTCTTTATAAAATTTGAGCGTTTTAACATCCCCCATGAGAATAAGGGCAACAAGGTGGCGCTCTGCAAGATCAGCTTCATTATTTGGCGATAAAACTGCATAATCAGAGATAATTTTTTGTACATTTTGCTGATGAGCCCACTCAAAAATGTCTGCACAAACCTGTTTCAATTTTCCTTGCTTCATAGCAATATCAGAGATTGTATATATATCTTCCGCCTCTTTAATGGACGTATATTGAGATCTCGTTGGAAAAATATCTCGATAAATAGTAGAGAAGCTAAGCGTTGAAAGTGAAGCTTTGAATGTGATAATCAACTCTTTGCCTTCCCTCTCAAGACTATATACTATGTTGATAAGACAGTCTTTGCTTATAAAGTAAGCATTATAATTGTAGTTTTTATCGCGGTAAGTTGTCCAACCCATCGTTTTTAATTGTTCAACAATGGTATTAAGAACAATCCAATCTTGCGAACCTATAATATCCTTTACCTTTTGTTCATTTGAATTTTTCATCTGCCCAAATCGTAATACTCTCGAAATAAAGCTTTCTCGTGCTTTTGATCGAATCCAACTGACCATGTGCAAAAATGCTTTTGTAATCAAGGTGAAAGGTTTTATTATCACTCTATAAAGCAAAGGCGATACCATGAAGTAAAACATCATCCGCCCTATAAAATTTGCTTTTTCACTAGGTCTACACGGAATAAAATGTTCTTCAGCAAATTCAACAGCGCGATTAACACAGCTAAAGAGAGAATAGCTTGTCGCATATTGAGCAACCTTGTTTATTTCAAGAGAATTTTGATAAGATTTCAAGGCCTCAATCTTACCCGTCAACGCTAAGCAAGCCAAATGCCAGATCATATGGGAGCAAGAACTAGATGCTTGAAGATATGTTTGAATAGGCGCTCTTTTTTTTATTTCTGCCTCAAAATCCTGAGTACGAGCCCACTGAATTACCCGCTCAGAAATGTTGATAAGTTCTCGCTTTGTGGGTGTATCAAAACAAATATTAAGACCTTTTCCAAGACTGGTAAAAGTTGGATAAATATTCTCAGGTCGTACAAGTTCGTAAGCTTTACCATAATGAATATACCAGCAGGCTCTAGAAAGCTCTTCTGTAGACGTTATGGCACTAATATAGACATTTAATTTATCATTGAGATACCACAAATCAAAATGAAATTTAACAAAACGGTCAGGTAAAACTAACCACATTTTCCCAGGGGCTGTTGCAATCCAACCATGAACTTTTAAAATATTGGTTACCGTTGTTAGGCTCGTTAGCCGCTTTTGAGGTGTTATACACACCAAAATATCATCCAACTCGCCCTTTTTATAGGCTTGTGCAAAAAGAAGAAGACGCTCAACCCATGTTGTTGTTTTGTAATCAGAAAATTCTAATATATTCAAATTTGATGTAGGACTACAAGACTTTAATGACTCTCTATCACCGAGCAAAACTCGAGCAACAGCAGAGCTTTTAGAGCTACCATTGGAAGCTTCTTGGTGTAATTTTTGTTCAATATTTTGTGTTTTTGCCCATGTGATTATTTTGTTTAAGGACTCCTGAATACGGTTTTCAGAAAGGTCTTTCATTTTAACATCAAAATATCTATCTTCTGAAAAAAGTATACTTTCAGAGCAAAATCTCTTACCCCTAATATATTCCCAAGCAAGAAGATAGGGGATAGTACTGAGATTTGCTACTAGCATAAGCTTTCTATCCCTCCACCCATATTTTACCTCGTAGTCGATGCTTACAAAACGATCAGATAAATAATAAAAAGCATGGTGACGACCTATATCATCGCGATAGGGTACCCAACCAAGTTTTTTTAAAATTTTTGTTACATCTTTGGTTTGCATCATGACGCACTTCCATTCTCAACGAATTCAATGATGAAAGAGCGCATACCAATCAATCTCCTCCATTTTTTATTCAACAGCTGTTTTCAACCTCATATTTAAAAAATTATTCAAAATTAACCTTAATTCTTTTATAGAGAAACTCATAAAAATTGCTTGCGTAATAATATGAAGCACCAGCTGGAAACCTGAAATAAAGTGGACATTCACCGTCTTGAAATTGAGAGTAATCAAAGTAAAGTATCTCACAAAAAGTATTTTCACAAACAATAAGCTGCTGTGGCCTAGCTAAACCATTTTTTATATCGAGTAAGTGGTGATAAACAATATCACCAGCAGGAATACAATCAACAGGAGACCCTACACTGTCCTCATAAACGGTCAATATTTCATCACAACCAATTTCTGAAATTCCCAAATTTTTCAGGCAGTTTTTGTAAGAGGTTGTAAATGGCAAGCCAATAGTTTCTTCAGCCTTTTTAATCTGTATATCATCAATGGTAGGGCCAAAATCGATACGATCACTATATTTATCAATTAATTTTTCGAGATCAGATAATATAAAATTTTTCATGAACTCCCCCCAATTATTATTCTCTAATATGTTTTAACTTTTTTCTAATAATGATAATATTCACATTTTTACGGAAAAACGGTAACTTAGTGTTTATAATTTTTTAAATAAAACCAATACACAAAAAAACTATTTCACATGAACTTTAATATTTTTTCGCAAAATTCATAAAAATTACTTGCGTCATAAAGAATATCTTTAAATAGTGTGAACATTCACCATCCTGAAGTTGAAAGTCATCAAAAGAAAATTTCACACCCAAATTAGCTCTACTGATAACAAGCTACTGTAGTTTTGCTAAACCATTTCCTCTATCTGTTAAATTATAGTCAACAAAAATCCCTACACAATCCCTATAAAGGCTAAATATTTCCTCGTCATCAATTTCTGTTTTTTCAAAGAATCTTGATAAGAAATTGTAAACTGCGAGCCAATAATTTCTTTAGATTCTTTATTCGTATATCACCAATCATAGCCTTTAAAGTGCGAAACTTAATAATATTACTATAGTGATCAAATAATTCTGTAAAATCGGATAAAGTATAATTTTTACAGATTTTTCTACATAAATCATATCACATTTTTGCTAATATTAATGTGATCGTTATAAATACTTATCTGTTCATAGCTAATGGTATTGCTTTACATTTCTCTAAATAATAAAAGCATTTTTATTGATATCATTCTTTCATTATTTGCTCCAATTACTTTTTTCTTTTTAGAAAGAAATTTTTAAAAATTAAATAAATAACTTTTTTGATAAAATTTGTCTTATCGGACTTAAAACTTTCATTCGTAGTAAAAACAGCTAAAAACTAACCGTAACATGCACAGTAAAACTTAGAAGAACAAACAACGCAAAACACTTCTTGATTGAATGGATAACAATGCTATCTTTTTATAGAAAATGCACTGATCATAAAATTCATCCAATTAATAATTATGAAAACTTTTCATGATGAATTAGAGCAATTTATTATTAAATAATACTTTATTCTACCGCAAATAATAATGCAGCAACAGCGCGATCTTCAGCCAACAAAACATTAAATGTACGTACAGCCGCTCCCGTACTCATTGTATCAGATGAAATACGTTTTTCCCATAAAAGAACCCGTAACTCTTCAGGTAATCGCAATAATTCAATTCCAGTACCTATTAATAAAACTTCGATTTCAGATGCTTCTTCTAAAACACGAGATATATCCCCTTGAGTAGGAATAGGCCCTGCCATATCAATGCCATAAATACCTGATGGGACACAAATAATAGAACCTCTATGAGACATATCAGCAAAACGAAATCCACCATTTCCATAAGCATCAATAGGTGCCCGACTCGGAAAATGCGCCTCACGAATTTGAATTGCATCGAACATGAATAAGCACCCTTTATTTTTGAAAGTCCAACTGCCTTTTACCTCTTACCACAAAAGTTAATGGAAGGTTGATACAAACATTGATATGTTAACCCTCGCTTATAAGAGTATTGAGATTAGAAATTTTTATATACTCCCTAATCTTCTCCTACAACAAATAGATGAAAATTTGACAACAAACCGCGATTAAATGCTATATGTTCAAATAAATCTACCTTTTAAAAAATTTCCTCAGCTTATTTACTCGAAAATAAAAAACATCTCTTTATAAAAATAATGATGTTGTTTAAAGGACAGGAAAATTTTCCGTAATCTTCCATAAATAAAACAACTATTTTAATAATTTAAAGAAAAACACCATCTTCTGTAACGACTATAAAAGCTACTCCTTCAATGAAACTATCTTTATATTTCAATACTTTTTATAAAAATGCTTTAAAAAATGTAATAAACTACAACGCCACCTTAAGATGCATTTTCCTTATTTTCCTTTGATATAGCTTTTTTTTCTTTAGATACACTCACATTTTCTTTCGCTGTTGTTTTAGATTTAGACTTTTGTGGTGTTTTTGTTTTAGCATGAAGCTTTGATTTTTTTTCTGCAATTGGTTCACCTTTAACGCGTACATCAGACAATGTTGAGCGAAGAACACGAATATTCATACTCTCACCAATTTCAACCTCTAATTCGCCACTTTCATCGTGAACCTTCGTAACTTTGCCGATAATGCCACCACCCGTTATAACTGTATCACCACGACGTATTGCATTAAGCATTTCTTGTCGTTTTTTCATTTGTGCACGCTGTGGACGAATGATAAAAAAATACATAATTGCAAAAATTAAAATGAACGGGACAGCACTAACAAATGAAAATCCACCGGGAACATCGCCTGCAACTTGAGCATAAGCGTTCGTAATAAACATTTTTATCTCCTATAGTTAAACTTCAGGTATTTCCCCCTCTATTAAAATAAAACTCCGATCCAGAAAAACTTTCCTAAAGAATTTATCATAAAAAGTAATGACCACATGATGGAATCTCAGCTTTATCAAAATGCAATAAATCCTTAAGAGACAGAATACAACAAGAAAAATCTTAAAAAAAACAGATTTATTTCCCTCTATTATATATTCTACAATATAAGCCTTCTCACTAACTCAATAAATGATACAAACCAATTTTTCCAAGGAAAAAACCTTTAGTTATAGAGATAATTCATCGTTTTTGATATCAAATGAAAGACTTAAATACAGTAAAACTCTCTCATTTTATCCCCTTTGAATTCATCAAAATGATTTTCTTGTACGTCACACACGTGAAATGAACCTGTAGATAAAAACTATTTAAGAAAAGCGTAAAATCCCCCTTCTCATTCTCGTACCCCCTATAAATGCAAGAGCAGTTGGAACATTGAGAAGCTGAAAACAGTATGATACTATCACCTTATCTCTTCATAAACACAAAGATGATAATATCTAATAAACTCAACAAACGGCTTCCCTTAAACCAGTGATTTTTTCTGCTGCAGTATTATTTTACGTAAAAAAATCAATTTTTTCATGAAATTTCTATAAACTATAAAATTTCTCAAATTAACCCATAAATTAGTTTTCTAAATATTTAAGAGGATCAACAGGTAATGAATTCTTACGCATCTCAAAATAGACACGTGGCGTTTTAACATTTCCTGAAACACCAGATTTAGCAATCTCATCACCGCGTCTTATTCTTTGTCCTTTGTTAACAACAAGCTTACTATTACATCCATAAATAGTGATAATATCATTTTCATGTCGAATCATAACAACATTACCAAGCTCTTTTAATCCATCTCCCGCATAGATAACGACACCATTTTCCGCCGCCTTTACCGATGACCCCTCAGGCACTGCAATATCTATTCCTCGATTCATTACTGTTCCTTTTTTTTGACCAAACTGGCTTAATAAACGCCCTCGTACTGGCCAACGCATCTTAGAAATTCCTGTACCCTGCGGTGTCATAATATTATCTGTATTCGTGACAGTACTTGATAAACCAGTCTCATGGTCCAATCGCATCATCTGTGTAGAAGAATTTTTCTCAGAACTTGATCTGTTCATCTTTGCAGAAGGGGACATTGTTACAGGAGCTTTATATACAGAAGAAGCCTTTTTGTGTTTTACAGAGGACGTAACTTGAGATTGGAATGAAGATTCTGCTGTTGACGCCGCCCAATCATTATTATTGCGCGTATTTGAAGTTGCGAATGTACGCCTACTTGGAACCACAAGGACTTGACCAATATAAATGGAATTGCTGTTTATGCCATTTGCTAATTTTAATGCCTCAACACTGACCCCTATTTGTCGTGCAATACTGAGTAGTGTATCTCCACTCTGGACAATATAAGAATTCCGCCGGTAAACAGGAGAGTTATCCATTTGTGAACGAGAAAGTGTTCCAAGATTACGTGGAGGTGCCCCCATAACGCGACCATCCAAAGAAGCTGTCCTACCTTGCTGTGGAGAATTATAAGGAGAACTGTCATCTCGCCAAGAATCATCGCTTGGTTCCACAGGTGGCAATTCAGTACTCTGTATCATATCACCACCGTCCGATAGCATTCGCGGATCTGTAGGTATAGTGCTAGATATATTTGATTGATGAGATAACATACGATGAGAGGACATAGCGGAAAAACGTTGCGTACCAGAACTACAACCAGCAACAATAGTTACCACCGCTAAAAAAGTTATTCTCTGAAATTTATGCCGGAAAATATTATCCAAAGCTCTTAAATACATAGTTTTGCCCACTCATCAATACTCAACTCATTCCATTAAAGCTTTTTTAAATTACCGAAGAGTTAAAATGAGATATTTTATTCATAAATATCTCTATATAATATCAAAATGAATTTAACGTAAAATAAAAAGGTGAAATAATTTGTGCTATTTCTTAAATTTTAAAATTTAAAGTATCTCCGCAATACCTTTAATAAAAGGTTGATAACGCACTTGAAAAAGTTCTAAACACTCAAATCGACTCCCAATTTTTGTATAGCGCGTCACCGTTTGTACCCCTTCATCAGGCCCTATAGCCTGAATGAGAATGCCATTTTCAGCTAAGAGTTCTAAAAATTCCTTGGGTTCATCAGAACGCGATGGCCAAATAAGAATACGGTCAAATGACCCCAAACCTGTCACACTATGACTTCCATCAATTTGCCGTACAACAATATTTTCAATTCCCAAAGCTTGAAATTTTTGGCCTGCCAAATCAACAAGCGTTTTATAACGATCAATCGTCGTTACACGGTCACTCAAACAGGCTATAAGAGCCGTACAAAAACCAGATCCCGTACCGATTTCTAAGACACGATGCTTTTTTTTCAACGATAGTGCCGAAAGAATTAAGAGTTGTTCTTCCAAACGTTCCATATATTCACCACACTCAAGGGGAATAACTTTATTATCATAAGCACTATTAAACCAAGGGGCAGAAACAAACTGTTGACGTGGAATTTTTTCTAATGCCGAAAAAAATCGCACGTCATCAATGCCTTTGCTACGCATTTTCAGTACAAGAGCGGCCAACTCTTCACGAAATTGTAAAATACCATTTTGCCCCATAGTATTATTCAATCTCTAATGGAGGAGCACTTTTATCACCCCTACAAACCACTTCCTTTAAAATGGCTAAACCTTGCATTTGCATACCATCACCTCTTGGCAATAAATGCATATTGTCTTTCCTTTCGCAAAATTAAGCAGTAATACAACGCATGCCTCCCATATAGGGTTGTAAAACATCTGGAACAATAATGGATCCATCAGCTTGTTGATAATTTTCAAGTACGGCAATAAGACAACGGCCAACAGCCGTACCAGAACCATTAAGACTATGAACAAAATGCAATTTTTTATCACCTTCTGTACGATAGCGAGCATTCATACGACGACCTTGAAAATCTCCACAAACTGAACAGCTAGAAATTTCACGATAACATTCTTGACCAGGAAGCCAAACCTCGATGTCATAGGTTTTACGTGCTGCAAACCCCATATCTCCCGTAGAAAGAACCACTGTGCGAAAAGGCAAATCAAGCCGTTTTAATATATCTTCTGCACATTCCGTCATACGTTCCAATTCAATTAAAGACTGATCTTCACTGGTAATCGAGACCATTTCCACCTTCCAAAATTGGTGCTGACGCAACATACCGCGCGTATCACGACCGGCTGCTCCCGCCTCTGAACGAAAACAAGGAGACAAAGAAGAAAATCGCAGTGGTAAATCTGATATTTCAAGAATTTCATCGTTAACCAAATTAGTTAATGGTACTTCTGCAGTAGAAATAAGCCATCGACCATCTGTTGTCTGAAAAAGATCCTCTGCAAACTTCGGCAATTGTGCTGCTCCGTAAACAATCTCATCACGAACAAGAAGAGGTACTGAGACTTCTGTATAACCATGCTCATTCACATGCACATCAAGCATAAATTGTCCTAATGCTCGTTCTAGCCGTGCTAACGCCCCTGAAAGCACTGTAAAACGTGTTCCAGACAAACGGCTCGCTCGCTCAAAATTCATCTGCTTGAGATCTTGACCAAGATCAAAATGCTCCTTTGGTATAAAATTAAATGTTGGAGGTGTACCAAAATGTCGAATGACGACATTATCACTTTCATCTTTACCTTCTGGAACATCATCCAATGGAATATTTGGAAGGGCTGAAAGAATTTTCTCAAGACTCTCCGTCAGCTGTTTTTCTTCCGCTGTTGCAGAAGAAAGAAAGACTTTAATCTCTTCAACTTCAGCTTTAAAGCCTTCAGCCATTTGTAGATCAGATACAGCTAAAGCTTGTCCTATTTCCTTTGAAATAGCATTGCGACGTTCCTGCGCCAATTGTACTTTAGCAACATGCGACCGACGTGCAAGATCAAGTTGTATTAACCTTTCAGCTTGTGGTTCAAGACCTCTGTTTACAAGTGCTTTATCTAATTTCTCAGGATTTTCACGAATCCACTTAATATCAAGCATCAAAATTCCTCATTTATATTGTTTTTATTCATTTCTTATCGCATAAGATTATACAATTTTCTTAAGCGGATTTTCTTCTCTTTTCTATACCGTAAGCAATTAAAATTGAGATCTCGTAAAGTGCTATCGTTGGTAAAGCCACTGCAAACATCGTAAAAAAATCCGAAGGGGTTACTATTGCCGCAATAATAAAAGAAAGCAAGATAGCCCATTTTCGTTTAGATACCAAATCATGAGATGTTAAAAATCCAACTTTTGTTAAAAGACTGATGACAAGAGGTAATTGAAAAATCAAACCAAAAACTAGGATAAATGATGTCATAAAGCTCAAATAATCGGAAATACGCACTATAAAATCTATTCTTAAATGAACATCTGGAAGAAATTGTTGTGAAAGACTAAACCATAGTATTATTGGTGCCAATAGAGTATAAACAAACGCTCCCCCAATACAAAATAAAATAGGACCACCAATGAGAAAGGGTAAAAAAGCCATACGTTCATTTTTATAAAGCCCTGGTGCAATAAAACTATAAAACTGAAAAGCCGTATAGGGAAAAGATAAAATAATCCCCCCAAAAGCCGCAAGTTTCATCTTTGTTAAAAAAGTTTCCCATACTTGTGTTGATTGCAAACGAATACTCTCAGGATTACTCCCTGCTATTTTCATTGCCCACTGATACGGCCATAGTAAAAAATTTAAGATATAATCTTTAACAAGAAAACACATCATAAAAGCGATCAAAAATGCAACCACGGCAGCAATAATGCGCTGACGAAGTTCAATTAAATGTTCTAAAAGTGTTGCCATACTGGCATCAACTTCATCTTTCTTAACATTCATGATACATCTTCTTTATCTTTAGAAACGACAGAAATGCTTTCAGAATGATAGGGTGTAATAGATACTATCACATCTTTATTGGTTGTCTTTTGATCACACGCCCAAAGTTCTTCATCTTTTTCTAATTTATGATGTGTTGCCTTAACATCAGAATTATCATGGATATCCTCTACTGCATCCTGTATGGGATCAAAAGTCTCCGTCAACTTCTTGCTTGGATTAAGATCATTAATATCTGAACATGTTTTTTGCAAATTATCGAGCTCAATTTGTCTTATTGCATCATCAAACTGGTAACGAAGTTCATTTGCTGTTGAGCACACATAAGCTCTTACCTTTGCTATTGCCTTTAGTATTTTAGGTAAATCTTTTGGTCCAACGACAATAATGAGAACAAGTAAGATTACGACAAACTCCGGCCCATCAATCCCAAACATCTCTTAACTCGACTTCCCCGTAAAAAATAATGCACAATGATGATAACGTTTTTGTTATTTGACACGCTGTTTTTTAGCAATAGATGCCTTGCCTCTTTTAGAGGCAGAAGAAGCCTTTTTGCGTGCAGTTACATGTTTCACCGATAACGGCTGAGATTGTTGAGGTTCTATATCAATCATTTGAGAAGTAGCTGCCATTTCAACTTTATCCTCAATGCTGTCATCGTCTTCCTTCATATTCTTTTTGAAAGCCTTAATTCCCTTAGCAACATCACCCATTAATTCAGAAATTTTACCGCGCCCGAAAAGCACAAATATAATCAGTAAAATTACAATTAAATGCGTTGGTGAAAAAATATTACCCATTTTTCTAACTCTATGCTTTTAAATTTGATTTCATTTGTGCATGCTTACTCTGAAGAATATATCAAATACTATGTATTTTACTTATATATTTTTTTCTCAACTTAAAAGCAATCACACGCCTTTTAGTGCAAAAGAACCTTTTATCCTCTCATCCCTTTTAGGACATTATAATATAGACCATTCAAAAATTATAAACCACTTCCTATAAAGTTCAAAAGGCTTAAAAACTTTTCTAAAGAAACTTCATATGATCTCTTGGACGGCTCATCTTCCTGCAAATACTGTATCCAGTGTCTTTCCTTTTAACAATGTTGTACGTATCATTACAAACATTTCCGCCAAATTATCCTTTACTGATAAAGATCATAACATGCTGTAAAACATTTTACGTATTCAATTAAAAAATTCAGAAAGAAAAATCTCTAAAAAACTTTCTTAACACATCATCAGTCTCTTCAAAAACTATCATCTTACGCACAACATTTATTCTTTGCGTTGGGGTAGGAATTTTATCATCCATTATTCCATATTCAATACGAAATATGAGCCATCATCGCATTCAATTAAATATCTGGCGTATAAATAAAAACTATTAGCGGAAAGAGTAAAAATGCACTTTATGAACCAACTCAAGTGCCAAGAGGTATGGCAATACTGCTAAAAAATAAAAAAGGTACCAGCTTGTGCCTTTATTTAGTAAAATACCTCCATATAACCAGCTCTCTAAACCACGGCATGCTCTAACTATTACAAGTCTCCGGATTCTGGGCATGCATTCTCATAATATCATGTGTTTAACCTATCTCAGTATTGAAACCAGAATGGGCATTAATAGAAAATTACATTCAATCAAAAGCATGGCATCGAAGCATAATCCATGTAAAAAGAATTTCTTATCCTAGCCTTTTTTATAAGATTACCTTATAAAGCCGCTCGATAATACAGTGTTAGAGATAGATAAACCTATTTACTTTAGTTTAAAATTCCTCATTTTATTGAGATCGCTTGCAGAGCACATATCAATTTTCAAAAGTTTTATTTTAGCATCATACACAATAACCTAGCCATTTAGCGTGTATAATGTAAAGCTTTGGCTCTGCTTAAAGCAATGAGATTCATTCACACTTTTACAAAAATCCATCACTATAACACCAGCACTTTATTGCTCTATCCATAATTTTACGCTTTCTAAAAAACTTATAAATGTAACAATGTTTTTATCAAGCATTTGAAATTCTTTAATCTTTAAACAAGCAAATTTATGAATGAATTTGAAAGATACCCTTCAATTTTTCAACAAACTTCACTAATATTCTCGTTAATTGAGTGTTTTTTATAGTCTTCCTGGAAGAGACCGCGATCATAAAAAAATCTCTTACAACATAAATATCTCTATTGAAATGTTTGTTGTCTATCTTTCATATAAAAAAATTAAAATTTTAACGATTAATCTCATTATATAAAAATAGCTCTGTGAATAAATGCTCCCATGACATTAATATTTTTTCTGTAGTGTATAATTTGGGGGTGAGGGCATTGTTTGATTTCTACAAGAGTATTTTTATGGATATCAATTCTATTATTCTATGCTAATAATCTGGTACAGTTATACATATGATAGAGTTTACTCCATGAATTATCGGCATATTTATCATGCTGGCAATTTTGCTGATGTTTTTAAACACATTATTGTCACCCGCATTATAGAATATCTCAAACGCAAAGAAAAAGCTTTTCGCGTTATAGATACGCATGCTGGAATCGGTATTTATGACCTTTCTTCTTTAGAAGCACATAAAACAGGAGAGTGGCGTGAAGGTGTCCAACGACTTTTTTCAACTCCTATCCCAGAAGATTTAAGAACACTTCTTGGTCCGTGGTATGATATCATTGATGCCCTCAATAAAGGGGAAAAAGAAATTATGTTTTATCCTGGATCTCCTGTTCTTATTCGTCAATTATTACGAAAACAAGATCGCCTCACCGCAATAGAATTGCACAATGAAGATTATCATATTTTAGCAAAAAACTTTGCAGGAGATTATCAGACAAAAGTTCTGCATTTAGATGGTTGGCTTTCCTTAAATGCTCATGTACCACCAAAAGAAAAACGTGGGTTTATCCTTGTTGACCCTCCCTTTGAAAAAACTGGAGAGTTTTCCCGCCTTATTGAGGGATTAACGAAAGCCTATCGTCGCTTTTCTGGAGGAATCTACGCTTTATGGTATCCTGTTAAATATGACAAAGAAATTGAAAGTTTTCTTCACGCTCTTTATCAAACCGGAATTCCTAAGATTCTACAACTTGAAATGCGTATCCGAAAAAGTTCAAGTCCACCAACAATGAATGGAAGTGGTATGATTATTATTAACCCTCCCTATCTTTTGGAAGAAGAAATGAAAAAACTCAGCCCCTTTCTTATCAATCGTCTGGGACAAGATGAAAATGCCCAAATAACGCATAAGTGGATTCAAAAAGAACATTTATTATGTTAGATTTTTCTCTATATTTTCCTTAAATGAAAATATCGTGGTTAAGATACAAAGGTATTAAATGCTATAACTCTTTGATTTTTTTTAGATTATATCAACATATAATAATGATAAACGAATAACGATTAGCGTGAATTAATTTTTTCTCTTTTTGAGAAAGTTTATGCTCTTATCATGATGGATTTTCTATTTTGACCATTTTAACGAATAAATTGAGTGAATTCATAAAGCTGTCTTAAATAACACCTCTCATATTTTATGAAAATAGGTACTCTAAAATCATATTCTTATGCTATAATGCGCTATTTATAGAAAAGAATATTTCATATATTAAACAAAAAACATATTCTTATAAACGGAATGGTCCTAAAAAATAATATAAATTGTTCGCAAAATGAACGAGAAAAACTTTCTTTTCTCTCTAACATTACGTGGAATAATGCCGATCAAAGTAATGAGAAAAATCAATTCCAAGGTGTCAAATTCATACAAGAGTTTGTTAGACACCTTCCGCATAAGCCAGGGATTTACCGGATGATTGGTGAAAATGGTGATATTCTCTATGTTGGCAAAGCCCGTAATCTCAAAAAACGTGTTTCAAACTATACACGTGAACAAGGACATAATAATCGTATTACGCGCATGATTCGTGCAACATATCATATGGAATTTATTGTCACCCACACTGAAACAGAAGCTCTTCTTTTAGAAGCCAATCTGATCAAAAGATTGCGTCCACATTTTAATGTACTCCTGCGTGATGATAAAAGTTTCCCTTATATTATGATTACAGATGATCATCGAGCACCTGCACTTTATAAACATCGTGGTGCTCGAACACGAAAAGCCCATTATTTTGGTCCTTTTGCCTCTGCTGGTGCGGTAACACAAACACTTCATGTTTTACAACGCGCCTTTTTATTACGGACCTGTACCGATGCAGTGTTTGAAAACCGTACACGCCCCTGTTTGCTTTATCAAATTAAGCGATGTTCTGCACCTTGTACACATGAAATTAGTGACAGTGATTATAAAGAACTGGTGAAAGGAGCAAAAGCATTCCTTTCGGGAAAAGATCAATCTGTTAAAAACGATATGGTTCAAGCTATGCATAAAGCCGCAGAAAGTCTTGACTTTGAACAAGCAGCTTCCTATCGTGACCGCCTATCAGCCCTTTCTCACATACAAAGCCATCAAGGCATTAATCCTCAAACGATAAAAGAAGCGGATGTTTTTGCGATTGCGCAAAAAGAAGGAATGACCTGTATTCAAGTGTTTTTTTTTCGCATGGGGCAAAATTGGGGAAACCGTGCTTATTTTCCTAAAGCAGATCCCTCTTTTTCCCGTACTGAAATTTTAGCAAGTTTTCTTGCCCAATTTTATGATGATAAACCACTTCCCAAAAGCATCCTTTTATCTGAAGAAATTGAAGAAAAGACACTTCTTACAGAAGCGTTTAGTCTTAAAGCAAATCACAAAGTCTCTCTCTCTCTACCCAAACAAGGTGAACGGAAAAATCTTGTTAATCATGCCTATCTCAATGCGCATGAAACACTTGAACATAAGCTTGCTGAAACAGCCACCCACACAAAATTGCTTCAAGGTCTTGCTGAAACATTCCAACTTCCTTTTCCTCCGCGCCGCATAGAAGTCTATGACAATTCTCATATTATGGGAACAAATGCTGTAGGTGTAATGATTGTTGCTGGTCACATGGGATTTGTTAAAAATCAATATCGCAAATTCAATATTCGCTCAACAGATATTACGCCTGGCGATGATTTTGGCATGATGAAAGAAGTGATTAAACGAAGATTTTCACGCCTTATCAAAGAGCATGATCTCCCCAATAGAAGTCATGACATAAAAGATGATGATCTTTTTCCCATCTGGCCTGATCTTATCTTAATCGATGGAGGTGAAGGACAAATCAACAGTGTACATGCAATACTTGCTGAATTACAATTAAATGACCTCTTCACAGTTGTTGGAATCGCTAAAGGTGTTGACCGTAATGCAGGACGTGAACGATTTTTTATAAAAGGTGCCCCCTCCTTTACACTTCCCCCTCGTGATCCTATCCTTTATTTTCTGCAACGTTTGCGTGATGAAGCTCATCGTTTTGCCATTGGAACGCATAGAATAAAACGAAAAAAAACAACATTCAAAAATCAACTTGATGAAATCGAAAATATCGGTCGGATAAGAAAGCGTGCGTTGCTTCATCATTTTGGAAGTACCAAAGCTGTTGCTGATGCCTCACTTGAAGATTTAAAAAAAGTTACGGGAATCTCTATGACAATTGCACAAAAAATTCATAACCATTTTCATGAAAAATAGGCTTGTTTCATAACCTTTGCCTTGTTACGTTTAGGAAGTATATTCTCTTTCTCAAGAATTAAAAATGGCTCCATGAAAAATCATACTTTTTCTTTTCCAAATATTTTAACTTATGCACGAATTGTTGCTGTTCCAATGGTTGTTGCATGCTTTTTTTTAGAAGGGCGACTACAATCAAGTGATATCACTCGCTGGATTGCTGTTTCCATTTTTATTATTGCATCTATTACCGATTTTCTTGACGGTTACCTTGCCCGTATTTGGGAACAAACATCCAATATTGGTCGCATGTTAGATCCAATTGCCGATAAACTTCTCGTCTCTGCTTGTTTGCTCTTGCTTGCCGCAGACAGTACCATTGCTGGGTGGACACTATGGGCAGCTATTATCATTCTTTGCAGAGAAATTCTTGTATCAGGATTACGTGAATATTTGGCTGAGTTAAAAGTTAGTGTTCCTGTCTCTCGTCTTGCAAAATGGAAAACTTTTGTACAGATGATTGCTATTATCTTTCTTTTAGCTGGACCAGCCGGTAATAAAATTTTCCCTTACACAGTAGAGTTTGGCATTACGATGCTGTGGATTTCTGCCCTCCTTACATTGTGGACAGGGTGGGATTATTTTCGTGCGGGTTTAAAGCACGTTATTTTGTGAAATAATATGTAAGATTTATAATGATAATTTACCTTTTTGCCCTTAAACGAAAGAAGAAAGCCCGTAAGGCTTACTTATTTTAAATCTATTCACGATCAATCAATCAAAACTACTTCTTTTGCACATTACAAGTAAGGGTAGTACGTAGATAAAAACTCTTCAGAAAAGAGTAAATAGTCCTTATATTTTCGTAAAAGCAGCTGCAATATTAAAAGCTAAAAAAAACGATTAATGCTCCACCTGCTTTCAAAAAAATCTATAATCTTATAAGCAAAAAACCGAAATATAGTGTTTCGGATTTTTGCTTCTTATATACGCTTTATTATTATAAACGCTTTATTAACCAACAATTTCTACCTCAGAAAACCAAAAAGCGATTTCTGTTTTTGCCGTTTCAGCACTGTCGGATCCATGGACAGAATTTTCGCCAATCGATAAAGCATGAACCTTACGAATTGTTCCCTCTTCTGCATCACTAGGATTTGTAGCCCCCATTAATTCACGGTTTTTAGCTATTGCATTCTCGCCTTCTAGAACCTGTACAACTGTTGGACCAGAAGACATAAATTCCACCAATTCGCTAAAAAAAGGACGCTCTTTATGAACAGCATAGAATTTTTCAGCCTCACGCCTACTCATCCACACACGTTTAGATGCAATAACACGCAGTCCTGCATCCTCAAGCATTTTCGTAATTGCACCCGTCAAATTACGACGTGTTGCATCTGGTTTAATCATCGAAAAAGTACGCTCTAAAGCCATTTAACCACCTTTATTTCATTGATAATATTCTCTGGCTATTTCTATAACGAGCAAGCAGCCCTTTGCCAAGTGACTCTGCAAAAATCTACACAAATTCTCAAAAATGGAAAATTAATTGTAAAAAAAACTTCAATAAAAAGTGTATCCGCCTCTCAGAAAACGTTGAAGCTTCTTTTATACTCCCAAATGCTTCTCATCAAAATTATCATTTAAGTAATAAAAAAATTATAAGAAAAATCCAACACGTAAAAATATATATACCTTTTATGAAAGCTTTATTTTTTAAGAAGGCGACCCTAGACATTTCATATCTAGGTTTGAAAGTCCCCTCACACACTGAAATCAATCAAAAAATACCCCTATAAATTAAAAACTATAGCGTACACCTAAAATACCCTGAAGGGACTGTTTTGTTTTACGCCCTTTAACATAATGGGCCTC
>NZ_JBHIQI010000013.1:0-36716 GCF_042196465.1 Bartonella sp. AD13SXNS
GAGGCCCATTATGTTAAAGGGCGTAAAACAAAACAGTCCCTTCAGGGTATTTTAGGTGTACGCTATAGTTTTTAATTATATGGTTATTTTTTAGTTATCTTTAAATGTATGATTGTTTAAAGGTCTTTAATGAAGGTTCAGAAAACAATTTTTCAGAGCATGCAGCTTCGCTTTTCATGATAAACTGTATACCCTTATATACTTGATTATGCATTACTTTTTTCTTTTATAAGAAAACTCCGAGGAAATGCTAAAGAAGCACTATAAAAACGCTCTTATATTCTTGATCAAAAAAGTATTCAAAAAACTGTAAAGAACAGTTTTTTATGAGATAAGAAGGATTTTTAAGAAGGATTATTGCAATCTAAGGTTGAAAATATATTTTGTAGAGCTAATTACGTTTGGTGTCTATGCAGACGTGAAGGGGGAGGATATGGCGATACAATATAAATGGAAACGAAATTTTTGGATACTCATGTTGAGCAGCTGTTTTGTGCATGCTGCTTCTGCAAATGAGGGGGGGGCACCGCTTTTTTGTCAATCTTCAAGTTATGAAAATGACAAAGTATTTCACAATCAATACAATGAGGATATGAAATCAGCAAGATGCATCCTTGGAACCTCTCATGATGTCATGGTTAGAACGCGCAATGAATTAGACTTTTTAAAAAAGCCTAGCGATTTTACTATGGATAAGGGTTCTAGAATATTCGTGAGTCAACAGGCGCTTGACAGCAGTCATCGTGACAATATTGGATATAATACACAAGAACAAAATACTGCGTTTCTTAAAAAACCTGAACTTATCTCCATTAAAGATGGGGCCCTGCTAGAAAATTATATCCTTGATAATGAAGGTAAAGCATACATTTCAAATGATGGTGAGATTGATAGTCCTGGGCGATCCATTAATAATACAGTAAAGAATGGTGCAGAGCTTTATGTGTATGCAGGAGGTCTCAGTGAGAATAGTAAAATTGAACATGGTGGAATTGAAAATGTTGAGGCTTTAAAGGGAAAACAAGGACTTTCGAAAAATGCTGTTGTTAAAGAAGGAGGACAACAAAGTGTTGGAAATGGAGGAAAAGTAGAGGGGACTAAAATTTATGGTGGTGAGCAACTGGTTTTCGGGGAAGGGGATGTTGGAGAAGAGGTTAAAGGGAGTAGTGCTTCTCATACCGTAATTTATGGTCAAGATGAAACACTAGGCCAACAAAAAGTATATGATGGGGGAAAAGTTTGGAATACGAAAGTTATGCGAGGGGGCGTACAAGAGATTGGAAAAAAATCTCAAAGTGCAAAAAATGGTG
This sequence comes from Bartonella sp. AD13SXNS, assembly GCF_042196465.1. Classification (NCBI taxonomy): domain Bacteria; kingdom Pseudomonadati; phylum Pseudomonadota; class Alphaproteobacteria; order Hyphomicrobiales; family Bartonellaceae; genus Bartonella; species Bartonella sp. AD13SXNS. The sequence continues at coordinate 1,311 of NZ_JBHIQI010000013.1, forward strand.
GTTTTGCGTTTGATACAGAGGTTTTTGGTGGTGGTAAACAGCGTATCTTAAAAGGTGGTCAGTCCATTGGAGTTACTTTAAATGAGAACGCTATTCAGGAAATAGATACTGATGGATCTGTAAAAAATCTAACAATGAATGATGAAACAAAATCATGGGTGCATGCTGGAGCGACATTAGAAGGCAAAACACAGGTAAATCATTCTGGGCAACTTCATCTTTATGCTGGGAATGATCAACATCGCACTACAGTAGAAGATATTATTTTGAATGGAAAAGATACAAAACTGTACTCTATTACTAATGAGTTTGATGGAAAAAGCTCTTTGATACAAAAATTAAGTGGTGAGGGGAGTGTTATTTTTGCATTTACTGGTTCCGATCCATATTATTCTCAGCTGCATGTGAATAATCTTTCAGGCAGTTTACATTTTGCATTCAATACTACGATTGCTCATAATCGTGGTGATTATCTCTTGGTTGAGAAAGGGGCTGGAAATCATACGATAAGTGTTGCTGATTCTGGCGTTGAAATCACGGATCCTTTTTCAAATAAACGTGATTTAATTACGGATCAAAGTGGTGGAGCGAATTTTACGCTGACAGATCTTAAGGGTGAAAAAATTAACGCCATTGATGGTGGAACTTATATGTATGGATTGAAAGAAAGAAAGGATGAAAATGGAAAAGTGTGGTTTTTATCGGCAGACCGTCTCAGTGGGCCAGAAAACTCTATTCCAGATCCAACAAATCCTTTTTTTCCTGGTGAAACATCAACGACTCCCTCTACAGATGCAGTGTTAACGTTGTCCGTAGTTCCTGGACTTATTTTTAACAATGAGTTGCAAATTATACGGAATGGTAGAAAAATTTGGGACAGAAATAAGAAAGATATCGAATTATGGACTTATGCAATTAAGAGTAGAGAACGCATTGCGACAGGCCATACACACTTTAAACTTGGGCAGACAGGTTTAGTCTTTGGTGCTGATCAGTTGAGTGAATTAAGGCATGGAGATTTGTATGTTGGTGGTTTTGGAAGTTATGATCAAGCACGTGTTTCTCATGCACGAGGTGGTGACAGTAGTTTGAGCTCTTACAGCATTGGAACTTACGCAACTTATTTTGATCATCGTGGATGGTATATGGATAGTGTTTTGAAATATAATTATTACCAGGATGATTTGAAAGCCATCTCAACGAATAGCTTAGTGATTCAAAGTCATTACAATCAGTGGGCGATAGGTGGATCATTTGAGATTGGTTGTTATTTTGAACCGGCACAGAATACTTGGATGCAGCCTTATATCAAGCTAACAGGTTTGCAGGTTGAAGGTAAAAAAATAAAACTTTCCAATGGAATGGTCGGTGATTTAAGCCCATTGACTTCATTCCGCAGTGAAGTTGGATTGACTGCAGGACATGAATTTTTTGTGAATTCAGAAACTTCATTAACAGCTTACATTATGGCAGCTTGGTTGCGTGAGAATATAGATAATAATTATACGACAATTAATAACCAGCATAAATTTATCACGGACTTATCAGGCAGTGCGGGTAAATTGGGAATTGGTTTAAACGGTTCGGTCAATGATAAACTAACACTTTATGCGGAAACATACTATCTAAAAGGACATAAGATTAAGAATGCTCTTCAAGGTATTTTGGGGTTACGCTATAGTTTCTAAATATGTGTGTACACGGCTGATTAACTTTATAAATGTCATTGTTTTGCAAGCTTAAACAGATAACGCTAACTCTGTCTTCTCGAGAGTATAGAGATCTTACTCAAAGAGTAAGGATGCTTTTATACTCTCTTCTAAGATAAGGTATTAATTTATTAAAGAGTGTTCATTGTTTTGCATGTTGAATGAGAGTTTCAAATATCGTAAAATTCTCTTATTTCAAATCTGCTCCATGTTAAATTAATCAAAACCATTTTCTTACACGTCACAAGCGGGGAAGCTTGCGTGGATAAAAATTGTACAAGAGAGAACTAAAAATACCTCTTATAAATTGCTTCAAGTATAAAAGAGTGTTGCGTTGCAGCATTTTAGAGCTAGAAAAGTGCGTGATGGTACCGGTTTGCTTCGCCATAAGCGTAAAGATAATGACGCTCACGGATTTACCATTATACTATTCATGGTCAACGTTAGGAAATGGGCTTGGGGCTTTGAGAGATATCTCTTTAAAATAAGCCCGTGGAATTGCAACGCAATAGCGCTCTGTTTTACGTGAAGGGTGTGCCCCATTAAATCTGTTGTCCCTATTTTGTCAGCAGGGCTGTCACAACAATCAAAAGTGTTGTTAGCGATCGTTTGCTTGTGTTTTGGTCATTGTGGATTCATCGTTTTATGGTTTGTAAAGTTAGAACTGGCATTGCAATGCTTCTTATAAATATACTAAGTATAATCAGTCTAGCATTTACTTTTGGATTAGGGATTATTTTTATAATTACACCTTGGGTATTGATTGATTTTATAGTCATTTTAACAGGAAATTTTAAAGACAAAGCTGGGTGTAAAATCACAAGTTAGTGGGATATCCAATATTTGTCATATAACAAAGTGGGGCATTCAGCTTACTTTGATTGTCTTGAGGGGGGATAAATTGGTGATAAAAAATTGTTTACGTTTCTAGATTGGTAATGAGGTGTTAATCAAAATCGTGCATAGTTGGGCAAAATATTAAGAAATTTGTGCTGTAAAGACTGTGCTATTTTATGTGGACAAAGCAGAAACGTCGATCAATCAAAGTACGCTTTGTACTGCCTCTTATGACGGTGGGAGTCTTAAGCTATTTCAGTTACCACATTTATCATGGTGAGTATGGGTTATATTCACGCAGTGAAGTTAATCAGCATATTAGTGAATTAGAAAAGGAGCTTCATAAAATAGAAGCTGAGCGGATATTCATAGAAAAGCGTATTTCTCTTTTACGCAATGGACATATCGAAAAGGACATGTTAGATGAATATGTCCGAAAAAATTTAAACTTTTCTAAGTCCAATGAATTGACAATCTTAACGCCTTGTAAAGGCTGCCAAAAGTGAATAAAAAATCGCTTAATTTAAACAACAATCACCGATGATATTGTTTAAGCTGATTGATAAGGCTTGTAACTTTTGTTCGTAAAGGTTATTCCTAAACGATCATAAAAGGGAGTTTAATATGGCAGAACGACTTAAAAAAAATTCTGCGTCGGCGGCGCGCACTGCATTATCAAGCACCACAAAGAAAGCACCAATAGCAGATTTTACAAAAGAGGAAGAAATTGTTGCCTATCGTGAAATGCTTTTAATTCGCCGTTTTGAAGAAAAAGCAGGACAACTTTATGGCATGGGGCTTATTGGGGGATTTTGTCACCTTTATATTGGGCAAGAAGCCGTTGTTGTTGGAACATTGAAAGCGGCAAAAGAAGGTGATCAGGTTATTACGTCTTACCGTGATCATGGACATATGTTAGCGGTTGGGATGAGTCCGCGTGGTGTTATGGCAGAATTAACGGGGCGCCAAGGGGGCTTTTCCAAAGGAAAAGGTGGCTCGATGCATATGTTCTCTAAAGAAAAAAACTTTTATGGGGGACATGGTATTGTTGGGGCGCAGGTTCCCATTGGTTCAGGCTTGGCATTTTCGAATCAATATCTTGGTAAAGATAATGTGACATTGGTTTATTTTGGTGATGGTGCTGCAAATCAGGGGCAGGTTTACGAGAGTTTTAATATGGCTTCACTTTGGAAGCTGCCTGTTGTTTATATTATTGAAAACAATCAGTATGCTATGGGAACGTCCGTTTCACGTGCATCTGCAGAAACTGATTTTTCCCGTCGTGGTCTTTCTTTTGAAATTCCAGGTATTGTTGTTGACGGTATGGATGTTCGATCAGTAAAAGGAGCTGCTGATGAAGCAATTTCTTGGGCACGCTCAGGTAAAGGGCCAATCATTCTTGATATGCAAACCTATCGCTATCGTGGTCATTCCATGTCTGACCCAGCGAAATATCGTTCAAAGGAAGAAGTCCAAAAAATAAAAGAGGAACACGATCCGATTGATCAAGTAAAAAGTCGGATTCTTAAAAAAAATTGGGCGAGCGAGGACGATTTAAAATCTATTGAGAAAGAGGTTCGTGCAATTGTTGCGGATGCGGCAGATTTTGCACAAAGTGATCAAGAGCCAGATGCTTCTGAGCTCTATACTGATATTTTAGTTTGATGCGAGGGAAGCAAGTATGTCTATTGATATTTTGATGCCGGCGCTTTCACCAACTATGGAAGAAGGTAAACTGTCTAAATGGCTCAAGAAAGAAGGTGATAAGGTTAGCTCTGGCGATGTTATTGCTGAAATTGAAACGGATAAGGCTACAATGGAAGTAGAGGCCGTTGATGAAGGTACTCTTGGTAAAATTTTTGTGCCTGAAGGTTCTGAAGGCGTGAAGGTTAACACTGTTATTGCGATTTTATTAGAAGAAGGTGAGCGTGCTGAGGATATTTCGCAACCTACTGATGCAACACAAAAACCTAAAGAATCTCCACTCTCTCTTTCCTCGTCAGTTCCGAAGTCTCCTCCTTTTGATATGACTCCTGATTTTGATATTCCAGCGGGTACCCAAATGGTTACGATGACAGTTCGTGAAGCGCTTAATCAGGCTTTGGCTGAAGAAATGCGGCGTAATGAAAAAGTTTTCCTTATGGGGGAAGAAGTTGCGCAATATCAAGGTGCCTATAAAGTTAGCCAAGGTTTGTTGGAAGAATTTGGGGAATGCCGAGTTATTGATACTCCTATTACAGAGCACGGTTTTGCTGGGTTGGCTGTTGGTGCTGCTTTTGGAGGGTTACGTCCTATTGTCGAGTTTATGACATTTAATTTTGCGATGCAGGCGATGGATCAAATTATTAATTCAGCAGCAAAAACACGTTATATGTCTGGTGGACAAATGACTGCTCCTATGGTTTTCCGTGGTCCCAATGGTGCAGCTGCCCGTGTTGGTGCTCAACATTCTCAATGTTATGCAGCATGGTATAGTCATATACCAGGTCTGAAAGTTGTTATGCCTTATAGCGCTGCAGATGCAAAAGGTTTGCTAAAAGCAGCTATTCGTGATGATAATCCTGTTGTTTTCCTTGAAAATGAGATTTTGTATGGGCATCAATTTGATGTTCCTCAACTCGATGATTTTGTTTTACCTATTGGTAAGGCGCGTATTCATAAGTCTGGACAAGATGTGACAATTGTTGCATGTGGGATTGGAATGCATTACGCGGTTGAAGCTTTATCTGAAATTGAAAAACTTGGTATCGATGTTGAATTAATTGATTTACGGACCATTCGTCCGATGGATCTTCCAACAATTCTTTCTTCAGTTAAAAAAACAGGTCGTTTGGTTACAATTGAAGAGGGATTTCCTCAGTCATCTGTGGGAACTGAAATCGCAACGCGTGTTATGCAGCAGGCTTTTGATTATCTTGATGCGCCAATTGCTACGATTTCTGGCAAAGATGTTCCGATGCCTTATGCAGCTAATCTTGAGAAATTGGCTTTGCCTAATACGGCTGAAATTATTGAGGCTGTTAAGGCTGTGACGTACAGAGCAAACGGAGGAAAGCACGATGCCCATTAAGATTACAATGCCAGCGCTTTCCCCTACAATGGAAGAGGGAAATTTAACAAAATGGAATATTAAGGAGGGAGATAAGGTTTCCTCTGGTGATGTTATTGCTGAAATTGAGACGGATAAAGCGACGATGGAAGTCGAAGCTGTTGATGAAGGTAGGGTTGCCAAAATTATCGTTCCTGCTGGAACACAAGGCGTTAAAGTGAATGCTTTAATTGTTGTTTTAGCAGAAGAAGGTGAAGATTTAGCTGAAGCTGCAAAAGTTGCAGAAGAAATCTCTTCTTCTACAAGACAAGAACCAAAGGGCATCAAACAGATAGATTCTCCGAAGCGGGCGGATTCCAAGGATACAAAAATATCTCATGAATCATCAACTGGACAATTAATACAGCAAGATAAAAAGGGCCCTCGTCTTTTTTCCTCTCCCTTAGCGCGGCGATTAGCATCTCAGGCAGGTCTTGATTTATCCCTTATTTCTGGGAGTGGTCCGCATGGGCGTATTATTAAGCGTGATGTAGAAAAAGTTATGAGCGGTGATATTTCTAAGACTTCTTATTTGTTACAGACAGGAGAGCCAGTAGCCGCAGGTGCTTCTGAGAAACAGATACTGAAACTCTTCAAAGAGGATGAATATGTTTTCATACCCCATAATAATATGCGTAAAACAATCGCTACACGTTTGGTGGAATCAAAACAGAAGGTCCCACATTTCTATGTAACGGTAGATTGTGAACTTGATGCGCTATTAGCGCTGCGTACACAATTGAATGCTGCTGCACCAATGGTTAAGATGCAGGAAGAAGCTAAGCCTACTTATAAGATTTCTGTTAATGATATGGTGATCAAAGCTGTCGCACTTTCTTTGAAAGCGGTTCCTGATGCGAATGTCTCTTGGCTTGAAGGTGGAATGCTTCATCATAAACATTGTGATGTTGGGGTTGCTGTTTCTATTCCCAATGGATTAATTACGCCGATTATTCGCCATGCAGAGGAAAAGCCGTTATCGCTTATTTCCAAAGAGATGAAGGATTTTGCAAAGCGTGCGCGTGAGGGCAAGTTAAAAATGGAAGAATATCAGGGTGGAACAACAGCTGTATCCAATATGGGGATGTATGGTGTGAAAAGTTTTTCTGCTATTCTTAATCCACCGCATGCGACAATTTTTGCGATTGGTGCAGGGGAGCAACGTGCTGTTGTTAAAAATGGTGCATTAGCCATTGCAACAGTTATGTCAGTTACAATTTCTGCGGATCATCGTGCTGTCGATGGTGCTTTAGCAGCAGAGCTCGCGCGGACTTTTAAGAAGATGATTGAAAATCCATTAGCAATGTTGGTTTGAACTGTTTAACAGTTCTTCACGTAAATTGTGAGAGAGTGTATTTAAGAGAATAAAAACAAATTTAAAGAGTTTGAGGAGCAGAGGTATTGCTGTTTCTAGTTTGGGTAAAGCATTTATAGAAAGCTTAGAGTATAAAGAAATAAGATAATTCTGTTATGTTCATTTTCAGTCTTAAGTTCAAAAAATGCATATCCATTTTATATATATCCATGGAGGAATTACTGTGGCAAATCTTTATGATGTAATTGTGATTGGATCAGGTCCAGGCGGATATGTAACCGCAATTCGTGCAGCGCAATGTGGCTTTAAGACTGCGATTGTTGAACGTGAACATTTGGGAGGGATTTGTTTAAATTGGGGATGTATTCCAACAAAGGCTCTTTTACGTTCAGCGGAAATGAAACATTTTGCTGAACATGCAAAAGATTATGGACTAAAAATTAATGGTTCAATTGAGGCAAACATCAAAAATGTTGTGGCACGTTCACGCGGTGTTTCAGCACGTTTAAATGCTGGTGTTGCTTTTTTAATGAAAAAAAATAAAATTGATATTATCTGGGGTGAAGCAAAGCTTACTAAAGAAGCAAAGGGAAGCCAGCCTGCGGAAATTATGGTTTCTTCATCCTCCAAACCGGTTATGCAACCACAAAATCCAGTCCCTAAAGGGACCTTGGGAGAGGGAACTTACCAAGCAAAGCATATCATTATTGCAACGGGTGCACGTCCTCGTGTCCTTCCTGGTATTGAGCCAGATGGAAATCTCATTTGGACTTATTTTGAAGCTATGATACCGCCAGAAATGCCAAAATCGCTTTTGGTCATAGGGTCTGGGGCTATAGGCATTGAATTTGCCTCTTTTTATCATGATATGGGAGCGACAGTCACTGTTGTTGAAATAATGCCCCACATCATGCCTGCTGAAGATATTGAAATTTCAACATTTGCTTGTAAACAATTAGAGAAAAAAGGTTTACGTGTTCTTCGTCAAGCAAAAGTAACAAGGGTTGAAAAATCTTCCGATTCTGTAACTGTACATATTGATATTCAAGGTAAAAAAGAGACAATGACTGTTGATCGGTTGATTTCTGCTGTTGGGGTGCAGGGTAATATTGAGAATCTTGGATTAGAAGCTCTGGGAATAAAAACCGATCGTGGGTGTATTGTAACTGATGAATGGAGTTGGACAGGCGTTTCGGGTATTTATGCTATCGGTGATGTGGCAGGTCCTCCTATGTTAGCCCATAAAGCAGAAGAAGAAGGCGTAATATGTATTGAACATCTTGCTGGTTTAAAGAATGTTCATCCGCTTGATAAGAAAAAAATTCCAGGATGCACCTATTGCACACCGCAAGTTGCTTCTGTAGGGCTTTCAGAAGCGACAGCAAAAGAAGCAGGGTATGATATACGTATTGGTCGTTATTCTTTTTCCGCGAATGGCAAAGCGATTGCTCTGGGTGAAGATCAAGGGTTAGTAAAAACAATTTTTGATAAAAAAACAGGACAGCTTCTTGGGGCCCATATGGTAGGAGCTGAGGTAACAGAATTAATACAGGGGTTTGTCATTGCCATGAATCTTGAAACAACAGAGGAAGAATTAATGCATACTGTTTTTCCACATCCGACTTTATCGGAAATGATGAAAGAAAGTGTATTGGATGCTTATGATCAAGTTTTAAACGCTTGATGATTAGATTGTATGAAAGATCTTAAATTTTTCATTGCTCCTTCGTATTTATAAGGCAAAGGCTTAAATGGTTACGGTTGTTGATAGAGTTACGAATAGACGTTTGCGCCATCCTGAAAAGGCGCATCGTCCGGATACAAGCGTTCAAAAAAAGCCGGATTGGATTCGTGTAAAAGCGCCAACATCACCAATTTATAAGGAAACACATGGTATTGTACGTACGCATAAGTTAGTGACTGTATGTGAAGAAGCTGGTTGCCCTAATATTGGCGAATGTTGGAGCCAGAGGCATGCTAGCTTTATGATTTTAGGTGAAATATGTACGCGTGCTTGTGCTTTTTGTAACGTTGCAACAGGTATTCCACTTGCCGTTGATCATAATGAGCCAGAACGTGTCGCTGATGCTGTTGCACAGATGGCACTAAAACATGTTGTCATTACATCTGTTGATCGTGATGATCTTGCTGATGGTGGTGCTGAGCATTTTGCAAAAGTTATTTATGCGATTCGTCAAAAAACTCCTAAAACAACAATTGAAGTTCTTACACCTGATTTTCGTCATAAGGATGGCGCTTTAGAAGTTGTTGTTGCTGCTAAGCCTGATGTTTTTAATCATAACTTAGAAACAGTTCCTTCTAAATATTTGAAGGTCCGTCCAGGGGCACGTTATTTTCATTCAATTCGTTTATTACAACGTGTTAAAGAACTTGATCCAACAATTTTTACAAAATCGGGAATTATGGTTGGCCTTGGGGAGGAGCGAAATGAAGTTTTGCAATTGATGGATGATTTGCGCGCTGCTGATGTTGACTTTATGACAATTGGACAATATTTGCAGCCTACACGAAAACATCATCCAGTTGTTCGTTTTGTGCCTCCTGAAGAATTTGAGTCTTTTGCCAAGATTGGTAAAGTAAAAGGATTTTTACATATGGCCTCCAATCCTCTAACGCGTTCATCTCATCATGCTGGAGATGATTTTGCCATTTTGCAAAAAGCGCGTGATGAAAAATTTTCCTTACAGAGATAATTATGCCAACTTTTTCAACACATCGGCAAGTTGCCCATAGTGCTCATGAGATGTTTGATCTTGTGTCAGATATTGAACGTTATCCTGAGTTTTTACCAATGTGTGAGGCTTTAACAATACGTTCTCGCAAGGAATGTGACGAAAAGACATTGCTTCTTGCAGATATGACAGTTGGTTATAAAGTTATTCGAGAAACTTTTACGACCCAGGTTTTTCTTCAGCCGAAGAAAAGTTTGATAGAGGTTAACTATATTGATGGTCCATTTAAATATCTTGAAAATCGTTGGGTCTTTCATAATATTGAAAATACCAATGCATGTAATGTAGAGTTTTTTATTGATTATGAATTTAAAAGTAAAATACTGGGACGCCTGATGGGTTCAATGTTTGATATCGCGTTTCGTAATTTTACCGATGCCTTTGAAAAACGTGCACATCAGATTTATGGCTCGACAATAGCATAATTTACTCTGTTATTTTTTAACAATACACATTGTTTATAAAAGTGTAAAGATGAAAACTGATTTTCATCTTTACGATTTATTTTTAATGCAGCTTTCAAAAGCATACTGAAGGAATATCACTTTAAGTGATGAAGATGATGCACAGCTTCACGCTTTTGTTTCTCTCTTTTTTAATGGATGCACATTTGTTAAAAAAACGCCCAAATAGAGCATGCTTGCATCATATCCATTTCATAATAGTGCTCATAATAAATAGGATAGATTCTCGTAAAAGTGTATAAAATCTACATTTATACACTTATGAAGAAGTCAGTCAGCACCATTTATTTGCCATCTCTCAAGATGTTATGCCAGCTCTTAGCATCTGAGAGAGAGGTACAAGTGTCCCTTTCTTTGATCATTTTATTTATACAGTTTTTTCTCTTGTGGCGTGCAAGTGAATAAATTTGATTAATTCAATCTACACAGGACTAAAGTGAGATAACTTTACGCTATTGAGATCTTTCATTTTCAACTTATGATACAATAAATTATTTTTTTAAGAGGTTGATGATTATAGACTCAACGTGGAATAGAGAGTTTTAAAATTGGTGGGGAGAATTCAGTGAAGAAATTCCAGAATCATTTTAAAAGCATTTTCAACTGTTGCATGGCGGATAGCATTGCGATTAAGATGACCAAAGTGCATTTCTTTGTGTAGGGAGGAGTGATTTTTGTAAGCAATTGCGCAATGCACAAGTCCTATAGGCTTATTGAGACTTGCGCCTCCTGGTCCTGCAACGCCTGTTACAGAAACTGCAATATCAGCTTGTGAATGTTTTAATCCGCCTTCAGCCATTGCAAGAGCAACTTCTTTTGAAACGGCACCATAGGTTTTTATAAGTTCAGCACATACGCCAACAAGGCGTGTTTTAGATTCATTTGAATAAACAACAAATCCACAATCGAGAACATCTGACGATCCTGCAATATTTGTGAGGCTTGCAGCAATGAGTCCTCCTGTACAAGACTCTACAGTTGTTAACAGCAAACCTTTTTGGCGAAAGGTATTAAGGACTTCATGTGCTTGTTTTTCACAAAGATATGTCATTGGGGAATTTCTCCTGAATAAAGAACGCTCGCTGTTGCAAGAGCAGCAATTCCCTCACCACGACCAATAAATCCAAGCCGTTCATTTGTTGTTGCTTTGATAGAGATTCGATCAGGTGTTATTGCAAGTATTGTCATAAGATTTTCTGTCATGGCATGACGATAGGGACCAATTTTAGGATTTTCAGCGATAATTGTGATATCAACATTGGCGATACGACCACCTGCTTGTTTTATAATATCAAGAGCATGACGGAGAAAAATTTCTGATGATACATTTTTCCATTGAGGATCAGAGGGAGGAAAATGTGTACCGATATCTCCAGCACCTTGAGTTGCAAGAAGGGCATCTGTTAATGCATGAAGAGCAACATCCGCATCGGAGTGTCCATTTAATTTTTTATGAAAAGGGATTTTTATACCACATAATATAAGAAAATCACCATCCTCAAAAGAGTGAACATCATAACCATTGCCGGTACGAATATCAGGAAATATTTGCATTTTCTTTTGGAGATATAAATGTGCAGTATTAAAATCTTCATGCCATGTAATTTTTATGTTGTTAGGATCACCTGGAACAGTAAGCATAGGAATTCCAAACCATTCGGCAATTGCGCAATCGTCAGTGAATTCTTGTTTGCAAGCTTGTTTTGCTTGTTTATGGGCCGCTAAGATATGTTCAAAGGGAAAACACTGTGGAGTTTGTGCACTATAAAGATGGGTACGGGGAATTGTTTCTAAAACATGCTGATTATTTATACGTTTAAGGGTATCAGAGATGGGCAGAACAGGAAGAACACCTTCTTGAGGAGTAACGGTGGTATGAATGTTATTAAGAAGCTTGTTTTCGATAAAAGGGCGCGCACCATCATGAATATGCACATATTGTGGATTAAATTTTTTGAGTGCCTGAAGTCCATATAAGGTAGAGATTTGACGTGTATCGCCTCCTTCAACGATAATAAGGCTTTCTTTAAAGTCGGCGATAGCCTGTTCACAGATTTGACGATCTTCTGGATGAATAACAAGAATAATTGTTGTGATAGCTGGATGCTGCAAAAAACAATGCACGGTATGATAAATAATTGGCTTTTGTCCTAGAAGCCGATATTGTTTTGGAATTTTATGGGGAGATCCTGCTCTTTCACCCCGTCCAGCGGCTAATATTATTGCTGCAATAGAAATACTTAATCTCCTTGTATTATAATCTTAGTTTGCTTTTTTATCATTAATTTTAAAATGATTTTGAAAGGATGGTTGTTGTAGATCAGCAAGGGATATCACGGATAACACCTCAAAAAAAGCATTTAATGCTTTTTGAAGTGCGGTATTTAAACCACAAAAATCAAACAAGGGGCAAGTTGGTTCTGCAGTATCGAAACATTCTGCTAGGGAAAAGTTATCCTCTGTTACTTTCACAACATCAGCGACTGAAATCTCTGCTGCGGGTTTAGCCAATTTAACGCCACCATTGCGTCCACGCACTGTTTGGATAAAACCTGCTTGAACAAGCGGTTGAAGGATTTTAAATAAAAAAAGTTCTGAAACGGCATATGCCTTAGCAATTTCTGGAACACGACTGAGAGTTTCCTGATTATCTGCACAATACATGAGCATCCGAAGAGCATAATTTGTTTGTTTTGTTAATCGCATCTCATTTCCTTTGTAAAGTATCGTCGAACGTAGTTTATTTTAAAGATATTTTGCAAAATGCAGAAGTTCTTTCTCATTGACTATATTTGCTCTATTTTAAATGTAGTATTATTATTGTCAATTTTTGTTACAAAAGATTATATGAGGATAATGGGAATAAGGGTATGTAAGCTTATGATGAATGTAACATCTGTGACGAATCTTCAAGACATAGATAAAAATACTTTTAATGATGAGTTGTATCGTTTAAGTAAGATATATATCTTTTTAGGTATTACAATTATTGTGTTGGCTTTACTTACAGCCTCTGTTTCGTTCATTATTCTTATTGGCTTAACTCCTGTTGTTCCCAGTAGAACAGTAACCCTTATTCTTATAGGGATTAATAGTTTTTGGGTTTTAGGGCTTGTTATCATCGTTTTTTATGAGATGGTTCCGATCATTCGTGCTTGGCGTTCAAGGCGTGCAGGCTCACGTCTTCATGTGCGCCTTATTTCATTGTTTGCACTTGTTGCAACAATGCCAGCTGTTGCTGTAGCTCTTGTGTCAGGGCCAGCACTGAATTTGGGACTTGATCGATGGTTTGATACAACAACGCGGCAAATTGTGGGTTCTTCTATTGATTTAGCAAATGCTTATGCAGATGAAATGCTTCAAAATTTAAAAAATTTATCCTACGCTATGGCATTTGCACTTGATAATAAAAAACTTTTAGAACGTAATCCAGCTGAATATCGGATGCAATTGACGCGTCATGCTATAGGACGCAATTTGCGTGGTGCATTTTTGTTAAGTTCTAGTGGAACTATTTTTGTATCGAGTGCTCTTGGTGATGAGGATAAACTACCAATTCCTCCTTCCAATCTTATTGAGCGTGCAACCAGTGCAAGGCCTTTTTCTTTTCAACCAGGCGTTCATGATTATTTCGGTATTATTTTAAAATTTACCAATATTCCAAACACATTTTTATATTTGGTGCGTGACGTTGATAAAGGTGTTTTATCTGCTTTGCGTTTGACAGAAGTCAATACGGATCGTTATCGTGATTTAAATGAAAATCGCCTTCTGACACAAATTGCATTTGGTATGCTTTATTTATGTCTTTTTTTTAGTTTATTCCTATCAGCTATTTGGGCTGCTATTGCTGTGGCTGATCGCTTAGTACGTCCTATTCGTCTTCTCATTAGTGCTGCTGATGATGTTGCTTCTGGGAATATGGAAATTTTCGTGCCAGTACGAGCAAAAGATGGCGATATTGGGCAATTATCTAAAACTTTTAATTATATGGTTAGTGAATTGAAAAGTCGGCGCAATGAGTTGATTGCAGTGCGTGATCAAATTGATGAGAGACGGCGTTTTTCTGAAGCTGTGTTATCGGGTGTAACGGCGGGCGTAGCAGGAATAGATGATAATGGTGATATTACCATTATCAATCGGTCTATTGAAGCGATGTTTGATATTCGCTCTGAACACGTTGTTGGACAAAGTCTTTTATCTTTAAGTGCTGAAATTTGGCAGGTTTTTCAGTTTGCGCGTTCATTGGATCGTAAAAATCACCGTGAACAGGTCACTTTAAACGTTGCAGGAAAAGAGCGTGTCTGTAATGTCCAAGTTACGATGGAGGAAGATGATGGACAGGGGCGATCTTGGGTTCTAACAATTGATGATATTACAGACCTTGTTGCAGCGCAACGTACAGCAGCATGGGCGGATATTGCACGGCGTATTGCACACGAAATTAAAAATCCCCTCACACCTATTCAATTATCCGCTGAACGTATTCGTAAACGTTATAACAAAGTTATTACACAAGATAGAGAGGTCTTTGAGCGGTGTATTGAAACTATTATTCGACAGGTTGGAGATATTGGACGTATGGTTGATGAGTTTTCTTCTTTTGCCCGTATGCCCAAACCACAAATGCATGTTTTAGATATACGTGAATTGTTGCGTGAAGCATGCTTCTTGATAGAAGTGACACGACATGATATTCATTTTGAGCAAGACTTAGGAAGTCTACCTCTTATGGGTGCATTTGATAACCGTCTCATTGTACAGGCTTTTTGCAATGTGATCAAAAACGCGAGCGAATCCATAGATTCAGTTATGCGAGAGGAAAATATTCACGGCCATATTCTTGTCCGTTCTTATCATCAAGAAGAATGGGTGGTTGTGGATGTTGTTGATAACGGAAAAGGACTTCCTAAAGAGCAAAGACAAAAGTTATTAGAACCTTATATAACAACACGGGAGAAGGGAACAGGACTCGGGCTGGCCATTGTGCGCAAAGTTATTGAAGATCACGGTGGTTCCATGGAGCTTCATGATGCACCGGAGAGTTTTTATGAAGGTCGTGGTGCGATGATCCGTTTGATGTTTCCGACGGTTGGGGGTAAGCAGGGTAGTATTATACAAGCTATAAATCATAAGATAGGGGAATAGTATGGTATCAGATATCTTGATTGTTGATGATGAAGCGGATATTCGTGAACTTGTTGCTGGTATTTTGGATGATGAAGGCTATGAAACGCGTGTTGCTTGTAACTCTGATGAAGCATTAGCTCAAATTAGTGAGCGTATTCCAAAGCTCATTTTTTTAGATATTTGGTTACAGGGGAGTCGCCTCGATGGTTTAGCGTTGCTTGATGAAATTAAAACACACTATCCAGCTCTTCCGGTCGTTATGATCTCTGGTCATGGTAATATTGAGACTGCCGTTTCTGCTATAAAGCGAGGGGCCTATGATTTCATTGAAAAACCTTTTAAAGCTGATAGACTTGTATTGGTTGCAGAGAGAACACTTGAAAACTCAAATTTAAAACGTGAGCTTTTAGAATTGCGAAAACGTTCAAACGAGACATTGGAGCTGCTCGGAAAATCAGCAGTTATAAGAAATTTGCGTCAAATCATAGAAAAAGTAGCGCCAACCAATAGTCGCATCATGATAACAGGTCCTTCAGGAGCGGGAAAAGAGACTGTTGCACGAGCTATTCATGCATTCTCAACACGTTCAAATGGGCCATTTGTTACAATAAATGCAGCAATGATTACTCCGGAAAGAATGGAAATAGAGTTGTTTGGCAGCGAAATGGAGGGAAGAGAGCGCAAGATCGGTGCCTTGGAGGAAGCCCATGGTGGAATACTTTATCTTGATGAAATTGCTGATATGCCACGTGAGACTCAAGGTAAGATTCTTAGGGTGTTAACGGGGCAAACATTTGAGAGAGTTGGCGGTACAAAACGTGTTAAAGTAGATGTTCGTATCATTTCTTCGACAGCGCAAAATCTTGAAAACCTCATTTCTGACGGGCGCTTTAGAGAAGATCTTTTCCACCGTCTTTCCGTTGTTCCCATTACTGTTCCGCCCCTTTCTGCTCGTCGTGAAGATATTCCAGAACTTGTCCATCATTTTGTAAAAACAATATCACAACAGGTTGGGATTAAGCCACGTGAAATCAGTGATGATGTGATCGCTATTTTGCAAACGCATGCTTGGCCGGGTAATGTAAGACAATTACGTAATAATATTGAGCGTCTTCTTATTCTTGTGCGGGATGGGGATGGTCCTATAACAGCGGATTTTCTTCCCAGTGAAGTGAATGATTCTTTGCCACGTCTTCAAATGGATTCGGATGAGAGTATAATGGATTTACCGTTGCGTGAAGCACGAGAATTGTTTGAAAAGAGATATTTAGTGGCGCAGATTGGACGTTTGGGTGGAAATATATCGCGTACTGCTGAATTTATAGGCATGGAGCGTTCAGCTTTGCACCGTAAACTTAAAGCGCTTGGAGTTTCTTAAAGCCTATGCGTGTTATTATTTGCGGAGCAGGACAGGTTGGTTATGGGATAGCAGAGCGTCTTGCTGCTGAAAATCACGATGTTACTGTTATTGATATTGAAACAAGATTAATTGAAAAGATTCGCGATACATTGGATGTGAGAGGTTTTGTTGGTCATGGTTCACGGCCTGAAGTTCTTTTGGCTGCAGATGCAGACAAAGCTGATATGTTGATTGCTGTCACTTTGTTTGATGAAGTGAATATGGTTGCTTGCCAAGTAGCACATTCATTATTTAATGTTCCCACAAAAATTGCTCGTATTCGCTCACAATCTTATTTAGAACCGCGTTATAAGACGCTTTTTTCTAGAGAAAATATTCCCATTGATGTAGTTATTTCACCAGAAGTTGAAGTTGGAGAAATGGTTTTACGCCGTATTGCTTTACCTGGTGCAATAGATGTTCTTTATTTTTGTAATGATGATATTGTTGCGTTAGCCTTGGAATGTATGGAAGATTGTCCCGTTATTAATACACCTTTGCGTCAATTAACAGAGCTTTTTCCAGATCTTCAAACAACGGTTACCGCTATTAAACGTGGCTCGGAATTATTGATTGCACATTCAGAAACACAATTACGTGTCGGTGATATAACCTATCTTGTTGTTGCTCGTGAACAGATGCGTCGTGCTGTTGGGCTTTTTGGTCATAAAGAACAAGATGCTCACCGCATGATTATTGCAGGGGGGGGGCACATTGGCCTTTATGTTGCTCAGGCTATTGAAAAGCGTCTCCATAAATTAAAATTGAAGATTATAGAATCGCATAGAGAAAGAGCCCTCACAATTGCTGATCAGCTTGAAAAAACAACTGTTTTATATGGTAATGTGTTAGATCCAGTCATTCTTCAAGATGCAGGGATTGATCAAGCCGATTTAATGATTACATTGACCAATCAAGATCAAGTTAATCTCTTAAGCGCTATTATTGCTAAAAGGTTGGGCTGCAAAGCTAATATGGTATTGATTAATAATGTTGCCTACCAAGAATTTAGTCGTGCTGTTGGTGTGGATGCCTATCTTAATCCCCATAGCGTTACAATATCGAGAATTTTGCAACAAATGCGCCGTGGGCGTATTCGTTCTGTTCATTCCGTTTTTAATGGTCGCGCAGAAATTATTGAAGCTGAGGTGATGCAAACATCTTCATTGGTTGGGAAGTCATTATCAGAGCTCAATTTATCAGATGGTTTGAGAATTGGTGCAATTTATCGCAATAAAACAATCATACAGCTTTCGGCGGATATGCGTATTTTGTCCGGTGATAGAATAGTGATTTTCGCTCTTGCGGAGTGTGTTCGCGATGTTGAACAACTCTTTCGTGTAAGCTTAGAATATTTTTGATATATGATCTATGGATATTTGTACTTTTTGGTATAGTGGGCAATTAAGATTGGTGGATAGGCTTTGTTTGTCCTCAATGGTTAAAACTGGACAGCGCGTTAAGCTTTTTAGTTATGATAAAGACATAGATAATCTGCCTGCTGGTGTTGAGTTGCATGAAGCCGAATCAATTGTACCACGCTCAGCAATTTATCGCCTTGATCCCAATTTTTCTGATGATAAACTAGGATGTACAATTGTTCAGTTCTCAGATTTTTTTCGTGTTATGCTGATGAAATATCAACAAGGTGTTTGGTTAGATACAGATGTTTACCTTGTTAAACAATTTCATCCAGATACGAATAAGGTTTGGTTGGCAAGAGAAAATAATATAAGAGTGGGCGTTTCTGCACTTTATTTTCCGCCCGATAACCCTATTATAAAAGTATTTGAAGATTATTGGGCGGGTACAGAAATTATTCCTTATTGGCTTGGGTTTAAGCGTCGTGTTTGGAGGCCGTTCTGGCTAAAGAGGAAAAAAATGCCGATTTTACCAGGAAATCTTGGCGTTACGATATTTGGTAATGATGGTATTTCACGATTAGCAAAAAGATATGGTTTTTTTCATGAAGCAAAGGGAAAGGAAACTTTTTATTATTGGACTGGGCGAAAGTCTGAATATATCTTTGAACCAGCTTTTGGCGTAAAACGAACCAGCTTTTGGCGTAAAACCGCTCACCGATTCACGCTTGATAGGATTTCATATTCACAGAAAGACAAAGACGACGCAAAAACCTCAGGAAGGAAGTTTTTACCATTGGGCGGTATCTCGCATTCCTGATATTCATGATTTTTTTAGGTAGAGTTATTATTGCTATTTTAATAATTGGGATTTTAATCTATCCTAAACAGCTTTTGATTGTAGCTTGCACAAGAGAGTAATGTTAGCCTATGGATAAAAACATTGAATGTGTAAAGAGCGATTGTTATATGAACGGAAAGTAAAAATATGAGTGATCCAATGAAAACAACATTAAGCCTTGTTCCTATGGTTATTGAACAAACCAATCGTGGTGAACGGGCCTATGATATTTTTTCCCGTCTTTTAAAGGAGCGGATTATTTTTATTAATGGTCCTGTTGAAGATGGTATGGCAATGCTTGTTTGTGCACAATTGCTTTTCTTGGAAGCGGAAAATCCTAAAAAAGAAATTAATCTTTATATTAATTCTCCAGGTGGTGTTGTGACGTCTGGTATGGCTATTTATGATACTATGCAGTTTATTCGTCCTCCTGTTTCTACGCTGTGCATGGGGCAGGCGGCATCTATGGGGTCTTTATTGTTAACAGCTGGAGCAAAGGGTCATCGTTTTACATTGCCAAATGCGCGTATTATGGTGCATCAGCCATCTGGTGGTTTTCAAGGCCAGGCTTCAGATATTGAACGACATGCACAAGATATTATAAAGATGAAACGGCGCTTAAATGAAATTTATGTTCAACATACAGGTCAAGATTATGAGGTCATTGAAAAAACTCTCGATCGCGATCATTTTATGACAGCAGAAGAAGCCAAAGCGTTTGGCTTAGTTGATGATGTTATACAATATCGTGCAGAAACTGAAAAAGAAGAAAAAGATTAAGAATTTTTATAGAAAAAATAGCTACTTTAAAATAAAGAGTTTTATAAAAATATCGCAAAGTTTAGAGAAACACCTAAAAATATTGAGACATGCATGGTTTTCTATATGTCTTTTAGTTTTCATGATGAAAAGCTTCCTTTGAAAAGGCGAAGTGTTCATATATCGTGGTGAAAGGAAAGAAAAATGAGCAAAATTAGCAATAGCGGGAACGAATCAAAAAATACTCTCTATTGCTCGTTCTGCGGCAAGAGTCAGCATGAGGTGCGTAAGCTCATTGCGGGTCCTACTGTATTTATCTGTGATGAATGTGTAGAGCTTTGCATGGATATTATTCGGGAAGAAAATAAGTCTTCTGGGGTTAAGGTGCGTGATGGTGTTCCTACTCCACAAGAAATTATAACAGTTCTTGATGATTATGTTATTGGTCAACAGCATGCAAAGCGTGTTCTTTCTGTTGCTGTTCATAATCATTATAAACGGTTGGCGCATCAGTCTAAAAGCAATGATATTGAGTTGGCTAAATCAAATATTCTTCTTGTTGGTCCAACGGGCTGTGGTAAAACTTATCTCGCACAAACATTAGCACGTATTATTGATGTGCCTTTTACGATGGCGGATGCAACCACTTTGACTGAAGCAGGCTATGTGGGTGAAGATGTTGAAAATATTATTTTAAAGCTTCTTCAAGCTGCGGATTATAATGTTGAACGTGCGCAGCGTGGTATTGTTTATATTGATGAGGTCGATAAGATTTCTCGTAAAGCAGATAATCCTTCTATTACAAGAGATGTTTCGGGAGAAGGAGTTCAGCAAGCGTTATTAAAGATTATGGAAGGAACGATTGCTTCTGTTCCTCCACAAGGTGGACGTAAACATCCGCAACAAGAGTTTCTTCAGGTTGATACCACAAACATCTTATTCATTTGTGGGGGAGCTTTTGCAGGTTTAGAACGGATTATTTCAGGGCGTGGTGAAAAAACTTCTATTGGTTTTTCTGCGACTGTTAAGGCACCTGATGAGCGTTGTGTTGGTGAGATTTTTCGTGATTTAGAGCCTGAAGATCTTATAAAATTTGGTTTAATACCAGAGTTTATTGGGCGTCTTCCTATCGTTGCTACCTTAGAGGATTTAGACGTTAACGCCCTTGTACAAATTTTATCACAACCTAAAAATGCGTTAGTAAAGCAATATCAGCGTCTTTTTGAAATGGAAAATGTTGAGTTAGCATTTCATGAAGATGCTTTACGTGTTATTGCGAAGAAAGCTATTGAACGTAAAACTGGTGCACGTGGTTTACGTTCTATTATGGAGAAGATCCTTCTTGAAACGATGTTTGAACTACCAGCTCTTGAAGGCGTTCAAAAAGTGGTTATTTCGAGTGATGTGGTTGATGGGAAAGCGCGTCCTCTTTATATTTATTCAGAACGTGCAGAAGATAAAGAAAATGTATCAGCATGACATTGTGCGATGGACAATATAAACGGTATTTCTAATGATATCGTTATAATGCTTGATTTATGTGTTAGCAATTACCACTTCATGTATTATGAAGGGCTTAAAGGTTTTTAACGGTGGGTTTGTTATTGTAGATAGCTCATAGGCTCCAGAAAGGAGAATTATGCAATATATTGATGAAAAGACAGATGAAATAAGAGATGGGGTTTATGCTGTTTTACCTCTTCGTGATATTGTTGTCTTCCCCCATATGATTGTTCCACTTTTTGTGGGCCGTGAAAAATCAATTCGTGCTCTTGAAGAAACGATGGCGGTTGACAAGCAAATACTCTTGGTGACACAAAAAAATGCTTCTGATGACGATCCAAAATCAGAGGATATTTATCATATTGGTACATTTGCTAATATTCTTCAACTTTTAAAGCTTCCTGATGGTACTGTAAAGGTTTTGGTTGAAGGAACTGCACGTGCAAAAATTAGTCAATTTGCTTTAAGTGAAGATTATCATCAGGCTTTTGCAACTGTTATAGAAGAACCTAAAGAGAGTGATGTTGAGATTGAGGCTCTTTCAAGATCAGTGATTGCTTATTTTGAAAATTATGTAAAGCTTAATAAAAAAATCTCTCCTGAAATTGTTAATGCAATTGGCCAGATTGATAATCCTTCTAAGCTTGCAGATACGATTACCTCTCATTTGATGATTAAACTTGGAGAAAAACAGGAGATACTAGAGCTTTTACCTGTACGGGCCCGTCTTGAACGTATTTTGTCCTTCATGGAAGGGGAAATTTCCGTTTTACAGGTTGAAAAACGTATTCGTTCACACGTTAAACGACAAATGGAAAAAAACCAACGAGAATATTATCTCAATGAGCAGATGAAGGCTATTCAAAAAGAGTTAGGAGCCGGTGATGATAGCCGAGATGAGCTCTCTGAATTAGAAGAACGTATCAAGAATACAAAACTTTCCAAGGAAGCACAGGAAAAAGCTGGAACAGAATTGAGAAAATTACGCAATATGTCTCCTATGTCTGCAGAAGCGACAGTTGTACGTAATTATCTTGATTGGTTATTAGCAATGCCTTGGGGCAAAAAATCTAAGATTAAAAACAATTTAGATTTTGCTGAAAAGATCATGAATAATGAACATTTCGGTCTTGAAAAAGTTAAGGAGCGAATTATTGAGTATTTGGCCGTACAAAGTCGCGCATCAAAGATAAAAGGTCCCATTATTTGTTTGTTAGGTCCTCCTGGTGTGGGGAAAACATCATTGGCTCGCTCTATTGCAAAGGCAACAGGGCGTGAATATGTTCGTATTTCGTTGGGAGGTGTACGGGATGAAGCAGAAATTCGCGGACATCGCCGAACATATATTGGTTCGATGCCTGGAAAAATTATCCAGTCTATGAAAAAAGCAAAAAAATCTAATCCGCTTTTCTTGCTTGATGAAATTGATAAAATGGGACAAGATTTTCGGGGGGATCCTTCATCCGCTTTATTAGAAGTTCTTGATCCTGAACAAAATGGTACATTCATTGATCACTATTTGGAAGTTGAATATGATCTTTCTGATGTCATGTTTATCACAACGGCAAATACGCTTAATATTCCAGGTCCATTAATGGATCGAATGGAAATTATTCGTATTGCGGGTTATACTGAATGTGAGAAAATGGAAATTGTTAAACAGCATCTTTTACCAAAGGCGCTAAAAGATCACTGTTTGTCTAAAAAAGAACTCAGCATTTCTGATGGAGCACTCAGGTCGATTATTCAGTTTTACACACGTGAAGCAGGAGTTCGTAACCTTGAGCGTGAGCTCATGAAAGTTGCCCGTAAATCTGTTACAAAAATTCTCAAAACACATCAAAAATCTGTAAAAGTTACAGAAAATAATATCAATGATTTTTTGGGTGTTAAACGTTACCACTATAATCAGATTGAAGGAGAAAATCAAATTGGTGTTGTGACAGGCCTTGCGTGGACAGAAGTTGGTGGAGAGTTATTGACCATTGAAGGGGTCATGATGCCCGGCAAAGGCAAGATGACTGTAACTGGAAATTTACGTGATATCATGAAAGAGTCCATTTCAGCAGCAGCATCTTATGTACGTTCTCGTGCTATTGATTTTGGTATTGAACCTCCACTTTTTGAAAAACGCGATATCCATGTTCATGTTCCAGAGGGAGCGACACCCAAAGATGGCCCCTCTGCTGGGATTGCAATGGTGACAGCAATTGTTTCGGTACTTACAGGGATAGCTGTGCATAAAGATATTGCAATGACTGGTGAAATTACTTTACGTGGACGTGTTTTACCAATTGGTGGATTAAAAGAAAAACTTTTAGCAGCTCTTCGAGGAGGGATAAAAAAAGTCCTTATTCCTGAAGAAAACGCAAAAGATTTGGTTGATATTCCTGATGATGTCAAAAATAACATGGAAATTATTCCGGTAAATCATGTGAGTGAAGTTTTGAAACAGGCTTTGGTTCATTTTCCTGATACTATTGAATGGAAGGAGCCTTCTACAGTGGCTGTCCCCATCAGATCAGAGGGCAGCGATAGTGAAGGAATACAGATTGCGCACTGATTCATTCGTCTCATTTATTGAGTGCATTTTTTTAAGTGGCAGAGGGCGTTGTCGTGGTTATGATTCCGTTTTTTGTTGAAAAAAGTGAAAAAATCCGTGAATAACTGTGATTATTGCTAAAAAACAATGTTTTGTATAAAAATAAGACTTCTGTTTGCTGTACTTTTCAATAAACTGACTAATAACATGATTAAGTCATGTTGTCAGGTAATATAGGGAAAGGAAATGTTCTATGAATAAAAGTGAATTGGTTAGCTCCGTTGCTGAAAAGGCAGGCGTTTCGAAAGCGCAAGCTGGTGCTGTTGTTGATGCTTTTATGGCTTCTGTAACAGAAGCTTTGGCTTCAGGGGGAGATGTTCGTCTTCCAGGTTTTGGCTCTTTTGAAGTTTCTCATCGTGCTGCTACGAAGGGGCGTAATCCTTCAACTGGTGCTGAAATCAATATTCCAGCGCGTTCTGTCCCAAAATTTTCTGCAGGAAAAAGCCTTAAAGAAGCAGTTAATAAAAAATAATTTAAATGACATTTAAAAAACCCGATTTATTTATAAGCGGGTTTTTTAAACGCGTGTATTATGCGCGTTTTTCATATAAAAATTCTGAATCTTTGCGGTATTTTTCTTATTTATATATTTTGGTATTTTTAATGATTTTAAATATTGCGTAAAATACCGTAGATTTGGAGTGGATTGTTTTTAGCCATTTTTAATGGAATAGAGCACTGTATCGTTTATAAAATGTGATGGGAGCTTTTGTTATACCTTAAAGTTCTTGATCTTTATTTAAAAACAAAGACCTGTAAATAGTGTAAGACGAAAAGCTCTATGAAGTGTATAAAAGCTATTATATAACACCATTTTTACGCTTAATAAAAGAGTAAGGTTGGTGTCATCATGCTATTTTTCAGTTCCTATACTGTTGTGACGAGCTTTCAGCATTTGAGATGAATTCACAAGGAGTAGTTTTATTCATTTTTTCATAGTTCTTTATTTACACACTAACTTCGCTTGCGAAGCACCAAGCGGATGATTTTCATTATTTTACCATAAGATGAGTTTGAAATAAAAGAATTTTACGATATTCAGGTTTTTCATGCAATATAGAAAGATACAAATTATTATTATAAATCAATTCATTGTAAATTGATAAAGTAGCATCATCATTCTTTTTCGTTTTTAATATTGTGATTTTTCTTGGTGCTTGAAATGAGAAAGAGATTGGGCTCTGTCTTAAAATATTTTTTCTTCCTGTCTTTATTTCACGTGTGATATGCAAGCGAGCGTTTTGCTTTCATCACACAAGAGTTAAAATGAGAGAATATCACAAATTTTGAGAGAGGAAGTTAAAAAACAGAAAACTTCTGTTATCAAATAATATATATTATATAGTATAAAGTTATTAATAGTTATAAAATCACAGCTTTATTTGCGTATTTTCTATCTATTTATTCTTTATTACTATAATATATTTTATATAATTATTTTATTTTTAGTCATTGAATCATAGTAAATCGTTTATAGCGAGAAAGTTTTTTATAGCATCTACGTTATAGAATAAATAACGAAACATAGAGAAGTATTCATGGATTGGAGAAGACAGTAAAAGGCTTTAGAATGACTTTTTCATGAGAGTCATAGAGATTTATTAGAGAGGCGAATCGTGTGTTTTTGATCAACAGAAGCTCTTTGATTCTTTATTTGCTAACCACTGAATACAATCATTGAGGGCTCTCGCTGTTATAACTTGCTTTTTTGCTAATTTTTTTTCTTTACTTGGTAAGCGTTTTTCTGAATGTTTAATAGAAGTAATAGGGGGAAAGAGTCCGAAATTGATATTCATTGGCTGAAAGGATTGTCTTTCTGTTTCTTCTATTACAATATGCCCCCCCGTAATATGATGCAAAAGGGCACCGAATGCAGTGGTTTGTGGGGGGAGGCAAGGACAGTTATGATGATATTCTGCAGCGGCAAAATGTCCAGCAAGAAGCCCTATTGCAGCTGATTCTACATAACCTTCACATCCGGTAATTTGTCCTGCAAAGCGTAGTCGTTTTGTTTGTTTTAAACGAAGGGTTTGATCAAGAATGATTGGAGAGTTGAGGTAGGTATTGCGGTGAAGACCACCAAGACGCGCAAACTCTGCTTTTTCAAGACCGGGAATCGTTCTAAAAATGCGAATTTGTTCACCATATTTCAGTTTTGTTTGAAAGCCGACCATATTGTAAAGGGTTCCAAGTTTATTATCTTGGCGTAATTGAACAACAGCATAAGGTTTAACTGTAGGGTTATGGGCATTGGTTAAGCCCATAGGTTTCATAGGTCCATGTCTTAAAGTTTCAAGTCCGCGTTCAGCCATAATTTCAATGGGTAGGCACCCATCAAAATAGGGTGTTTTTTCAAAGTCACGAAACTCTGTTTTGTCGGCATTTTTTAACGCTTGAACGAATGTTTCATATTGTTCTTTATTTAAGGGACAATTAAGGTAATCTTTTCCTGTTCCTTCAGGACCAATTTTATCATAGCGAGATTGATACCAACAAATATTCATATCAATACTATCGGTATGGATAATAGGTGCAATAGCATCAAAAAAAGAGAGCGATTCTGTTCCGGTTATTGCTTGTAATTCTTGAGCAAGTGCAGATGAGGTAAGGGGACCTGTTGCAATGATAACATGTTTCCAAGCTTTAGGAATTTTTTGAACTTCTTCACGTTTGATTGTTATAAGAGGGTGGTTTTCTAGTGCTGTTGTAACGGTTTTTGAAAATCCATCACGGTCAACGGCAAGAGCACTCCCTGCAGGGACTTTATTGGTATCAGCAGCTTTCATAATTAATGATTTCGCTAATCGCATTTCAGCATGGAGAAGTCCTACGGCATTTGTTGATGAATCATCGCAACGAAATGAATTTGAACAAACCAGTTCTGCCAAATGACCGGTTTTATGGGCATCTGATTTTTTTAGGGGTCGCATTTCATGCAAAATAACAGAAATTCCTGACTGAGCGATTTGCCAGCTTGCTTCACACCCTGCAAGGCCGCCACCGATGATATGAATTGGAGTATCAAATGTCTTTAACATAATCGACTTTTAGCGTAAGCAGCCGTGTATGAAAAGCGTAGATTTTGTTTTTGTTATTTGTAAGAATGATGTGTATTTGTTTTTTTTAAATATATTTGTTTGCTTTTTTTCTGTAATTAATGGTATAGAGACGCCGCTTGTATAAGGTTATTAGCTTGTCAGTTTGGCGGATGTGGCGAAATTGGTAGACGCACCAGATTTAGGTTCTGGCGGGAGACCGTGGGGGTTCGAGTCCCTCCATCCGCACCAAAGCAATCCCTTAAGTGCTACGGATTTCTACGTGTCTGGAATTCCGCTTCATGGTAATGTAACACTCGAAGTGTTAGAATGTAATGATTATTAGAGTGGGCATATCCCTCTCCTTAGAAAAATGAAGGTGTTTAATGCAGGTTACCGAGACGCTTAATGAAGGACTGAAGCGCGAAATTAAGATCGTGGTTCCAGCGAAAGATTTAGAAAAAAAGTTGAATGAACGGTTGGATGATACCAAGGGTAAGATCAAGCTTAATGGTTTTCGTCCGGGTAAAGTGCCTAGTGGGCATTTGCGAAAAATGTATGGTAAATCTTTAATGGCGGAGATTCTCAATGAGATACTCAGTGAGGCGCCTCGTTCTATTTTAGCGGACCGTAATGAACGTGCAGCGATGCAGCCAAAAATTGACATAGATGAAGATGAAAAAATTCTAGATGGCGCTGCCGATTTTACTTTTAGTTTAAAGTATGAAGTTTTACCAAAAATTGAAATTAAAGATTTTAAACATATTGAAGTTATCCGTGAAATTGCAACTATCCCTGAACAGGAGATTGATGATCAAGTCAAACGCGTCCTTTCTTCTACACGTAATTATTCCCTAAAAGAGGGGGCTTCTGAAGAAGGTGACCGTATTACCATAGATTATCAAGGTAAGCTTGAAGGCGTTCCATTTGAAGGTGGGGCCGATAGTGATTCACAACTGATTCTTGGGTCAAAACAATTTATTCCTGGCTTTGAAGAGCAATTAGTTGGTGTGAAGGCTGGGGATGCAAAAACGATTTCTGTTAAATTTCCTGATAATTATAGTGCGGCATATTTGGCGGGAAGAGAAGCAGAGTTTGATATTACTGTTAAAGCTATTTTTAAACCAGATGAATTAAAAATTGATGATGAAGCAGCGCAAAAAGTTGGTTTAGAATCTCTAGATCGTTTACGTGAGGTCATTCGTGAACAGATTGAAAGCCAATATGGTTCAATGACACGTCAAAAAATTAAGCGTCAAATTCTTGATGCTTTAGATGCTGATTATAATTTTGAGATTCCTGAAGAGCTTTTAGAAATTGAGTTTAGCAATATATGGGCTCAGGTTAATGATGATTTGAAAAAGGCTGGACGCAGTTTTGAAGATGAAGGTGTGACAGAAGAGAAGGCTCGGGAGGAATATCGTGTTCTTGCACAACGTCGTGTTCGTCTTGGTTTAGTGCTTTCTGAAATTGGAGTAAAGGTTGGTGTTAAAGTTAGTGAGGATGAGCTAAAGGCAGCTGTTTTTGATCAGGTTCGCCAGTATCCTGGACAAGAGAAAGAAATTATGGATTTTTTCCGTAAGACGCCAGAAGCTGTTGAAAATCTGCGTGCTCCAATTTTTGAAGAAAAGGTCATTGATCATTTATTGGCACAGATAAAAGTTACGGATAAAGAAGTGACGGTTGAAGAGTTGATGAAAGAATATGACGAATCAGATGTTATTGAAAAAAAGCCAGCAAAGAAAAAATCTGCAGTGAAGGAAAAGTCCGCAGAGAAAACATCAGTTAAGAAAAAGGCTCCTAAAAAAGCTTAATATTTGCGCGAATAAAATAAGTTCGATAGAATCAGGCTTTTTATGAGATTTATATCGTAGGATTGCACTGAGAATGGTTTTAGATAAGCCATGAAGTATGTTTTAAAATATTGGTAATGGATTGGCAATGAGCATCATTGATACGCGTATTCCTGATTCTAAGCGTTTTATTTCTGGAGTTACAGGTGATTGGGAAGTCATAATTGGCATGGAGGTTCATGCGCAAATCATATCAAATTCGAAACTTTTTTCAGGAGCATCCACCAAATTTGGAGCAGAGCCAAACAATCATGTATCTCTTATTGATGCAGCTATGCCAGGTATGTTGCCTGTTCTTAATCAGGAGTGTGTTCGTCAAGCGATTCGAACGGGGTTAGGATTAAAGGCGCGTATTAATTTAAAATCTATTTTTGATCGCAAGAATTATTTTTATCCAGATTTACCGCAGGGATATCAGATTTCTCAGTTTCACTATCCCATTGTAGGAGAGGGGAAGATTATCATATCTGTTGGTCCAGATTCGAATGGCCAATTTGAGGATATAGAAGTGGGAATTGAGAGGTTGCATCTTGAACAGGATGCTGGAAAATCGATGCACGACCAACATCCAACGATGTCTTTTGTGGATCTTAATCGTTCTGGTGTTGCTCTTATGGAAATAGTTTCCAAGCCTGATATGCGCTCATCAGATGAAGCCAAAGCCTATATGACAAAATTGCGTACAATTGTTCGTTATTTAGGTACCTGCGATGGTAATATGGATGAAGGTTCTATGCGTGCGGATGTCAATGTATCCGTTCGTCGCCCTGGTGAAAAGTTTGGAACGCGTTGTGAGATCAAAAATGTTAATTCTATTCGCTTTATTGGCCAAGCAATTGAGTATGAAGCGCGTCGTCAGATCGCAATTTTAGAAGATGGAGGCGTCATAGATCAAGAAACTCGGCTTTTTGATGCGGCTAAAGGTGAAACACGCTCTATGCGCTCAAAGGAAGAAGCGCATGACTATCGTTATTTTCCTGATCCTGATCTTTTGCCATTAGAATTTGATCAAGCTTTTGTGGATGCTTTGGCAGCGGATTTACCAGAATTGCCCGACGCTATAAAAGCACGTTTTGTTACTGAAATGGGACTGACAATGTATGATGCCTCCATTCTTGTGACAGAAAAGGCTATTGCTGATTATTTTGAAGAAGTTGCTCGTGGTCGGGATGGAAAAATAGTTGCCAATTGGGTGATTAATGATCTTTTAGGGGCTTTAAATAAAGATAATCGTGAAATTGAAGAGTCTCCAGTCTCGCCACATCAATTGGGAAGCATTATTGATCTCATAAAAGAAGAAATTATTTCTGGAAAAATTGCCAAAGATCTTTTTGAGATTATTTGGAATGAGGGGGGAGATCCACGCCAAATTGTAGAAGAGCGCAATATGAAGCAGGTGACAGATATAAAGGCTATTGAAAGAGCTGTTGATGAGATTGTTGCCAATAATTCTGATAAAGTTGCGCAAGCAAAGCAAAAACCTGCTTTAGTTGGTTGGTTTGTTGGGCAAGTAATGAAAACAACAGGTGGTAAGGCAAATCCTCAAACTGTTAATGAGTTGGTTAAGATAAAACTTGGTATAGATTAAATTTTATGGGGTGGAGAAGAATCCATAAATATGATATGTTCTTGAAATTAAGGGAGAGAAAGTTATCCTATCAATTGGAGTTGTGGCTGAATTTACCAGTAACTTTTTCGGTAATTTCAAGGAGTAAACAATTGTATTCCAACGATTGATTTCATGAACATACTGAAGAAATGGAATAGAAAATGGCTCATTTTTTAAAACAAATCTTTACGTGGTGGAGTGGTAATACCATTGGTACGCGTTTTTTTACATGGCGAAAAGGTAAGCGGATAGGGGAAGATCAATCTGGAAATATATATTATGAGGGGGGATATCATAAGGATGGTTATCCGCGTCGTTGGGTTATTTATAAAGATTATTCTGAAGCTTCTACTATTCCACCAGGTTGGCACGGCTGGATACATCATCGCTGTGAGTGTCCACCAACACAGGAAGATTATCATCCACATGAATGGGAAAAGCCTCATGTCGCAAATATGACAGGTACGGGTGAGGCCTATCGACCAAAGGGGGCTATTCCTTACAATGATGAGCGTCCTTGTGTGCATGGAGATTATGATGCATGGTCACCTAAAAAATAAAATGTTTTAATGTGTGTGTGTATTTTTGTCTTATTTGACTCCATTTTATGACAAGAGTTATTTTTAAGGTGCGATTGATTTTGATATGATGAGGTTTTTTTTATTGTTAGGGTTGAGGCATTTTATATATATTTTTTTAATGGAAGTTTTAGTGTTTTTATCCTTAAATGGTGGGGTACGGGCTGAACGTGTTAGCAATGGAATTGCTGTTTTTGCAGGTCTTGATAAAATCACGGGGCGGACCACACGTTTTGAAGTTACTCTTGGTGAAATTTATCAATACGGTGCATTACAGGTAACACCCCGTGCTTGTTATACGAGCTCTAAAGATGAGCCAACGCGTACAACTGGTTTTGTTGAAGTCAACGAAGTAACATTAGATAAAAAAATACGACGTATTTTTACAGGATGGATGTTTGCAGATAGTCCTGGTTTGAACGCTGTTGAGCATCCTATTTATGATGTGTGGTTAAAAGATTGTAAGCAGAGTTCTCAAAATCTACCTCTTCAATAATTGGTGTTTTATGTATTTTAATACATTGATTTGTAATGATTGTTTGTTGTTTTACAACTTAAAAGAGAGGCTTAGATTTCTATAATTTTTTCATTTTAAACTTTCTTATATTGAATCAATTAAGACCATTCTCTTGTACATTACAAGTGGCGAACGTACGGATAAGGCTGTTTAAGAAAGGAATGAAAGTTTTTCTTATGAACCATTTAAATACAAGGACGCACCATTGAAATCAACACATTGTTTTTTCGAGTGTTTTATCCTATTATGCTGTAAAACGCCGTTGTTTAGAGTGGTGATATAAGGCGTGAAAAGCTTTGCATATTAAGTGTTTTTAGATATCGTGATTAGTTTCAGGGCATGGTTTGTCTGTCGCGCCTATGAAGTGAGCTGCATGAGTGATTAGCAGGAGAAATCCGCCGAGAGAAGCTAGGCTGTTGACAGTCCGGTGACGGGTAGGGATCTCTGTTTTTTGAGGTGTGGGGAGGAACCTAGAAACATTAGAACTGTCGTGAAAAACATTGATCATTCTCACTTCTTTCTAATTATTGAAAAAGGATAAGATAATGATTAGGAGGTGCTAAACGCAATAGGAGCGCATCATATCCCCAATTGGCAGTTAAACTTAGAAATATCAAGATGATATAACCAATGACCATTGCTGTTTAGTGTCCATAGGGCGCTGCATCCGCTATATATCCCTAAAAAAGAATGAATAACACTAAAAGACTACTCCCTGCTATAAACTCTGTTGAAATAATAACCGGTTTACGAATAAGCAAAAGAAAAAGGAAAAAAGACGTGTTTTTTCAATGTTTTATGTAATATTTTACACACGATAAAGAACACTCTATCGCATTAGTGTTATTAGAATTGATTGTTTGGAAATTGGATTTTTTTCTTTTATATTTAATTGGTTAGTAGATAGAGTATTCATTCTCTCCCCTCTTATATTTGTATCTATAGAACGCTTTAGCTACATGATATATTTTACTTTATTCACGATGATTTATATAGATAATTATTTCAATTTTATGATTTTTTAGTGCTTTATGTAATATGTTTTTTTATTTTTAAAAAATAGTCTCCCGCGCCTGTTAATTACGCTACTGTAGCAACCGTATTGACAACATTATCGCTTTCATAGACCTCACTGTTTATTCCACTACTTAGTCTTGTGATTTTTGCATTCCCATAAATTTTTCCTCTAATTGATCCATGGCCAGAAATTTTTGCATTATATGAGGCGATTCTTGAATTATATCTGTTAGAGGTGAAATAAAAGGTTTGTTCTTATTTGTTAAAGAGATAAACCGACGTTTTTGCGTTTATGGGGGAAGAATACAGATATACTAAATGAATACGTTATGAAACACCAATTATTATATCTAGAGAACGCAAATATGTTGGTAGTTTTTTATTCTTATGGAGATGTCGTTTTTCATTCAAAGCGTCAAACTATATTGTTGGAGCGACTGAGATTAATTGAGATTTAAGCTTATTTAAAATCTCAAATGAAGCATAGTTAGTATATTTCTGGCAAAAAGAAACATTTATGTATTTGACTTTTTATTATATAGAGCGCCTCATAAGTGAGTTTGTTTATTTGTAAATTCTTGTATATTGCATTACAAATTTCACATTTAAAAAAGCAGGATAGCACTAATTTTGTAAATCATATTCTTGATATTCATGCTTTTCAAAATCTTTTGTATAAGATACATCTGTTTTCACGGTGAGCTATTGAAAATTTTAAAAGGGGAGGCAGAGAAATTCAAGTTGAAAACTTTTCCTTATTCAAGATGAATATATCTATTTTGTGTAAGAATTACCAATTTTCTAAAGAATATGAGATTTTATATAATGAAAATTTCTGATCCTCAGTATAATTATGCTTTCCGATTGCCGAAACAACCCAAAGAACCTTTATTGAAGGTTCCATTTATTATAGTTGTTTTGATAGCATTTTGTTTTTGTCTTTTTTGCATTTCTCAGTATTTTTTTTCTCATCAGGTTTATGTTGAAAGCCTTGAGTTTTTTTCATTTATACCAGCATTGTTTAAGAGGGATCCTGTAGCATTTAGTTATACCATGGTGAGTTATTCATTTATGCATAGTAGTTTTAAACATGTTGCTCTTAATATGGTTTGGCTTTTGGTTTTCGGCTCTCCTTTAGCAAGGCATTTTGGTGTTTTACGTTTTTTAATTTTTTGGGTGTTAACGGCAGTTATTTCTGTTTTGACTTATTTTACATTTCATCAAGAAAGTACCATATCACTTATTGGGGCGTCAGGTGCCGTATCTGGAATGATGGGTGCTATTGCACGTTACGGTTTTCCTAGTGGTAATCTAGTTGTCAATGCGCAGAACGAAAAACTTTTGGGACCTTTATTGTCTGTCAAAAAAGCTCTGTGTTCTAAGGGGGGGCTTGTTTATATGAGCGTATGGCTGACGACTGATTTGATCATAGGTATTTCTTCTATTTTGTTTGAAGAAAATGGCATCTCAATAGCATGGGAAGCTCATATTGGTGGTTTTTTGGCGGGTTTTTTGTTGGTTGGCTTTTTTGATGTTTCAAAAAAAATTAAAAATTAGAATCTAAGATATTTATGTGCCACATAAAGCGCTATTGTTGCTGCATTTGAAACATTTAATGATTTAATATTCCCAGGCATATCAAGGCGTGCTAAAGCGCAAACGGTTTCACGTGTTTTTTTACGCAAGCCTTTACCTTCTGCGCCTAAAACAAGAGCAATTTTATTACCTGTTAATGTTATTTCTAAAGGTTGTCCACCTTCTGAATCGAGACCAAAGCTTGTAAAACCTGTTTGATGGAGTTCTTGAAGAGCTTCAGCAAGATTTCTCACGGTGATATAATGAATCATTTCCAGAGCTCCTGATGCAGCTTTTGCAAGAACACCGCTTTCGTGGGGAGAATGTCGACAAGTTGTAATAAGTGCTTTAGCTTTAAATGCGACTGCAGAGCGCATAATAGCGCCAACATTATGTGGATCGGTAATTTGATCCATGACAATGACAAGATCAGTATTGGTTAGTTCCGATAGTTTGCATGGTTTGAGAGGAGAAGTTTCCAACACAACACCTTGATGAACTGCTTCACTTCCAACCAGCGAATCAAGATATTTGGGTGTGCATAGTGTAACAGGGCAAGGATAATCTGATTCGGATATATTTAATCGTTTTAAGGCATTTTGTGTAACATAAAGACATTTAAAAATTCTTTTTGGGTTTTTTAAAGCAGCATGAACGGAATGAATGCCATAAAGACGGATTATCCCTTGCTGTAAAGAAGCGGCTTCCTTCTTCGGGTGTGTAAAAGATCGAAAAGAAGAGCTTTTTGTATCCCGATATTGGCGACGTAAACGAGCATAATGAGAATTTTGTGATGTTTTTTCTTTCATAACTTCTTTATAGCGTGTTAATAAGAAAAATAGATATAAAAAATCTATGATTTAAAGTTATGAGCAGGAAATTTGTACAGAATTGTATTTATTCTGTTGACAGATACAATAGTAATCGTCATAACCACTTCGCAATCAGGTTGAATTGGATGAGTATTCAAAATGGTTGTCGTGATGCCTCATCGCGCGACTTTAACGGTGTAATGGAGGGGTGCCCGAGTGGTTAAAGGGGGCGGACTGTAAATCCGTTGCGTATGCTACGTTGGTTCGAATCCAACCCCCTCCACCATTCATCGAAGGAGTGTTAGTACATGGATCATGCGGGTATAGCTCAATGGTAGAGCAGCAGCCTTCCAAGCTGAATATGCGGGTTCGATTCCCGCTACCCGCTCCAAATAGTTGTTGATGATTAGGCAAGTAGGTATAATGGAGGATGTTCCATTATAGAAGTAGGCGGGCTTTACCGTCTAAGAGTTGTGGTAATTGGGCTGATTGACAGTTCGGTTGAATTCAATTCTGCAGGTCTGTTTTTAGGTGCTAACAAAAGTAGAGAATAAAACAAGAGATTAATAGCGATGGCGAAGAGCAAATTTGAACGTACAAAACCGCATGTTAATATTGGTACGATTGGTCACGTTGATCATGGGAAGAC
>NZ_JBHIQI010000014.1:0-22662 GCF_042196465.1 Bartonella sp. AD13SXNS
ATCGAGAAAGTGTTAGAGCCATCCATGATGTATTGGGGATTTAACATGACAAATCCTATTTTTGCTAAGGAAAAAGTGCGCTTGGCGATGCGTTATCTTATTGACTATGAAGGTCTTGGTAAGAAGCTTCTCAAAGGGATTGGTGTTCCACGGGCGAGTTTTATTCCTCTTGGTAACTTTGGGGCTTTGGATGAAAAAGAAGGGCAACCCTTTAGATTTGATGTTGCAAAAGCCAAGCAGCTTTTAGCAGAGGCTGGTTATCCGAATGGCTTTGAGGCAAATTTTCTTGTATCAAATGCCCCTTATACGCTGTTACTTGCTCAGTCGCTTCAAGACAGTGCGGCAAAGGCGGGGGTGCGTCTTAAAATTGAACGGATGGCTGGTACACAGTTGTTTTCAAAAGTGAATGCACGGGCTTTTGATACGACTTTTATCGGATGGAATAACGATTCTGCGGACCCTCATACCATGGCTTCACGTCTTATTTATAATCCGGATAATCGGTCTGAGGCAAAAAATACCGCTTATCCTAGTTGGCAGAATGGGTATTTTGATGCTGAGATGAATCAAAAAGTTGAAGAGGCATTGTTTCAAAAAGATTCGCAAAAACGGGCGCAACTTTATGCTGATTTACAACGTGAACTTATGCAAAAAGGACCTTATGCGTTTATCTTTCAAAAATATAGCGTTATCGCGATGACACCTGATATCAAAAAGTGGGTTTGGAATAGTGCGCCACAAATTTTTTATAGTAAAATTGAAAAATAAGTGTGTCTTTAAATATTGTAAAATACAACAAAAATGAAATCATAATAACTTCAGCGTTTTGCATAGTGTTCAAGAACTTTGTAATACGCTGGAGATCATGGGGAATGATTGGATATGTTGTTGAATATTTCTATTTTAAAAGGGATCTGTCATTTTCATTAAAGATGTGTTGGTATGGATGTTAAAACTGGATATTTCAACTTCTGTGAAGTGAAAAGTGGTAAATTTATTTGCTCAAAAATCAGTGCAAAAAATGTCGCGAAATTTTAGCATTGCTGAAGGAGCGAAGACTTTGCAATGGTGAAGAAAAGTTTTATTATGGGGAAGGTACGAGGAATATCAGTTTTTATGGTGTCTATGTTTCTTACTTTGAAAGATGGTAAGATGCCAATTGGAGGGTGTTATTTTACGGGGAGTGATGAGAAATTGCAAATTTCCTTTTGAAGAAGGAATAAAAGTCGTTGCACTTGGCAAATTGATGAATTTTTCTGTTTGATCGAAACGTTAAATTATGATGAAGGCTTTTTGTTATTAAAGCACTTGAATCAACAGGGGGTGCTTTGGTGACATTAAAAAAACATCAGAAAAAAAAACATCAGAAAAAACAAGGGGAAACTTGTTTAACAAGAGAGAAAAACAATAGAGGTTTGATAGTCTTTAATCATAGCATTATGCTCTCATGAATAGGCTCTGTTACTGGTAAGCGTTTATTGTATAGCAAAAGTGTTTGCCATTGCACGTTTTGGTTTGGCTTATAAGTGTGGGCAGGAGGAGTGATTGGTAAGTAGTGGTGTTTGAAAGTTTGAATACTTTGTTGAGGCGCTTATGTATCGTCTCATTTTATTATTTAAATATGTTTGTGTTGCGTGGAAAATTTATACAATAAACTTTAAAAGGAAAAGTCTATGAGCTTGAAAAGGAAAATATTGAAAAGGAGCAGTTCTCTGGTTTCTGCTTTTATAGCACTGGGGATGGTTGTACAACAGGTTCCAGCAAAAACACCCGCTGATACTCTTGTGATGGGTTGGAATCTCGATTCAATTAGTACATTTGATCCAGCGCAAATCAATGATCGTTATGGGAATGAAGTTCTTGTCAATGTTTGTGATAATTTAGTTGACCCCGCTAAAGATAATGCAGCTAAAGTTATTCCTTCTTTGGCCAAAAGCTGGGATGTTTTAAGTGATGATCAGAAAACGGTGATCACTTTTCATTTGCGTGATGGTTTGAAGTTCAACGATGGTCGTTCTGCTAATGCTTATGATCTTGTTTGGAGCATGAAGCGGGTTGTTAAATTGAAGATGGCTACTGCGGCGACATTTAATGAATATGGTATTACAGAACAAAATGTTGATGAGGCTTTTCAAGCACCGGATGAGAAAACGGTGGTGATGAAATTTGATAAACCTTATCCAGCAGAGCTTATCCTTAGCCATTTTGCCACTAGTCGTACTCTTGCCTTGTTGGATCGTGAGACAATTATGAAACATGAACAAGATGGTGATCTGGGAAATCGGTATTTGGCGAGCCATTCTGCCTGTGTTGGTCCTTATCAGATAAGTAGCTGGCGTCCTGGAGAAGCTATTTTGTTGCGTGCAAGCTCCAATTATTGGGGTGAGGCACCTAAATTGAATAAGATTTTAATTCGCCATGTTGCGGAGCCTGGAACGCAACGTTTATTGTTGCAAAAACACGATATCGATGTTGCACGTAATTTGTTGCCAGAGGATTTAGCAGATCTCCAAGCTACAACGGATATTAAAGTTGCAAGAGTATTAGAGCCGTCCGTAATCATATGGGGATTTAATGTGACGAATCCAATTTTTGCTAATGAAAAAGTGCGTTTGGCGATGCATTATCTTATTGACTATGAAGGACTCGGTAAGACGCTTCTTAAAGATGTTGGTGTTCCACGGGCAAGCTTTATTCCTCTTGGTAATCTTGGAGCTTTAGACGAAAAAGAAGGACAACCCTTTAAACTTGATCTGCAAAAAGCAAAGCAGCTGTTAACTGAGGCTGGTTACCCAGATGGTTTTGAGGCCAATATTTTTGCAGGGGCATCTCCTTATCCTTTTGCTTTGCCTATTGCTCAGTCTCTCCAAGATAATGCAAAAAAAGTGGGAGTGCGCTTTAAAATTGAACGTTTTGTGGGGACACAATTATTTTCAAAACTCTCTGCACGTGCTTTTGATACGATTTTTTTCGGATGGAATAATGACTCTGCTGATCCTCATACAATGGCTTCTCGTCTTATTTACAATCCGGATAATCGGTTTGAGGCAAAAAATACCGCCTATCCTAGTTGGTGCCATGGGTATTTGGATGAAACGATGAATCAAAAGGTTCAGGATGCTTTATTTGAAAAAGATCCACAAAAACGGGCGCAAATGTATGCTGATTTGCAACGTGAATTTATGCAGAAAGGACCCTATGCTTTTATTTATCAGACGTATCACACGATAGCGATGACACCGGATGTCAAAAAATGGGTTTGGAATAGTGCTCCACGTATTTTTTATAGTGCAATTGAAAAATAAGTGGATTTTAATGCTGTAAAATACAACAAGAATAAAATCATGATAACTTCAGCGTTTTGTATGGGGGTAAAAATTTTGCAAAACGTTGAAGCTTATCGGTAACGCATTGATATGTTGTGTATAGAATGTAATTTCAAGATATGCTATTTAAAGAGCTCTTTTATCCTATTACGCCATAAAACACTGTTGTTTAGAGCGGTGATATAAAGCATGAAAAGCTTTACATATTAAGTGTTTTTAGATACCGTGATCAGTACAGGGCAGGGTTTGGGCTGTCGCGCCTATGCAGTGAACCGCATGAGTGGTCAGAAAGTGGAACTTGCCCCGTGAGAAGCTAGTCCGGTGGACTGGTAGAAATCTCCATCCTTTGAGATGTTGGGAGGAGGTTAATTTCATTAAAATTAAAAATGTGTTTGTGTGAATGTTAAGACTTAATATTTCAATTTCCGTGAATTGAAAAATGGCAAATTTATTTGATGAAAAAATAAGTACAACGAATGTTGTGGAATTTACTGTTTCCGAAATAGCAGGGGCTTTAAAGCGTGTTGTTGAGGAGAAGTTTGGTTATGTACGGGTGCGTGGGGAGATATCAGGTTACCGTGGTGCTCATGCTTCAGGACATGCTTATTTTGCTTTAAAAGATGATAAGGCGCGGTTGGAAGCTGTTATTTGGCGTGGAGTGATGGAAAAGCTCAAATTTCCTCCTGAAGAAGGGATGGAAGTGGTAGCTGTTGGTAAACTTACGACGTATCCAGGGTCATCAAAATATCAAATTGTCATTGAAGCTCTTGAACCAACAGGGGTTGGTGCTTTGATGACACTTCTTGAAAATCGTAAAAAAAAGTTTTTAGAAGAAGGCTTATTTGATGAAGCAAAGAAAAAAACTTTGCCTTATATGCCTCGAATTATAGGCGTTGTAACATCACCAACAGGTGCTGTTATTCGTGATATTATTCACCGTATATCCGATCGTTTTCCGTTGCATATTTTGGTTTGGCCTGTACGTGTTCAGGGGGAAACAAGTGGGAGGGAAGTCGCTGCTGCTGTTGAAGGTTTTAATGCGTTGCCTTTAGGAGGCGTTGTTCCTAAGCCTGATCTTCTTATTGTTGCGCGGGGAGGGGGAAGTTTAGAAGATTTGTGGGGATTTAATGACGAAGCCGTTATTCGTGCTGTTTATAACTCTTCTCTTCCTGTTATTTCTGCTGTTGGGCATGAAACGGATTGGACCTTGATTGATTATGTGGCTGATTGGCGCGCTCCAACTCCCACAGCCGCAGCAGAGCGGGCTGTTCCTGTTAAGCTTGATCTCGAGGTGCTAGTGGCATCGCTTGGTGCACGTTTGCGCATGGGACTTGCGCGTTATTTTGATTTTTATCGACAAAAACTGCGTGCTACTCTACGCGCTCTTCCGACTGCCGATCAACTTTTTGCTCTACCACGGCGAGGTTTTGATGAAATTTCAAGTCGTTTGCAGCGTGCTCTTTGTGTAAGCTATGATAAAAAACGTTTTTCTTTTCATGCACTTGGTGTGCGTCTTTCACCGCGTTTACTTAATACTGAAAAAGCAGAACACAATACGAAGGAATATACTGCACGTCTTCAGCGTGCTTTTGTGCGCAATGTTGAAAAACAACGGGCTGGGTTAGAGGTAGCCTCTAGGCTTTTAAGAAGCACTTCGTATCAGAATATTTTGGAGCGCGGCTTTGTTTTGGCTTTGGGGAAAGAGAATAAGCCCATCAAACGGTTGGTGCAGTTTCCTGAAACGGGGCAAATAAATTTACGTTTTTTTGATGGTGATATCAGTGTTGCAACACAAGAGCCTGTTTCCGCTAAACGTTCAAACCACAAGCAAATAAAATCGTCTAGCGATGATCAAGGAACCCTCTTTTGAATACAACAACATATTGATTTATATTAGATAATTTAGCACTATTCATATTGAATTAGAGCCCCGAATAACGTATGATTCTCTCATTGCAAATATGTGTATCTTGAATCAATCAAAACCACTTGCTTGCACATTACAAGTGGGGGGACCATGAGGGTAAAAACTGTACAAGAAAGGACTAAAAATGGCTCTTATGAACCGTTTTAATGCAAGGTCTGTTGCAATATTGGGGGATGGCAAATATAATGATGGTGCTGGCTTGCTTCTTCACAAACGTAAAGATGGGGGCGCTCAATGGTTTTATCGTTATACCATTCATGGTCGACGCCGTGAAATGGGAGTGGGTGCTCTTTGAGAGATGTTTTTTTTAACGAGCCCGTGAATGTGCAACTGGGTGGCGTTCT
Source organism: Bartonella sp. AD13SXNS (assembly GCF_042196465.1). Lineage (NCBI taxonomy): Bacteria > Pseudomonadati > Pseudomonadota > Alphaproteobacteria > Hyphomicrobiales > Bartonellaceae > Bartonella > Bartonella sp. AD13SXNS. The sequence goes on from NZ_JBHIQI010000014.1 coordinate 5,598, forward strand.
GTTTTACGGTGAGTGCTATGCTTGCGGAAGGTCTTCTTAAGGGAGTGGATGGAAAAATTCGTTGCGCATGGGCCGGAACTGATCCACTTTATTGTGCTTATCATGATAATGAATGGGGAAAGCCTGTTGTAGAGGATATTTGTTTGTTTGAAAAAATTTGTCTTGAAGGTTTCCAAGCTGGACTTTCTTGGTTGACAATTTTAAAAAAACGCTCTTCTTTTCGCATTGCATTTGATCATTTTGACTTTGAAAAAATTGCTCATTATGATGAGTTAAAGGTGCAAATGTTGATGCAGAACAAAGATATTGTTCGCCATCAAGGAAAAATTCGATCAGTACTTAATAATGCACTTAGAGCACAAGAAATTATAACAGAGTGGGGAAGCTTGACCCACTATTTTTGGTCTTTTCAGCCACCACAATCAGAACATTATGAAAAGATAGACTTTCAAACACTGTCGTCTCATCCCATAACACCTGCTTCTCTTCGTCTTTCTCAAGATTTAAAGAAACGTGGCTGGACATTTATTGGTCCAACGATTTGTTATGCTTTTATGCAGTCCGTAGGGATTGTCAATGATCATCTTGAAGGATGTTTTTGTCGATAAATTGGTAAAGTCGCGTTCGTGAAAGCAATGATCAATAGGCTAATAATTGAATTGTTTAATAAATGTACAGATTATGCACTCCACTGTATAAGATAATTGAAATATACAAACTTATACAAGATTGATGATTTTTTACGGTTGTTGGCAATCAAAACGACAAAGCGATAATTTTGAAGATGAAAAAACAGATGCAAAAAGAAGTGATATCTAATTGTCATGTATTTCGAGTTAGATAATGGTGATGTCTTGTCTGTTTTAAAGAAACTTTTCTCAAGGAATCCAAGTCTATTTTGCAACACTGTTCGTGAATGGTATGATAGTAAACCCATTGTGCATTCCATCTTTAAGCTTATGAAGGAACAAATCGGCATCATCACAGATTTACTAGCTCTCAATGTTGTGCAACAGTCTTTAGCATTGGTAATGGTTCAGAAGAGGTGTTTTTATTTCTGTTAATAACATGACCGTTATAATTAATGAATATTTTATTCATGTTTATTGACGAATGCAAAGTCATCTTTAGATGTGGTGGTGTTGTTGCATTGTTATATTTTGCTTGGATTGTATGACTGTTAGTTTATTTGTGTGATGGTCGCTTGCTCAATACTTGCCTAAGCAATATAAAACAAAATGCAGTTAGGAAAAATTGAAATTAAATGACTCAAGCTGCTTGTGTTAGATTTTATTATCTGATAACTTTTTTCTATTAGAGAGTAATTTTGCTGTGTGTGAGCTCCAGTTTTGGGGAGGATGCTTAAGCTCAGGCAGAGCCGTATACGCTACATTGCTGAATTGAATCTCTGTATTTTGCTGTTGGAAACGAGAGTTTTATTGCGGTATATTGTTTGCTATTTTATTTTTATAGCGGAAAAGCAATGATGCACATTTAAAGTTTAAAAGGATTTATATTCGTAATGTCTTTGGGGAAAATCGTATAATGAATTTTGTTTTTATCAATGAGAAAGGGCATTTTTGTGTGCATTCTTTTATTGCAAGCTTTATCTCTCAGAAGACAAAATTTGTAAGGAATGGTTTTTCTCATTATTTCTTTATCGTTATTAACGTGTTTGGTTTTGTTGGTAAAAACGTAAAATTTTTGATACTTAATTTTCAAAAGATTAAGCGGCTTTTTATGGTAGAAAAAATATTTTCTTATATTTTTTTACTATTTCGAGGCCGTTTTGATCATGTAGTAAAGATGCGTTGTATCTTGAAATTGAGTGTTTGAGGAGGATGACGGTTTTTAAAATTTGCATATTTTATTTTAAATACACCCTAAAAGAATAAAACAGTGAGTTTATAAATCTTTGCGCAATGATTTTTTAAAAAGCTTACCGTTTTCTGGGGGGATACAGGATTTGTCATTTTGATAATTTATTGGGGCTGATATAGCGTATTGTTGTATGCAAAGAGATATTATGAAAAAAATGTGATACTAGTTAGCAAAACATATAGTGCATGTTCGCTATGGTTTGATTGAAACTTAAGTCAGTGAATTTATAAAGTGGATGACTTTGTATAAGCGATTAGAACGTATTTGTTCAATTTTTATAATTATAAATTTGCTATGTCATTTGAGCATCATTCATTGATAAAAAATAAAGGGGAAAGTTTATGAACTTAAAGAAAAAAATATTAACGAATAGCAGCTCTCTTGTTTCTGCTTTTATAGCACTGGGGATGGTTGCACAACAGGTTTGGGCAAAAACACCCGCAGATACCCTTGTGATGGCTTGGAATCTCGATGCAATTAGTACATTTGATCCCGCACAACTTAATGATGTTTATGGAGGTGAAATTGTCCGCAATGTTTGTGATAGTTTGGTCAGTACCGCAACGGATGATCCTGCTAAAATGGTTCCGGCATTAGCTACACATTGGGATGTTTCAGGGGATGATCACAGTACGGTGATTACTTTTCATTTGCGTGATGGTTTGAAGTTTAATGATGGGCGATCAGCCAATGCCAATGATCTTCTTTGGAGTATGAAGCGGATTGTCAAATTAAAGATGACCAATGCGACAATTTTTAATGAATATGGAATTACAGAGCAAAATGTTGATGATGCTTTGCAAGCCCCTGATGAAAAAACAGTGGTGATGAAATTTGATAAGCCTTATCCAGCAGAGCTTATCCTTAATAATATTGTTGCGAGTCCGGCAACAGTTTTGCTCGATCGTAAGACAATTATGAAACACGAAAAAGATGGTGATCTGGGAAATCAGTATTTGAAGAGTCATGTTTCTTGTGTTGGTCCTTATCAGTTAAGCAGTTGGCGCCCTAGAGAAGCTCTTTTGTTACGTGCAAGCTCCCACTACTGGGGACAAGCCCCGAAACTAAAGCAGATTCTCATTCGTCATGTTGTGGAGTCAGGTACACAACGTTTGTTGTTGCAAAAGCACGATATTGATGTTGCCCGTAATTTGGCTCCTGAAGATCTTGCAGATCTGCAAAAAACAACAGATATTAAAATCGAAAAAGTGTTAGATCCAACCATGATGTATTGGGGATTTAATACGACAAATCCCATTTTTGCTAAGGAAAAAGTACGCTTGGCGATGCGTTATCTTATTGACTATGAAGGTCTTGGCAAGAATCTTCTCAAAGGGATTGGTGTTCCACGGGCAAGTTTTATTCCTCTTGGTAACTTTGGGGCTCTGGATGAAAAAGAAGGACAACCCTTTACATTTGATGTTGCAAAAGCCAAGCAGCTTTTAGCAGAGGCCGGTTATCCGAATGGATTTGAGGCAAATTTTCTTGTCTTAAATGCTCCTTATACTTTGTTACTTGCTCAGTCGCTTCAAGATAGTGCTGCACAGGCAGGGGTGCGTCTTAAAATTGAACGTGTGGCAGGTACACAGTTGTTTTCAAAAGTGAATGCACGGGCTTTTGATACGGCTTTTATCGGATGGAATAACGATTCTGCGGATCCCCATACAATGGCTTCACGTCTTGTTTATAATCCTGATAATCGGTTTGAGGCAAAAAATACCGCCTATCCTAGTTGGAAGCATGGATATTTTGATGCCGAGATGAATCAAAAAGTTGAAGAGGCATTGTTTCAAAAAGATCCGCAAAAACGGGCGCAACTTTATGCTGATTTACAACGTGAACTGATGCAAAAAGGGCCTTATGCGTTTATTTATCAGCAATATAGCGCTATAGCGATGACAACTGATGTCAAAAAATGGGTTTGGAATAGTGCGCCGCGTATTTTTTATAATAAAATTGAAAAATAAGTGTGTCTTTAAATGTTGTCAAAGATAAACAGTGCTTAATCATAATTGCATGATGAAAATATTTTCTCACATAAAAGTCTTTCAGTTTTTTTAAGGATGAAATTGTGAGAAATGTTTATGCAATATATGATTGATGTCGTTTATAGGAAGGGGTGAATATGAGAAGTTATATTGGGGAGGTTCTTTGTTTATCTTTATAGATTCTCTGTATTCCGAATATAGATTGATGGATAAGAGAATTACTTTATAGATGCTTGGTTCGATTAAATGAAGTTGATGTTTGATGCCATGCTGTTTAAAAAAACAAAATCATAATCACTTTGTGTGAAAAGATACAAGAGTACAATAGGAAGAGATAAAATGGAAAAAAAAGAATGTTGAAAAAAATTTCTATTTTATTAAGCACACTCGTTTTCTTGAATGGGGCTGTAACATCAGCATTTAGTGCCTCATCTAAAGATATATTGGTGATGGCATGGAATATTGATTCAATTAGTAGTTTTGATCCAGCGCAAACTGTTGAGGTTGTGACGAGTGAATTATTGACGAATATTTGTAGCGCGTTAGTGCAATATGATGAGCATGATCCCACAAAAATTCGCCCTGCTATGGCACAGTCTTGGGACGTTTTAGATAATGGAAAAAGAATAGTTTTTCATCTTCGTGATGATTTGAAGTTTGATGATGGGAGGACGGCGACGGCGCAAGATCTGGTGTGGTCGATGCGGAGGATTATTAAATTAGGATTAAGCTATGCTCAATCTTTAATGGATTATGGGTTTACCAAAAAAAATGTTGAAACAAATATTCAGGCTCTTGATGATAAAACTTTACAATTAAAATTCGATAAATCCTATCCTATTCAACTTATATTGACTGTTATTGGACAATCTTATGCTTCTGCTTTGCTTGATCGGAAAACAATTGAAGCGCAGAGTCTTAACGGTGATATGGGGAATAAATATTTAGCAACACATTCTGCTTGTGTTGGGCCTTATAAATTGGTGAACTGGTCTCCAGCGGATAAAGTTGTGTTAGAGGCTACACAGCATTATTGGGGTGAAGTGCCTAAAATTAAGAAGATTGTTGTGCAGCATGTAGCGGATTCATCAAGTCAAAGACTTCTGTTGGAAAAAGGTGATGTGGATATTGTACGTGATCTTTCTTCAGAGGATATTTTAGATCTTGAAAAAAAGGGCGGTCGGATCAAAATTAGCCGTGTTTTGCGCCCGCAGATTATTTATCTATCGTTAAATAACAAAAATGCAATTTTAGCAAACGAAAAGGTTAGGTTGGCACTTCGTTATTTGGTTGATTATGAAGGTCTTGGAAAAACTGTTTTGAAGGGGATTGCTATTCCCCGAGCAACTTATATGTCCTTGGGTGTTCCAGGTGCTTTAGATGAAAAAGAAGGATTGCCTTTTAAGTTGGATTTGAAAAAAGCAAAACAGTTGATTACTGAGGCTGGCTATCCTAATGGTTTTAAAGCTAATCTTTTAGTTGGAAGCCTTAGTTATATGTCATCTGTTGCACAGTCTATTCAAGCCAATGCACGCAAAATTGGTGTTGAGCTGACAATTGAAAAAATGGCACAAAATCAATTGTTAAGTCGTGTACGGGGTGGAAATTATGATACTGCACTTATGGGGTGGGGGAGTGCTGATCCTGATGGACATCCTGCTTCATTAAATCATGTATTTAATCCTGATCCAACATTTACAAAAAAGCACAATATGTATTTGGCTTGGCGCGCTGGATATTATGATGAAAATATTAATAAAATGGTGATGCATGCTTTATTTGAGAAAGATCCCAATAAGCGTATTATGCAATATCGTACTTTACAGCATTATGTGCTAGAGCATGGTCCTATGGTTTATTTGTTTCAGACATATTATACCGTTGGTATAGGACCTGATGTCAAAAAATGGGTTTGGAATAGTTACAGACTTTACTACAATGAAGCAGAAAAATAAGCATGTTGTAGAGAAAGATTGTAGAACATGTTTAATAAGAGATTATTTCGTTATATGAAAAAAAGTATTCGCTTTATATTTTATCGCTACAGAGGGGATTTTTATAATGATTTTGCCACTTTCAGAGACTGAAAGAGCTGTATCAGAAAAGCAAAAAAAATTGTTTTTATGGAATTTTTTGTTCAAGGGATTTAAACTTCTTATTTCAGTTATTATCACATTGTTTGGGTTGGTGACGATTACTTTTTTTCTTGGTCATCTTCTTCCTCTAGATCCCGTTTTGTCTATTCTTGGTGATAATATCAGTCAGGAGGCTTATGATACAATGTATTATAAGCTGGGTCTTGATAAGCCGTTGATTGTCCAATATTGGAAGTATCTTCATAATGTATTTTTATTTGACTTTGGAGATGCTTTAACTTCTGGGCGTCCTGTTTTAACTGATATTATGCGCGTATTTCCTGCAACATTAGAGCTTGCAACCGTTGCTATTGTTATTGGCACATGTCTTGGGATTCCATTTGGTGTTTTTGCAGCAATGTATCGCGATTCATTTATTGATTATGTTGTCCGTGTTTTTACACTTGTAAGTTATTCTACCCCGACATTTTGGCTTGGTTTAATGGCGTTGTTAATATTTTACGCCAAGCTTGGCTGGGTTGGTGGTCCAGGACGTATTGATTTTCTTTATGAATATTCTTTTGAACCTAAAACAGGATTTTTTCTTTGGGATACAGCGAGCCAAGGACAATGGGAGGCTTTTGGTAATGTCTTTAGTCACATTATTATGCCTGCTTTGATCTTAGCATTCGGTGCTATGGCTTATATTAGCCGTATGACTCGTGGGTTTATGATTGAGCAACTCAATCAGGAATATATTATTACTGCCCGTGTAAAGGGGTTATCTTGGGCGCGAACGGTTTGGGGGCATGCCTTTAGGAATGCTGCTGTTCAGGTTATTACCGTTGTGGCGCTATCTTATGCTTTTTTATTAGAAGGGGCGGTTTTGACAGAGACAGTTTTTGCTTGGCCTGGTTTTGGGCATTACTTGACAAATGCTCTTTTAGCCGGAGATATGAATGCAGTTGTAGGATGTACTTTACTTGTAGGATTTATCTTTGTCGCCATTAATTTATTTTCTGATTTGCTTTATCGCATTTTTGATCCAAGGACACGTTGAATATGACAGTAAGTAATCATCATAAATCGCAATCATCATCTTCTTTGAGAAGTTGGTTAAATGACCCTATTCCGCGGTCCATAATTCAAGCGAACATACAAAGAATTTATCACGCATTGGTTAAGTTTTTTCATAACTTTTCGGCTGTATTGGGTTTGCTTATTATTTGTATTATTATCATATGTGCATTTTTTGCTCCATGGATTGCTACGCATGATTTTCTTAGCAATGATCTGGGGCATAGGTTGCAGCCACCCTCTATGGCGCATTATTTTGGAACAGATGAATTAGGACGTGACATTTTTAGTCGCCTTGTTTTTGGTTCTCGTATTACTCTTTATGTTGTTTTTCTTACAACAGTTATTGTAGGTCCAATAGGGCTTATTGTTGGAACTGTATCTGGTTATATGGGCGGATGGGTTGATACTGTGCTCATGCGCATTGTCGATATTTTTCTTGCTTTTCCAGGTTTGATTTTAGCTCTTGCATTTTCAGCCGCATTGGGCCCTGGGATCGAAAATGCCTCTATTGCAATTTCAATTGCAGCATGGCCGCCAATCGCACGTTTAGCACGTGCTGAAACTTTAATGATACGTTCTTCTGATTATGTTTCTGTTGTTCGCTTGCAGGGGGCTTCTGCTTGGCGAATTATTTTGTTTCATGTTGCGCCCATGTGTATTCCTTCAGTGATTGTACGATTAACTTTGGATATGTCTGGAATTATTTTAACGGCTGCTGGTCTTGGTTTTTTAGGGTTGGGAGCTCAACTTCCAAGTCCTGAATGGGGGGCGATGCTTTCCTCAGGGCGGGAGTTTATGATGACAAATTGGTGGTTAGCAGCAATACCAGGCTGTGCAATATTATTTGCAAGTCTTGCTTTCAACCTTTTAGGTGATGGTCTTCGTGATGTATTGGATCCACGCAATGGGTAATAAATTATTAGAAGTAGAAGATTTACGTATTTCTTTTCCTACAGCGCGCGGCATTTCAGAAGTTGTACGCGGTGTTAGTTTTTCTGTCGGCAAAGAAAAAATTGGAATTGTTGGTGAATCCGGATCTGGAAAATCGATGACTGGGCGCGCAATACTAAGGTTGAGTCCAAAATCAGCAATTGTTAAAGCTAAAAAAATGCGCTTCGATGATGTTGATTTATTGACCGCAAGTGAGCCTCAGATGCGAAAAATCCGAGGTAAGCGTATTTCAATGATTTTACAGGACCCCAAATATTCACTTAATCCTTTAATACGGATTGGTGAGCAGATTATGGAGGCTTACCGTATTCATTACCGCGTTTCAAAAGGTGAGGCGCGGGAGCAGACTATATCTATGTTGGAATCTGTTCATATTCGTGATCCTGAACATGTGATGCGATTATTTCCTCATGAAATATCAGGGGGGATGGGGCAGCGTGTGATGATTGCAATGATGCTTATTCCAAAACCTGATTTAATTATTGCCGATGAGCCAACATCTGCGCTTGATATTACAGTAAGACGACAAGTTTTATCCGTATTAGATGAATTGGTGACAAAGTCTGGAACGGGACTTATTTTCATTAGTCATGATTTGAATATGATTGCTGATTTTTGTGATCGTATTTTGGTAATGTATGCAGGCCGCGTGTTAGAAGAGTTGCCAGCTTCTGATTTGTCTCACGCTTGTCATCCTTATACCAAGGCTTTGCTCGCGAGTTTGCCACGGCTTGATAATCCTGTTGATGTTTTGGCTGTTCCTGAGCGTGATCCTGATTGGTTGTATAATCCTACGATTGTTAATGGTGTTGAGGAGGTTCCCCATGACAAATTGTGAGAATATTATTGATGTTTCTAATTTATCTGTAACTTTTGGCCATAGGCATAAGGCAGTAACAGTTGTTAAAAATGTTAATTTTCATATTAAGCGTGGTGAAGCTTATGGTTTAATTGGTGAATCTGGATGTGGAAAATCAACTATTTTGAATACATTGGTAGGGCTTATTCCAGATTATAGCGGAAAGTTCCTTTTTGCTGGACAAGAAGTCGAAAAAAAACGAAGTAAAGATTTTTTACGCTGTATTCAAATGGTTTTTCAAGATCCTTATGCTTCTCTTCATCCAAGAAAAATGGTTCATAAGGTTCTTTCTGAATCTCTTAAAATCCATGGTATGGATAATCAAAAGGAGCGGGTAGAGGATGCTTTAGATTCTGTTGGTTTAGATTCTTCATTTCTTTATCGTTATCCTCATGAGTTGTCTGGGGGGCAGCGTCAGCGTATTGCTCTTGCACGTGCTTTAATTATTGAGCCAGAGGTTTTGTTGCTTGATGAGCCAACATCTGCATTGGATGTGTCGGTACAGGCTGAAATTTTAAACTTGTTGAAATCGTTGCGAGAAAGAAAAAAACTTACTTATTTGATGGTATCCCATGATCTTGCTGTTGTTGCACATATTTGTGAACGTGTTGGGATTATGCATAAAGGGATTATTCTTGAAGAGCTTAGCAATGATGAATTGCGTAATCTACATGCGCAACATAATTATACAAAGGAGTTCTTTGAAGCAAGTATAGAGCCTATTGTCCATAGAGAGCAAAGAGTGTGATCGATTTTCCAAAGAGAAAATACATTTTTCTATTTTGGGTTTTGAGAAGTATTTAGTATCTTTGTTGTAATAGAGAGTTTTTGTATTTTTTATAGTGTGAAATCTTATCGATATAATTTATTGAGAGAAATTTTAGCTCTCATATTTTTTACTTTATCAGGCATAGAACATTATGAGTCATACAGATGACTCATAACACGCATTATGTATTTGTTGTACAGTTTGTTGATTATAAATTTATGTTTAGAAGTTTTCATTGTAGAAGAGCATTAAGCTTGTAAAAAATAATAGGTGATTAATAATGCTATGTGTTCTAGGAAAATTTATTCTTTAGGGTATAGTTTAATTTTTATTGTTTTTGATTTGTTTATTTTTTTACAGTGTTAGCTCTTATTTATCAAAAAATGCTAAGTTTTATTCTTTAAAAGAGAAAAGCTATTATAAAAAATTTTCAATGGTACACGAGAATGATTCAACTATTTTGTTGTTTTTTCTTTTTAAGAAGAGGTTCTTTGAAAGCAAAACAGATTTTATAAATAGAAAGGCAGTATACTATACTGCCTTTTTTGTTAATACATAGAAAAGAAATACGCTGTTTTGACAGTTTTGTTTTAAAACTGATAGCGTATGCCACCTGAAAAACTTGCTCCAGATACACCGGTTTTTTGAAGCTTTTGTTGATAGCTGACATCCCCATGAAGGGAGAAATTGTGAGACAGTTGCGCATTAATGCCAACGCCGCCTTCAATTGCAGGTCCCATAGGATCAAGGTCAAAATCTCTGCCAATCCGGATGGTACCATCATCACCAAAAGTTTTGATCAAGTTTACTTTTCCATAGAAAGACATAGGACGGTTGTTTTCAGTGGAAATGGTTTTTGTCAAACGTCCACCAACACGGATCAACCATTGAGAAGGATTTTTCATATCAACGGTAAAATTATCAGCATCTTCAATGGTATTAAACATCAAATGTTGATAAGCAAGTTGTGCTTGAGGCTCGAAGGTTAAACCTTCCATTCCGGTTGCAAATTCTTTGCCAACAGTGGTGGAGATACTCAACATTTTGGCATTTTTCAATTTTGCGGTTTTGCCAATGATAGCATTGCCGATATCTCCTTTTAGAATTCCATAGGATAAAAGCGTATCCATATAGAAACCATTGTCATGCTGCACGCTGCCATAAGCTGTTAGTGACCATTTATCCAATGTGCTCTTACTTACATCATCCATATCCTTTGGAGTGAAAGATAGCCGCCCATAGGTGCCTACAAGACCGAAATGTGTTGTGGTATTTTGTCCTTCTAATGCCGTGAATGCAACACCGGCTTGTAGAGCAGCATAGCGGATATCAGCACCATAACCATATTTGAGAGGTCCGCGCTTGGAAGATAAGGTTCCTGTGTTTCCGTAAGTATAGAGGAAGAAACCGGTTTGTTTTTCCTCTTCTTTTCCTAAGACAGATGTTCTCATTGTGGCTAAAAGTGCGTTTTGTTTAGCCATATCGGTTAGTCCCGTGTAGAAGAGAGCATTTGGCATGACTAAATAGCTTGCTGTTTGTGGTACAGGGGCAACGGTAGGGATATTTGTTTCAGGATCAGGATTTGAACCAGAATTGGAGTCAAGCAGTTCGGGTTGCAAACGGAAATCCCAGAAATTTTCATTCTTTTCATCAAAGAGGTTTTGTGCAATATCGGCGTTGCCTTGGCTTGAGTCTGGTCCATAGGCACGTAGTGTATACATATCTGGTAAGCCACCTCTTGTGGTATAGCCATTTACCAGTTTGAAAGAGTTTTCCTCTGCTTTTCCAGAAACTTGAATAAGTGAAAGACCCCGGACATTGGCAGCAGCAGAGGTATTTGCTTCGATATTGTTCTCTTCTAAGCGCCCCGTGACATAAACTGATGTGTTGCCTGAGACATCCCCATGGATCAAAAGTCTATCGGTTTTTTGATCGGCGATTGGTGCTCCATCACTCCATTGTGCGTTGAAGTAAATCTTTGCATCACCCGTTGCATTGTAGACTTCTTGCGTGTCTGGTTTACCAGAACCTATATGCAAGGTTTGGTAATGATCTTCTGTTGGTTTCTCAAAAACAATGGAGCTGTTATCGAGATTAAGCACAGAAACATCAGAACGAGATCTTTGAGCGATATCAAGGAGATTGCTATCAGCATCTTTTTCGTTTTTGCTAATTTTCAACGTCCATTTTGTATTGTTTTTCAGATCAAAACGTACATTTCTGTCTTTAGCAATATTCGCTCTGCCTTCTAAAGTAGACTGATCAGCGCTTAAGGTGAAGGTGCCGTTGGAGATCGCTTTAACCTCTTTATTGTTCCAATAATTGTCATTTTTCCAAGATTTTGGATCTTCGAAAAGACCATCTCCTAACAATACATCAGCATGGATTTCTGAATTTTTGAGATTGACTGTACCGATTGACAAACCTGGAATATCTTCCATGTTTGTGTTAGTGAAAGCTCCAACAAAAATTCCAGTACCATTTTCAGCGTGAACATCTGCATTGGTTAAATTGATTTCACTGCTTTTACGTTTTTGTGGATCATCTGGATAATCTAGATCAGGATTAGAGAGAGCTATAAATTGCAAACCAGCAACTCCTGCTATCATAGAAGTATTCACGACATCAATATGTCCGTTAAATGCCGCCCATAGTGCAACTTTTTTTGCTTCTATTTTATTTTTTATTGTATTCTCTGCTGCTCCAATATAACCATTCGTCATCTTAATCGTGCTATTATTTCCTGCGGTGAGACCAACATCAAAATTTTGAATGATTGTTTTACCATTTAACTTAATTAAACTATCAGTTTCTGCAACGTTTACACCAACGGTCATTGTTTTACTTTCACCACCGGTTATAATTAAATCTCCGCTAATGATTTGACTTCCACCGTCTGCATAAAAACCTTCATCGACATTTTGAATGGTTGTTTTGCCCATTAACCTAACTTCACTACCAGAGTCCGATGTCCATATACCAGTGCGTTCGTTGTCGGAGCCTTCAAATGCTTCACCACCGATTATCGATAAGTTTTCGCTAATGATTTTACCTCCATTAACGGCATCGAGTCCGCCCAAAGTATTGTTAATTATTGTATCGCCATGCAATTGAATTGTGCTGTTATCGCCAATTACAAATGCACCGCTTCCTGTTCCCTCTGTTGTTAGAGCAACATTCGTGGCATCAATCTTTCCGCCTTTTTCTGCAAATAATGCAGCGTCTTTCCCATTTACCTTTCCTCCCGTCATTATGATAGTGGCGTTTTGTGCATTGGATTTTTGTCCATCAGCATGAAGACCATAACCATAAGATGAAATGACTTCAGTGCCGTTTAAAGTAATTCTGCTATAGTTTTGAGCATATACACCATCAGTTTTTCCATTGAATGTTCCTTTGGAGACTTTTACTATGGAGAAATCATTTGCAGATATGCCTGTTAGTGCTTGAGTTACGGTTACATTATTCAAAGTTACTGTGCTGTAGTAAGCTCTTATTCCCTTATCCATAAGGATGTCATCTTTGCCGCTTGATATTGTAACATCTTCTAACGTGCTTTCGTTAATACTCTGTTCGAAAATAGCACCTATATGAGATGCAGCAATGGAACCATCAATCATCTTGATAGTCGCTCCATCTCGTACATCAAGACCGTTTGCAACTTTTTCAATGGTTGTTGTACCGTTTAATGTAATCATACTGTTGTTGTAGGCTATTGCACCAGTACTGTTTTCAGTTTCAGAGCCGGTTATTGTTAGATTGTTGCTAACAATTTTGCCCCCAAGTGTTGCCGTAAGACCGTTTGTTACTTTTTCAATGGTTGTTGAGCCTTTTAATTCAATCGTACTATCAAGTCTGTAGGACGTTACACCAGAACTATTGCTATTTTTTTCGTTCTGAGAACCTGTTATTGTTAAATCTTTACTAATGATTTTGCCCATATTTACAAAAAGACCGTTGCCAACAACATTTTTAATGGTTGTTTGTCCTATTAATTCAACCACGCTATCAGACGTATCGACAAATACACCAATGTTTTTTTCTCCAGCTTCAGGAAGGATGATCGTTAAATCTTTCCCAGTGACTTTTCCTCCACTGTTTGCTTGAATCCCGTTTGTAAAGTTTTCAATGGTGGTTTCACCCATTAATTCAATCTCACTACCAAGACCTTGAGTTGTTACACCAATACCTGTATTACTTCCTTCTATTGTTAAATTTTCGCTAACGATTTTGCCCTTATTTTTTGCCCAAAGCCCATTTATGGCTTTTTCAATGGTTGTTTCCCCTTTTAACGTAATTTTGCTACCATCACCTTCAGAGATTACACCAGTTTTTTTAGATTCAGGAACGATTATTTTTAAATCCTTGCCAATGATTTTTCCGCCGTCTTTTGCGTGAATAGTTTCATAGGTTTTATCGGATACTTCTTGTTGTTTTCCCTCAGAAACTACGAGGGTTTCAGCATGTGCACTGAACTGGATGTTGAACAGGATGATAGCGGCTGCAGCTGTGCATGATAAAAGGGATGTTTTATACACTAGTATTCTCCTTATGATAGCCCCCAAATATTCATTTCCCCGCGAACTTCATAAGAAGAAGTGAAAATGGATAGTTGTTATTAATTTCAGTAATTGTCTTTATTTGGTAAGACATTTTTGGTTTTTTGTCAAAATTAAAAAATAATTGATATTAATTATGTCTAATACAAAATGTATTTATAATTGATTTTATTTAAAGAGTTATAATTTTGAATATTATTATTCAGAGAAATATTGTGAGATACTGATATAGTGGTACCATGACATCTTTTACGTGATGGTAGGTATTATTATATGACCCAAATTGGGGTTATGAGGGAACAAAAAAGGATGTAGAAGAAGCTTGTAAAAAAGCTAACTTACTTGGGCTTAAAGTGGGGTTTCATCTTTCAACACAGTGGTATTATTTATTTCTAATAGACTTCTCTTTTTCTCAAAGTAGGAAGTACTCTTCATCCACTGGGGATGGAAGTGCTCTGTTGCGTTTGTTGTGTCTTGTCTTGGTGATTTTCGTAAAGAACTAAGTATAAAGAGGGAAGAGTGCTTTAAAAGGAAAAAGGATGACTTTAATGTACAAAAAGGGCAGCATATTGTGGCTGCCCTTTTTGTTAAATTGAATAGAATGAATAGGTTATTTTTACAGCCTTGATTTAAAATTGATAGCGTATGCCACCTGAAAAGCTTGCACCACTTATACCAGTTTTCTGAAGCTTTTGTCGATAGCTTACATCACCGTAAAGAGAGAAGTTGTGAGACAGTTGCGCATTGATGCCAACGCCGCCTTCAATTGCTGTTCCCATAGGATCAAGATCAAAGTTCTTGCTAATTTGTACGTTTCCATTGTCACCAAAAGTTTTGATCAAGTTTGCTTTTCCATAGAAGGAAAGGGCAGGACCATTTTCAGTGGTCATAATGGTTTTGGTTAAACGTCCACCAATTCGCACCAACCATTGAGAAGGATTTTTCATATCAACGGTAAAATTATCAGCATCTTCAATGGTATCAAACATCAAATGTTGATAAGCAAGTTGTATTTGGGGCTCGAAGATTACTCCTTCCATTCCGGTAGAAAATTGTTTGCCAACGGTGGTGGAAATACTCAACATTTTTACATTGTTCAATTTCGCGGTTTTACCAATGATAGCATTGGTGATATCGCTCTTTATTATTCCATAGGATAAAAGTGTATCCATATAGAAACCACTGTCATGCTGTACGCTGCCATAAGCTGTTAGTGACCATTTATCCAATGTGCTCTTACTTACATCATCCATATCCTTTGGAGTGAAAGATAGCCGCCCATAGGTGCCTACAAGACCGAAATGTGTTGTGGTATTTTGTCCTTCTAATGCCGCGAATGCAACACCGGCTTGTAGAGCAGCATAGCGGATATCAGCACCATAACCATATTTAAGGGGACCGCGTTTCGAGGATAAGGTTCCTTTACCCCCATAGGTAGAGAGGAAGAAACTGTTTTTAAGATTTTTCTGCTCTCCCAAGACTGTTGTTCTCATATTGGCTAAAAGTGCATTTTGCTTGGCCATATCGGCTAATCCAGTATAAAAGAGAGCATTTGGCATAACCAAATAACTTGCCATTTGTGGTACAACTGCTCTTACTTTTGAATCGGGGTCAAGAAATTCAGGCTGCAAGCGGAAGTCCCAGAAATCTTTATCCTTTTCATCGAATAAGTTTTGGTTAGCATTGACTTTGCCATAACTTGATACTGGTCCATAGGCAGTCAGCGTATATTTATAAGGAGTTCCTCCTATGGTGGTATAGCCATTTTTCAATTTAAAAGAGTCTTCTTTTGCTTCTCCAGAAACTTGAATAAGTGAAAGTCCACCTATATTTGAAGGAGGAGAAGCATTTTCTACACTCTCTTTATCCTCTGAAACACTTTTGACATAAACTGTTGTAGTGCCTGCTACATCACCGTGAATGAGAAGCCTATCGGTTTTTTGTGCATCTATTGCAATACCATCACTCCATATAGCGTTGAAATGAATTTCTGCCTCACCAGAGGCATTATAGACTGCTAGAGTGGTTGGTATTCCAGATCCTACATGCAATGTATGATAATGATCTTCTACCGGTCCATTGAAAACAATAGAACTATCATTGAGATTGAGCACAGAAATATCAGAACGTGACCTTTGAGCAATAGCAAGCAGTTTTCCATCATCATCGGTTTCTTTTGTACTGGTTTTCAATATCCATGTTGCCTTGTTTGTCAAATCAAAGCGTACAGTTCTGTTTTCTGCAATTTTTGCTCTTCCCTTTAATACCGAGTGATTAGCATTTAGTGTAAAAGCAAAGTTATTTTCTTTAGTTGAGGCTTTTGCTGATAATAAAATATCGGCACTGATTTCTGAGTTTTTGAGATTGGCTATACCGATTGATTGGTCTGCATTAATTCCAATACTATTTTCAGTGCGAAGCTTTGTATTTGTCAAGTTGATTTCTAAGGTGTTATCATCCTCGGATTTATCAAATGTTATGCCACTGTTTTCTGCTGTTGCAGAAACATTTGTTACATCAATATATCCGCTATTTTTTACAACAAATGCTGATCCTTTTGCTGCTACGGTCCCTCCATTCATTTTAATCGTGCCACCGTTTTCTGCATAAAGCCCGATGAAAGTATTGCTAATCGCTGTATTTCCATACAATTCAATTAAGCTGTTAGGATTGCTGGTAGCAGCACCGTATCCGTTGCCATCCATCGTTGTTAGAGCAACGTCTGTGACCTTAATATGTCCACCATTCATTGCGAACAATGCCATGGTTTTCGCAGTTACTGTTCCCCCAGTCATTATGATTGTGCCACTATTTTCTGCATTAAGTCCGATGAAAGCATTATTAATTGTTGTTTTGCCATGCAATTCGATCAAGCTATCAGGATCGGTGGTAGCTGCGCCATA
>NZ_JBHIQI010000014.1:22762-33227 GCF_042196465.1 Bartonella sp. AD13SXNS
GAGCAACATCTGTAACCTTAATATGCCCACCGCTTTTTGCAAGTAATGCCATGTTTGCAGCGGTTACAGTTCCTCCCGCCATTGTGATTGCACCACTATTTTCTGCATTAAGCCCGATGAAAGTATTGCTAATCGCTGTATTTCCATACAATTCAATTAAGCTATCAGGATCGGTGGTAGCTGCACCGTATCCGTTGCCTATTGTTGTTAGAGCAACATCTGCGACCTTAATATGTCCACCACTTTTTGCAAGCAATGCTGCGCTTGTCCCAGTTACAGTTCCTCCCGTCATTGTGATGGTACCACTATTTTCCGCGCCAAGGCCAGTTACAGCATTATTAATCGTTGTCTTCCCATGTAATACAATTAAGCTGTTAGGATCAGTGGCAGCTGCACCGTATCCGTTACCATCCATTGTTGTTAGTATCACATCCGTGACATCAATATATCCGCCGCTCTTTGCAAATAATGCTGCGCTTTTTCCAGTTACAGTTCCTTCCGTCATCATGATGACGCCTCTGTTTTCTGTATAAAGCCCGATAAAAGCATTATTAATCGTTGTTTTCCCATACAATTCAATCAAGCTGTAAGGATCTGTGGAAGCTGCTCCGTTTCCGTTACCATCTGTTGTTGTTAAAACAACATTTTCGCCTCTAATATATCCACCGTTCACTGCCAATAATGCTCTGTTCCCCCCAGTCACTATTCCTCCCATCATTGTGATTGTGGAGAATAAACCGTCTGCATAGAGTCCATCACCATAAGATGATGTAACTTGAACGCTGCCTTTTTGACTATTGGCTAAAGTAATGATGCTGCCTTCCGTAACGTATAGCCCGGCGTGTTCTCCATTATATTCTCCTCCTAATATCGCTATTTGAGAATGACCTTCTGCGGATATGCTGGTTTCTGCTTGGGTAATGGTTACATTTTCTAAAGTGACTTGACTTCCAGCAAAGGCTGTTATTCCTGTGTATAAAAACTCTTCTTTTTCATTTCCCAATTCATTTTCTAATTCACTTTCCCATCCAGGGTCTAATTCATTGTCCGATGTTTTTACATTTGCTAGCTTGTCTTGATCATTTATGTTGGTGTTTGCATAAGTAATTGTTACATTTTCTAGCTTATTTTTTTTGCTCTTACTTTCATTAAAGAATGCGCCAGTTTCAAAAGCTGTAATGGTTCCTCCTGTCATTGTGATTGTGCCACTGTTTTCTGCATAAAGCCCAATTACAGCATCATTAATTACCGTATTTCCGTGTAATTCAATTTTACTGTTAGCATCATTGGCTATTGCACCGATTCCGGTGCCGTCTGTTTTTAAAGTAACATCTGAGATGTCAATATGTCCGCCATTTTCTGCAAGCAATGCTGTGCTTCTTCCAGTTATTGTTCCACCAGTCATTGTGATTGTAGATTGTGCACCATTTGCATAAAGTCCATCACCATGGGATGATGTAACTTGAACACTGCTTTTTTTGTTATCGGCTAATTCGCTATAAGTTAAAGTAATAGTGCTGCCTTCCGTAGCGGATATTCCTTTGAGGTCTCCATCAAATGCTCCTCCTAATATCGTTATTTCAGAATGATCATTTGCAAATATACTGGTGTTTGCTTGCGTAACCGTTACGTTTTCTAAAGTAACTTTGCTTTTGTTGTCGGCATTTATGCCCTCGTCCATGAAGTGGTCATCTTTACCGCTTGATATTGTTACACCTTCCAGCTTGTTTTTATCATTCATACTGTTTTCGAAGAAAGCGCCAGTTTCAGAAACCGTAATAATGCCTCCAGTCATTTTGATTGTAGCACCATCTTTTGCATTAAGACCAAGACGAATGTCAAAATCAGTTCCTTTAATGGCTGTGTCTTGCAGTAATGTAATCGCACTGCCAAGACCGTCAGCTGTTACAGCATAAATATCTGTATCTTTATTCCCAACCACAGTTAAATGTGTGCCGGTAATTTCCCCGTTGTCTTTCGCATTAATAATCTCATACGTTGTGTTAGATACTTCTTTTTTCTCCCCAGAAACTTCAAGAGTTTTAGCATATACATTGAAATGGGTGTTGAATAGCATGACAGCTATGACAGCCGTACAGGATAAAAGGGACTTTTTACACATCAAGATTTTCCTAAATTATAAGTAAATTATAAGTGCCACACACTCTTCCCCCGCTTATAAGAAGGATATCAAATGGATGGGTATTTTAGATTAGAGATCGGACGTGAATAGGAGATTTTTATTTTTATGTAAAGTATAAAATAAATTATATATTAAATATATAATGAATTATATTTTAAATACATTTTGTGTCAAAGTAAATATATTATATAAGTATTATAAGTTTTTCTATTCAAGATATGTGTTATGTTTGCATAAAACTTGTTGCTTATGCTTAAAAAAAAGGTGTAGGCAAGAAAATTCCAAAAAACTGTATGCTTGAGCCTGATAAAGATTTCTTTCAACATCATAAAACCAAAGATGATACCATAGCTTTCATGTTTTCCTTTAACACGGTTATGATAAAATAGCGCTCATTGATTTTTCAATCGACTTTTAGTTTTTTTCAAGGGATATTTTTACTAGTTGAAAGCGCGATATTTTATTGTCTTGAGTTTTTTTAACTAATTTTCTCAAAGAGAAATGTTGGCAGTGTGTATTGGTAGAGAAGAATAGGGGAGAGATAAAAAGGCAGCACATCGTGCTGCCTTTTTTGTTAATACATAGAAAAGAAATACGCTGTTTTGACAGTTTTGTTTTAAAACTGATAGCGTATGCCACCTGAAAAACTTGCTCCAGATACACCGGTTTTTTGAAGCTTTTGTTGATAGCTGACATCCCCATGAAGGGAGAAATTGTGAGACAGTTGCGCATTAATGCCAACGCCGCCTTCAATTGCAGGTCCCATAGGATCAAGGTCAAAGTTTCTGCCAATCCGGATGGTACCATCATCACCAAAGGTTTTGATCAAGTTTACTTTTCCATAGAAAGACATAGGACGATTGTTTTCAGTGGAAATAGTTTTTGTTAAACGTCCACCAACACGGATCAACCATTGAGAAGGATTTTTCATATCAACGGTAAAATTATCAACATCTTCAATGGTATTAAACATCAAATGTTGATAAGCAAGTTGTGCTTGAGGCTCAAATGTTAAACTCTCCATTCCGGTTGCAAACTCTTTGCCAACGGTGGTGGAGATACTCAACATTTTGGCATTTTTCAATTTTGCGGTTTTGCCAATGATAGCATTGCCGATATCTCCTTTTAGAATTCCATAGGATAAAAGCGTATCCATATAGAAACCATTGTCATGCTGCACGCTGCCATAAGCTGTTAGTGACCATTTATCCAATGTGCTCTTACTTACATCATCCATATCCTTTGGAGTGAAAGATAGCCGCCCATAGGTGCCTACAAGACCGAAATGTGTTGTGGTATTTTGTCCTTCTAATGCCGTGAATGCAACACCGGCTTGTAGAGCAGCATAGCGGATATCAGCACCATAACCATATTTGAGAGGTCCGCGCTTGGAAGATAAGGTTCCTGTGTTTCCGTAAGTATAGAGGAAGAAACCGGTTTGTTTTTCCTCTTCTTTTCCTAAGACAGATGTTCTGATATTGGCTAAGAGTGCGTTTTGTTTAGCCATATCGGTTAATCCACTGTAGAAGAGAGCATTTGGCATGACCAAATAGCTTGCTGTTTGTGGTACAAGGGCAACGGTAGGGATATTTGTTTCAGGATCAGGATTTGAACCAGAATTGGAGTCAAGCAGTTCGGGTTGTAAACGGAAATCCCAGAAATTTTCATTCTTTTCATCAAAGAGGTTTTGCGCAATATCGGCTTTGCCTTGGCTTGAGTCTGGTCCATAGGCACGTAGTGTATACATATCCGGTAAGCCACCTCTTGTGGTATAGCCATTTACCAGTTTGAAAGAGTTTTCTTCTGCTTTTCCAGAAACTTGAATGAGTGAAAGACCACGGACATTGGCAGCAGCAGAGGTGTTTGCTTCGATATTGTTCTCTTCTAAGCGCCCCGTGACATAAACTGATGTGTTGCCAGAGACATCCCCATGGATCAAAAGTCTATCGGTTTTTTGGTTATTTATTGCAGCACCATCACTCCAAGCCGTATTGAAGTAAATCTTTGCATCACCCGTTGCATTGTAGACTTCTTGCGTGTCTGGTTTACCAGAACCTATATGCAATGTTTGGTAATGCTCTTCTGTTGGTTTCTCAAAAACAATGGAGCTGTTATCGAGATTAAGCGTGGAAATATCAGAACGAGATCTTTGAGCGATATCAAGCAGATTGCCATCATCATCTTTTTCGTTTTTGCTGATTTTCAACGTCCATTTTGTATCGTTTTTCAGATCAAAGCGTGTTTGCCCATTTTCATCATTTCTTACACCGCCTTGTAAGACAGAATGATCTGCGGTTAAAGTAAACATTCCAACAGGCTTTGTCTTCTGCTTTATGTTTTTGAATAACGTATCTGCAAGGATTTTTGAATTTTTGAGATTAATTTTCCCCATTGATTCCTCGGTATATATTCCAATACCATTTTCAACGATCAGATTTGTATTGGTCAAATTAACTTCACTGTTTTGCCAATCTTGTGGATTACGACTACTTAGGCCCTTTAAATTATTTTGAGACAAATCTACAAATAACGTATTTTTAGTCAAATCTGGAAAATTGTTAACCAAATTTGAAAAATTGTTAGCCAAATCTGCAAAATTCACCCCAGCAACCCCTGCTGTTGCAGAAGTATTTGCGAGATCAATATGTCCATTGCTCTCTACCGATAGTGCAACTATTGTTGCATCTATTTTGTTTTCAGCGTCATTGACCATCTTAATCGTGCTATTCTTGGATGCGACAAGTCCAAAATCAACTTTTCCAATCGTTGTTTTTCCGTTTAATTCAATGACGCTATTTTCAGTAGCAAATGCACCTGAGCCAGGCAGTTTGAAGATTCCCTCATCGATTTCAATAATTATTCTACTTCCTTTTATCGTTAATTCTTCGCTTGTGATTTTGCCTCCGCTCCGTGCATTAAGACTTATGGGAATATTCGTAATTGTTGTTTTTCCTTTTAATTCAATGACGCTGTTTTGGCCCTCAGCTGATGCGCCTGTAGCTGAATGTTCGCCATTTTTTGTGAGTACAACATCTTTAACATTAATATATCCACCCAAAATTGCATATAATGAATTATTACTCCCAGTAACAGTTCCTCCTGTCATGAAAATTTTTGATTGCTCACCAATGGCATTCAGCGCATTATGCTCAGATGAAATGATTTTCGCACCATTGTTTAAAGTAATGCTACTGCCGTTTTGAGCAATTATTGCTTCTCTTTTTGCCTCAAAAGATCCGCCGGTAATTGTTATTTGAGATTTGTTATCTGCTAAGATGCTGTTTTTTGCTTTCGTGACGGTTACATTGTTCAAAGTGATCGTGCTGTTGTTAGCACTTATTCCTTTATCCATAAGAAAGTCATCATTTCCGCTTGATATTTTCACATCTTTCAGCGTGTTTTCTTTGCTTTTGCTATCCAAAAAGAATGCACCAACTTTGGACGCTGTAATGCTTCCCCCAGTCATTTTTATTGCGCCATTTTTTTGTGTTTTTAACCCGATTGTAGCATCTTTGATCTTTGTATCAGACAATTCAATCACACTGTTTTTACCTTGAGACAAAGCACCGAATCCACTTTCGATTTTATTATCATTAATAGATGTATTAGGGTTATTCCTCTTTGCTGTTAGAGTACTACCCTTGACAGTAATATGTCCACCTTCGTCTGCAGATAATGCTGCATCTTTTCCAGTTACGCTTCCTCCTGTCATTATAATTTTGCTCTTTTCATCGATGGCATGAAGTCCGTTACCATTAGATGAGGTAATGTTAGTACCGCCATCTACAGTAATGGTGGCGCCGCCCATAGCATATACGCCATCCATTTTACCTTCGAATGATCCTCCGGATACTATAACTTGAGAAACGTCATCCGCGAGTATACCAGTTTCTGCTTGCTTAACTGTTACATTTTCTAAAGTGATAAAACTTTCGTTGTGTATTTCTATTCCAAGGAGTGATGATGCTTCATTTTTATTATCTGATATTACTACATTTTGCAGTATATTTCTACTATCCTTACTACCATCAATATAAACGCCAGTTTGAGAAGTTGTAATGTTCCCCCCAGTTAGGTTGATGTTAGCGCCGTCTTTTACAGAAATACCGAAACGAATATCAGAATCAGTGCCTTGAATATTTAAGCCATTTAATTTAAGCGCACTGTTAGCACCTTCAACTGTTACAACATATTTATCGCTACCTGTGTCTGTATTTGTGTTTTCATTTCCAGTTACAGTTACAGTACTGCCGGTGATTTTTCCTTTGTCTTTTACATAAATAGTCTCGTACGTTTTTCCGGATATATCTTTTTCTTCGTTGGCAACGCTAAGATTTTCAGCATGTGCACTGAACTGGATGTTGAATAGGATGATAGCAGCCGCAGCCGTGCATGATAAAAGGGATGTTTTATACACTAGTATTCTCCTTATGAGAGTCCCCAAATATTCATTTCCCCGCGAACTTTATAAGAAGAAGTGAAAATGGATAGTTGTTATGAATTTCGATAATTGTTTTTATTCTGTAAGACATTTTTGTTTTTTTGTCAAAATTAAAAAATAAATGATATTAAATTTGTATGAATTTATATTTAACACACAATGTGATTATAATTATTTATATTATATAGTTAAATTTATTGCAAATCTATACTATAGAAATTATAAATATTATTATAATACTTTACATAATTTATATACTTTTTTATAAAGTAATAATAGCATTTTCTGTAATATTTCTGCATTTTGATAGATTATCAAAGTTAGTTATGACAGTAACACTCAAACACTGTTGCTAGCACTTTTGATTATTTCTACCTTATTTATCATAAAATTCTAATGTATTTGATCTTGATATCCAAAGGAGTTGATTACTCTAGCATACAGAATACGTTCTTTCTTCTGTTTGGAATATTTTATAGTATACGAATACTTGTTAGGTTTCTGGTAAGCTATTGATAAATCGATGGCATTTGACAGAGCCTAAGCTCATAAATCTCAATCAATTAAAGTGCTTGAAGTTGAAAGCTTGGAACCAACAGTGCTTTTATATCATCAAAGTGCACTTTCATTGAAGGATCATTGCTTTCATTATTTTGAATTTTTGACATATTCTTGACAAGAAAATTTAAAAAATTACTTCTGAGAAAATTTTTATAATACAATAAAATATGTAACGTTTTTATGGTGATAGGTTTATGAGATATAAAGTTAAATTGGTAATCACCGTGATTGCTTTTACTCTCTCTGGTTGTTTTAACCTTGATTCTGAAAAGTTAAGAAGGGACAAGAGGCTTTATCATGATGCATTTATGATGTGGCCTATGAAAGAAAAGTCTCTTGAGAAAAATTATACTGCTATCATCATGGCTGATCCGCAACCGTGGCGTTTAAACTCTGGTGATGCCAATGGAATATCAAACAGAGAGCCATGGTTAAAGATAAATGAGCAGGTTGCTGGTGTGATAAAAGCGCACAAGGCCGCGTTCCATATTGTCAATGGTGATCTGACGGAGTTTGGACAACAAAAAAACTATGATGATTATAAAAATGTTTATAAAACTCTTGGAGCGCCTGTCTATGAGGGGCTAGGGAATCACGATTATGCCAATAATGTTGGTAATTGTACAAATCCTCAAGAATTCAATT
The DNA here is from genome assembly GCF_042196465.1 of Bartonella sp. AD13SXNS. Taxonomy (NCBI): domain Bacteria; kingdom Pseudomonadati; phylum Pseudomonadota; class Alphaproteobacteria; order Hyphomicrobiales; family Bartonellaceae; genus Bartonella; species Bartonella sp. AD13SXNS. Next base: position 30,553 of record NZ_JBHIQI010000014.1, read on the forward strand.
TTTACAAAGATGCTTGTGCTATAAGTGCAGTTTCAAGAATGGTATCGGAAATAAAAAAATACCGTAGTCAATTATTGCATTTCAATGCAGATGTTACTGAAAGTTTGGTTCCCATTTCGGGTGGAAATATTCTCTCGATAAGGGGGAGTTTGAGTTATTCTTGGGATTATGGAGATGTTCACTATGTGCAGCTTCACAATTATCCAAGCTATACTGTTGGTTTGAAGGGGCAGTCTACAGAAGTGCAAATCAATAAATCTTTAGATTGGCTTAAGAACGATTTAGCTGCTGCTGATGCAAGAGGTAAAGTGACAATCATTAATTTTCATGATGCGCGTGCTGCTTCCATTGATGGTGAATCCTTTTTTATTCGTAAAAAGAATGCTAAAGATTTGTCGATCTTTAAGTCAATTATTATCTCTCATAATGTTAAAGCAATCTTCGTGGGGCATACGCATTATCAGTCCTATTGCCGTGCGAAAAATGATAAGGTTTTTGGGAATATCCCTATCTATACAGCTGGTGCGCTTTTTAATGGAGATTATTACCTCATAGATGTGAAGGGAAAGACTATTCACGTTAAAGCCTATAATGGAGAAATAGGAAAACCGCTTTTAATTAAAGATCTTGGTGTTATAGGGAAAGACACCCAATTTTCCGCAAATTGCAGTCAGTTATAATAGGATTTTTTTCTCTGTTTTAAGGCATGAGGGAAAAACGTATCATATGTGCGGATTTAAAGAGCAATGAGAGTATCTGAGTGTTACTTAAAAATAGAATAAAAAATCAGATATCTTTTTATATATTTTTTCAAAGCTGCTAAGATTTCAGGTTAAGCGCTATAAGTGCAATGGTTTAATGTGAACAGAGCTTTAATACAAAACAGAATAATGTTTTTTATTCTATTTTTTCTTTTTTAGACTTTCATCTTTGAAGAGAAGGTGAGTGGGTCGAGGGAGTGTTCATAATTTGCTATCACACGTTGTCAAGAATTCCCAAGAAAGCTGTTTCTATTGGTTTTTTGTGGTATAATTATCAAGTTATGCCCTTTGTTAGAGTTTATAATATCTACTCGTGTGCAACTCTTTTCTTTTTCATAAGAGAAGCTTTTTATTTTGATCAATTTTTTACTTATAATCTTCAAACAATTGATGTTTTGTGATGCTATATAATTTCTCTTCTTGCGATCCATGACTCTGCTGGTTGCTGCGTTTCGCGGAGTTATGATCTCAGGAAGTGCATTTGCTGCCTCTTTTGGTTGGATCGGGACAGCGATAGAAGTGGCTGGGGCAGCTATTTCCTCTGTTGTGGGGGGTATTTTTACCCCGATCGGGGCGGTCATTGCTGCTGTTGTGGCTGTCATCTTTGCTGCTGGTTTTGCTTTGTGGAAATATTGGGATCGTTTTTCTTCATTTGTCAAAGGCTTTGCACAGGGGGTATCTCGGGCTTGGGGGCGTGCCTTTGAAGCCGTCATGCGCTTTTTTGGTGCCGATACTACCACCATAACCAAATGGAAAAACATCATTGCTGCTGCTTTCGACTTCTCTTCCCATTGGCAAAAGTTTAAACAAGGACTTTCCTCTGTTGTCGAGTGGTTTGGCAATTTGTGGGAGGGCGTTAAACAAAGCTTTTCCAACTTTTGGCAATGGTTGAAGAGTTTTTTTACACAGGAAAAGCTCTCGGAGAGTGCCAAGGCTGGTATGGAACAAGCGGGCGAAGATCTGGCTAATTCGATTGTCGATGGCTTTATGTCGTCTATCTCACAATTGATGGATTTTTGTAAATCTTTGCCTAGCCGCATTAAGGGGTGGATTGGGTCGATTGATGTAAGAGAGTTTTTGCCAAGTTTTTTGGGGGGCAAAACAGCCATTCAGCCCATACCACAATTTGCGGGGGCGGGGCATGCAAATTCCCCTTTCACAGAAGCAAAAAGCAAAGATCACTCCCCCATCACACACAATCAAAATGTCACGGTGCATGTCAATGGTGCGCGTGATCCTGTTGTCACTGGTCGTGCGGTTGCCCATGCTTTGCAACGGGCACGTGCCAATGCGCTGCATGGCGGGACAGAATGATACGGGCTGCAGAATAAGGGAAAAGATGGCGTGCTGGAAGGGATACAATCAAGGGGAGGGCGTCTATGAGAGATCCTTTGCTAATGTTAGGACCACATCTTTTTTATGTGGACTGGCTGAATTTCCAATCCTTTGAGGAAGAGTTTTCTGCTTCATGGGTTTGCCTAGAGCGTTTTGGTGAGGCTCCAGGTTTGCAATTTACCGGCTATGGCAATGATGCCAAAACTATCCATGGGGTGTTGTTTCCAGAAGAGTTTGGGGACCGGGTAGCGATAGATGCTATCACCAGAACCATTCGTGCTGCCAAGCCCGTTCAGATGATCCGTTGGATGAGTGACAATGGCTATAGCGCCATTCTCCATGGATCTGTGGTAATCACCAGTGTCACGAAAGACCACGACTATATCAGTCGCTCTGGTCAATCCCAGCGCATCCGCTATTCCATTACGCTCTTGCCCTTTTTTAATGGCGGAAAACCACAAGGACAATACCAGGTGGGACAATACCAAGGGGAACAAACTCTATGAAAATACCAGAAAATCACCTCGTGGTAGAGCTAGAAGATATGAGTCTTGATCTGATCTGCTTTCACCATGCCAT
>NZ_JBHIQI010000015.1:0-31865 GCF_042196465.1 Bartonella sp. AD13SXNS
GAGTTGCAAGCTGTTCAGTTGACATCTCAAGTGAGAAGAAACCAACAATACCCCCTTCATTGGCTTGGCTGTTATCACGCTTACAAGCATTAGCAATATTAAAAGCAATATTGGTAGCAAGTGATGTTTTACCCATCCCAGGGCGCCCAGCTATGATAATCAAATCGGATGGTTGTAGCCCTCCCATTATCTATTTTGACAAAACGCGCATTTAATGCTAAATTTTATACATAAAAACAACAAATTATCACGTATTCCTACCTAATCCCACCTTTTCCTACTCAGTACAAAACCTAGTGTCAAACTACATTAAATGTATAATAAACGCCCTCAATATCGGGCGGTAATATGAGGTATATCTACAAATGGGATATTTGCCAACCCCATTTGTAAACATTTGTAATATGAAACGACAAAAAAATGAGCCAAAAACCGCATTAACAAAACGACTCACAGAAGTTAGAAAGCTTGTAGGCTTATCTCGTGATATATTTTCTCTTAAAATTGGTATCAGTATTCAGGGACTTGGAAATTACGAACGCGGTGACAGAACTCCAGATGCAACGGTTTTATCAGCATATAAAGAGAAATTTGGAGTGAACCTAAATCGGCTTCTGACTGGTGAAGATGCAATGTTTATAGACATGATGATGGCTCGGGCTTTCAATATCCCTCCGCCTACCATTCCTACTGGTCTCATGAAAAAGCTTGGTCGCATAGCTTATACAACCTATCGCGATGCAAATATAAAACTCCCCCTTGAAGATATAGCGGAACTCGCGGTGGAACTTTATGGAAAACTGCAAGAGCTTGTTCAAGACACCAACGATAACGAAGAAGTAGAAGCAACTTTCCCTCTTCTAAAATTGCATTTAAAGCGTCAAATAGAGGCTGAAAGAGTACATCTAGAAGCTACACAAGATACGGCTTAATGCCTCTCTAAAATGAAAAATCGATATGAAAATTTTTTTACATTAAAAAATAATATAACTATTTGATTAATAAGTATATATTTCCTCTAAAAAGAGACAATCATCAATAGGTAAAAATCTTTTTTGCTTTTTTGGTCATTTTTGGCTGATTTTGGAGTGAACTTCACGATGTATCGAATTTTTTAAAGGGTCTTCAAAGGCGGTTTTTTAGGTTTTCACAGACTTTTCAAAATTTTTCACAGGGTTTTCAAAGACCTTTCACAGCCCTCTCTCATTTTTACGATAAAAACGCTCTTTTTTTTGATTTTCAATATTTTTCGTGTTTTTTCCAATTTCAGGTGTCAAAATCTATTTTGACAAAATGCGCATTTAATGCTAAATTTTACACATAAAAACAACAAATTACCACCTATTCCTAATTAATCCCACCTCTTCCCATTTAATGCAAAACCTATTGTCAAACTACATTGATTGTTAAAACTAAAAAATATTGCTTTATGAAAAACTTTTAGACAGCAAAATAAAATGATAAATCTCATATCTGCCTTTCATTTTTTTCAGAAAAAATTACCATATTTAAAAATAAAACGATTAGGTAACACACTCAAAGAATTGGCTTATGAGGAATTATTTTTATTGAAACTTAAAAAACACTATAGAAAGCGTATTAAAATGATTGACCTTTTACAAGAAGTTTGTCAAAAAGCATATCTAGTTTGGAGGGGTGGCCGAGCGGTTTAAGGCACCGGTCTTGAAAACCGGCGTGCAGGAGACTGTACCGTGGGTTCGAATCCCACCCCCTCCGCCACAGCACTTTTATCGTGCTATAACTTCTTGATTTTATATGACTTTTTTAAAGGTTCGGGATAAATAAATAAAGGTTCGGGAATAGGATTTTTACACTTTCCTTTACAAAATGCATTCTTTTTGCCAGCTTTCTCTAATAATTTTTTTAATAGTTCTAAATCTTCTTGTGAAATAATGTTTATCAGTCTATAAAACATACCAACAGTTTCACATCTGAAAGTATCAGAAGGCTTTATAATAAAACTTTTGCGACAAGAATCCGACTTTCTTCTCAAAATTTCTGCTACCTCTTGATCTAAAGCATAGAGTTCAATTATCTTTTCCTCCAATCCTACAGGAACAGATTTTTTGCCAATCTCTACAGATGATAAAAATGCTACAGATATATCTAATTTTTTAGCCATATCTAAAAGGCGTTCTGAATGATCAATGCGAAGTTTACGTAAAATTTTGCCAAAGGGTGTAACCATATAAAAGCCCTGTTAGAGAAGAAATATTTCTCTGATTCTAACAAATCTTTTTATGATTTTCTTCAATTATTGCGAATCAAGAGTTCTTTTCGGGGTGGTTTTTTAGCAAAACCAGAGGTCCAAAGGGTCTCTAATTCTAAAAAATCAAAATCCTTAAAAATCTCTCGAACCGCATCACAATCATTCAGACTCAAAACAAACTTCCCTTGAATGCTATTGAGAACTCTTGCCATACTTACAAAATCATCTTCAACAAAATTCCCAGAGCTATAGCACTTCTTCTTCACAAGATAAGGAGGGTCTAGATAAAATAAACTGTCGGATGCATCAAATAGCTCGATAACCCGCTCCCACGATAAATTTAAAATCGTCGTATCAAGAAGCTTCTCTCTAACACGTCTCATCCTTGATAAAAGCTTTTCGGGATTAAAGGCTATAGGCTTTTTTCTTCCAAAGCTAAAAGAGACATACTCTTTTTTCCCATACATGACACAACGTTGGAGAAACAAAAAACGGGCGGCTCTTTCTACCTTGGTAAGGCTCTCTGGATTAATAGCCGCAAGGTCAAAAAACAACTGTCTTGAACAAACGAACCACTCCAATCGTTTGGCTAAATCATCAAAATGGTTTTGAACGCATTGAAACAGATTCGTGATCTCTCCATTCAGATCATTAATAACGGAATATTTTGCTGGTCTTTTATTTAAGAAAATAACACCAGAGCCTAAAAATGGTTCAACATAGGTTTCATGGTCAATACTATTTAAAACCGGTATAATTTTCTTACGCAGATAGTGTTTTCCACCCATCCACGCAAACAGCGTTTGTGTAAAACTTTCCTCTTTCATAAGCGAAGTTCATTCCCTCAAGCTTTTGCAAGCCTAAACATTTTTTCATATTTTAAGGATAAATTTAGTGAGACTAATTCTTTGAAAACCACTGCTTTAAGTGTGCAATGACATTATCTAACGCATCCATGAGGCGTGCAAAATCAAGGATAAGCAAAAAAAGAAAAAATGCTATCCACTTCATCAAGCGAGACATCATTTTCACGCTTTGATAGGTGATGATCATTTCTTGAAGCATTTCTTTTTCCGCTTCTGTAAGCTCTGTGTGTTTTTCAGCTTTTTTTCTTACCATATTTCCACCCACATAAGCGTTCACCCTGTTTATTATGTTGTAAGATCTCTCTTGCTAAGTTTGAACTGATAACCTTCACATCTCTCTTGTCTAAATAAATGGGCAACCAACCAACACAAGAAGAAGCATATTTATGGGTCACGCAACCAGTCAGAGAGAGCAGCACGCACATCAGCATCACTTTTTTTGTTAACTTCATTTTCTACCTCAAGCCGTGTTGTTGCTGCTTTTAAGGTTTTTTCTGTTTGCTTTTGCTGTTCAGCCTTTTTTCCAAGAGTGAAAGCTTTGGCTAAAACTATAAAAAAAGCGGCTAAAGCCGCACCTGTTACCATCAAGTTTCTTTTCATCCATAAGATCATAGGCGGTGCTCCTGAAAGCGTTTAGCAACAAAGAAAATACCAGCACCTGCTGCTAAAACCATAATGGCAGCGAAAGCCCATTGAATGGGACCATTGCCAGCTAAAAAACCACCAAGACCTGAAAAAGACCCAATAATGGGTGCTAATGCTTCTGCTTTGAAAAAACCTGTTGAATCCTTTGTTTCTACTGTTTGATAGTTTGAGGAAACAAAAGCACCTTTTGCCCATAATCCTGCTTCTGCTGCACGCCGGTGTACGAGACCTTGTAAACGCTTCCCACCCGCTTTGGTCCATTTCTGTAATTCGGCAGGGACTGCTTCATAATCGCCCTTGTTGAGTTTTTTTAGCAATGTAGAATTTTGAAAAGATGTAATGCCTATATTATAACAAAAGGAAACAAGAGCGCCGAACTGCTCGTCGCTTAAATTCACACAAACTGCTTTTTCTACCGCCCTCTCATATTGCTGCAAATCTGCTAAAAGTATGGTTTCAGCTTTTTGTTCTGTAATCACCATACCCTCAAAAACAGTTGGTTTACCAGCTTTTCCCGTATGTCCATAGCCAATAGTCCAAACACCAGAAACATCTTGATAAGCCTGCAAGCGCAAACCTTCCCACTGTTTTAAACAGTGTAGACAGTCTTTATTTATTTTCCGTGCCATTGTTCAATTCACCTTATAAATATACTTTTATGAGTACTGCTCCGTCACCACCGTCGCCGCCAATTTTGTCGCCTCCGGATTTCCCATCGAAATATCCCCCGCCGCCGCCGCCAGCTCCATTGCCGCCACGACCACCTCTACCACCTTTGTAACTCTCACCACCCTGCCCCATGATAGAACCCTTACATTTACCGCCACCGCCGCCGCCGCCGCCAAGAAAAGAACTTCCACCAGTACCAGCTCTCTTGCCGTCTATTCCACTCCCTCCACCATTACCACCAGAAAAAATAAAGCTTTCACCACTGCTGCCGTCCCTGTTTCCTCCTCCATCGCCACCTTTCCCTCCAAAGTTAACAAAAATCATGGAGACGGAATATCCTCCTTCTGCAGTAACAAGCCCTTTGATAATTGTTTTACCACCATTGCATAAAATGTTACTGTCATTGCCTTTACCACCACGACCAATGTAAGCTGTTTTTAATTTATCTAAATCAGAACCTTTCATTTTAACATGCACGCATTGACCGCCGCCTCCGCCGCCATCTTTAACACCACCACCTCCACCGCCCCAAGCCCATACTTCGATATCGGTGTCAGCAGTAATACCATCAGGCAATAGAATATCTCCGCTTTCTGTCATCAGAATTTCAACAGGTTTTCTAACCCCGCCATCATTGTTGCCGCCACTACCGCCGCTGCTATTGCTACTATTTGCTTTGATTGAAGCCATCAGTTTGGCTGGTGAAATAAGTGCATCCACTGTTTTTGTGCCATCAATCCAGTCTTGTTTGGCAAGAGGTTGAATGAGATCAACTTTTTTCTGTACACTATGTGCTGTATCTTGCGCTTTATCGGCTGCTGTTTGCGCAATATTTGCCTCAGCTTTTGCACTGTCTCCCGTTTTTTGTGCTGTCTCAGCCGTTTTTTTTGCATCTACTGCATAAGCTTTTGCATCATTTGCTGTTCTTAATGCACTATCTGCAACGTTCTTCGCTTCACTTGCAACATGAATCCCTTGTTGTGCAACATCTTCAACTTTATCAATTTTTGCAATCTGTGCACGTTCTGGAGGAGTTAAGATAAGATGCTTTTTCCCTTCCTTCATATTCTCCATATCAAAGGCATCTTTTTCTATTTTATCTGGATCATAGACTGATTTTGACATACCAAAAGACTTTGAGCCTACAAAATAACGAATGGTATTTTTGAGATCTACCGGAGATATGGGATAATAAACACCTTCATCCCCCATACGCCATTTTTCCATTGTTGGCTGCGTAGCACTCAACCATCGTAGCTTTGATCTTTCCTCTGTGGTTAAGATCTTTTTTGTAGGACCCTCGTGCATATTTTCCATAGAAAATGCATTTGCCCCCACATTGTCGGGATCATATGTAGCAGCCTTCATATCGCCAATCCCTAAAGGCGATATTTTTACCCAACCAGCGCCTGATAAAATCGCATTCTCATGCGCTTCACCACTTGCTTCAATATCGTGAATTGTGACCTTATTTTTGTAAGCAAGGGCTCCAATATCTCTCTTTGCAACAGCATCATCAGCCTTTTTTCCTTGAGCAGCAGTTGCAAAATATTCTACCTCATAAGCTGCTGCACTCCCCACTGAAACTGGTGCAAGAGCCTTACTATTTAAAACACCTTCTTTGACTTCTTTCTTTGTTGCTGGTTCAAGCTTAAATATATGTGTGTGATAGGGTAATGGCATCGCGTTTCATTCCTTAATCAGTTCGTTGTCTTGTTGTGTGAAGAGAGGACTGCAATTCATTAATAAGTTTTTGCATGGTCTCGAGACGTTTATCTGTCGCTTCTTTATATTCTGCCAAAGCGCTTAAAAGATCATGCTGTATGTCGCTTTTGACAAGATCAAGCACCTTATTTAATGGTGCATGGACCATTCTATTGCTTGCATAAAAAAGGACGCGGATTTGCTCCGCGTCCGCAATATCATCAATAGCAGACGGATTATTGATCATTGGAAAACCTCACGATTTTATGGCATAAACAACCGGTACATTAACAGGGCGTGTTTCTGCTTCGCCTGTTGAAGAAATCGTTACCTTGTGCGTGTGCACTCCAGCAGGTTGTGTTGTTCCTCCAAGAACGGCATAGTGATAAGAGGGATTTCTTCTACCAATATCATTGGCACTCCATCCCACTCCATTATACTGAAACTCGTGGGTATGTTGCCCTGCTTCTTCAATGGTAGCAACATGCGTATGCGATTTAAGACAATCTTTCTGTATATCGGCAAATTTTCTACTTCTGTCTAAACCGCGACCATTGTCAAAGCCGCGCAAAAACATTCCTCTAAAGTCTGGAACTTTAAAGGTTGTATCGCTATCTTTTCCCCATTTATCCCCTATCGCCTTGAATAATTGCGGATAATCTTTGCATTCATAAGTAGCACCATCACATAAAAGCCAACCGTTTGGCACTTCTTGCATAGCAAAGGTCGCAATAAAACCGCAAGGAAAGGTTTCGACCTTTGGTAGTGGAATGGGGGTAGGGTTTAAAAGATACCAGCCATCAAGACCTTTTGTTGATACGCCATCATTATAGACTATTTCATAAATACCGCCCGTTTGTAACTCACCACCTATCAATGGTACTATCCCCGTGCTGGTGGCTTTATAGAGTGGCTTTGCTCCTATATTATTCATGTTTATTGTTGTCGTACCAATATTTATACCACGCGCCTTAAAGCGGATAATGATATCGTTTTTATATTTCGCTATCGGCGACACCGTCGTCAACGTGATTGATGTTGTTTGTTCCTTTCCATTCACAATAAACTTTGAGTCAAGAGAACCACCATTATCGGCAAGATATTCACGTATACGCTGCATCATGACCCGCGCACTATCATTAACAGAACTAGGTGGCTGCCCTTCTGCCCAATTAATGATACTATCGGAATTGGCATTTTGATCAGCTGTGAGTGACCAGTCATAAATATCAGACATGATAAGCCCCCGTTCTTCTTAATAGCTCTTCGCGCAATTGCTCTTCTTTTTGCCGCCCATAGGAACCAACAGATTGCCGCCTAGAGGGATCAATAAGAGGTGTTAAATCTGTCGGGCTCCCAGTCGATTGTGAGAAACCCGCCATGACTGGTTGCTGTAACATTTGTTGCTGTACCATCTGTGCTTGCTGTTTTTGTCGTTCTCCATTCTCTCTCATTAAATGAAGCAAACCGGAAAAGCCCTTTTTAAGAGCACCTGCATCAATACCTTGTGCTTGCAATGGTGTGGTTTCCATAATCTGTCCTGTTAAATTGTCTCTGCTTTCAGGAGCCATCATTCTGTTTGGGAATGGCGTGTCATATGCCATCAATTGGTTGCCCCCTTGATCACCTTGAGCCACTTGATTCCCTTGAAGTGTCTTTTGAAGCCTCTCAAACCCACGCAAAGGCCCCACCTCGTTTGGTGCTGCTTGTCCATTGCTTTGGTTTTGCTGTATCGTTCTCTTCAAAGCATCTCCCGTTTTATTATAAAGTCCATAAATATGATTCATAAAATCCCCTGCTGTAGCTTCCATGTTGCCACCGTTGAGTGTGACTGCCTGTCGACCTAAAAGCTGGCTCGCTGGAATATGTGGATTTTTGATAAGTTTTACAGCCCCTGCTGGTCCTTGTTGGTGTGCCAGATAAAGTTCTGCTGGTGTTGGCTCTCTGCCTAATGCTGTGGTTAAATAACGCGTGTTGTCCTTCGTTAATCGCGCCATAGCATCGGTTGCTTGAAAGGGATCAAACTTATTATTTAGTTGATACTGCTTTGCTGTTGAATCGAGAAATTGATACAGCCCCCCTGCACTACTTTTGCTATTTCTTGCATTTGGATTACCCTTACTTTCTATCATAGCAACCCGTTCAAGAAAGCTTTCTGGCAAACCATATTTTTGTGCTGCCTGTGAGATAGCACTCTTCACATTGGGATGAAAATTGATCATTAGTTTATAACCGTTCTATCAACGCTGCTATTCAAAATAATGCCAACAAAATTAATGAATTTTGTATAATTTTCTCGTGTTATTAAGCGTTTCTTTTCTGCTTCATGAAACTTCTTAATTAATTCAACAGCTTTTTCCCTTGCTAACCCAAAATCTTCTTTTTCCCGTGCTGTTATGAGAGCCGCAATATCTCTCTCAGTCTCTCTATGCACTCCTAAGAGTTTGCGTCCCCATTCTCTTGCTAAAGTTTTCAGGGTTGTCTTGATTAGATGAATCTTTCCTCCAATCGCAGCGTCTTCTATAGCCTTTTCTTCTACTTCACCCATATGGTTTGGCAATCGTGCAAAAAGTTTTGTTCTTTCCACTTCTGGTCGCAACACTTTCATAAGTTGCTTAGCTTTATCTTCACCAAAAATACGCTGTAATTTTTCTTGACCATTTTTTGTGTCAAACAAACTCAAAAGATTGTGGTCAAAATTCTGTGCATTGCCTGCCGCATGTTCTAGTTGCGACCGTATACCTTTTTGAAAAGCCTCTTTTTCCATCAACCCAAAATCCGAAAGTTGACTGTTGATTGTGTCGAGATTAACGCTCTTATTCAGTGCTTTTTTTCCTTGCTCCAAAGCATTACCGATAGTACGCTCGTCATAATAAATTTTCCGTGCTTTAGCATAATCTGGAGAGGACGTATCCAAAACGTCCAAAATGCGTTGTTTGAACAGAGTCAAATCTCGCGCATATCCTTGTTTTCCTTTGATGCGCGCAGAATTAATTTGATCATCCAAAACCTCTTTCATCTTATGTAAAATTCGCATATTCAGCTTTGGATATCCATTGCTCCCTATAACTGTTGCATCCGCTTCATTTGGCATTTGCGCAATTGCTTTTTTATAGGCTTTTTGGAAGGCAGGAGTTTCTTGCAACCGCGATAAATCTTCACGAACAGCATTAGAAATGGGAGAAGCTTTCGCCCTCTCATAAAATGGTTCAGCCTTTTTCTGTGCTTGTTTGATAATCTCTTGCTTTAAATTAAGCGTATCTACTTTTGGACCCATCACATCTGTCAACGCATTCTTTACCCGCAATGCACTCGCATCTTGCCTTTCATTCAAACGATTACTTATGAGCGAATATGTATCAGAATCTTTTTTTGCTGCCTTAAAAGCTCTTGTAGCAAGCTCATCATGAAGATCAATAATCATTGAATCAGGACCTCGCTGTTTTAATGCCCTTTCAAGTTTATCAACACCTTCATCCCCTAAAGTTTGGCTTACATCCCTAAGCGCTCTATCGCTTATCTGAAATGCTTCTTTTTCTACACCTTGTGTTATTGGTTCAGTTTTACCAAACAATTTCTCAGCTGTTTTTTTGACAACAGCAGATGTTTTCTTAACACCAGAAGCCGTTACTTTGAATGGTTTTGTAACAAAAGGTGTAACCTTTAAAGCAGAATGTGCCACAAATGGTGTTGCAACGCCTAGCCCTGCACCAACCCCAGCAGACACTAGAGTATCTGCAAGCCCTTCCCCCTCACCACTGCCTGCTATTCCACCATAAATGGCTCCAGTTTTTGCTGCACGCCCCAAGCTAAATTTTGCCGCCTCTTTACTTGCTACTGCTTTCATTGCTGCTTCACCTGCAGCTTTTGCCGCTGCCCGTTCCGCACCCTCTGCTAAAGCAGATTGCACCGCCCTTTCTCCTGCTGCTAAAGCTTTACTGGTTATTTGTGCTCCTGCAACACCAGCTCTACCTCCCAGCACAACATCAGCCCCAATTGCCGCACGAGCAGCAGCAGGAGCGCCAAGACCTGGTATTAGAAAAGGAATTGCAGCGCCCGCTAAATTCCCCGCAAGAGATGCATAAAAATGATCTCGGTTCGCCGCTCTTTGATAATCACGCCATCGCTTTGTCACTTCATTATACTTTTTGACTGCCTCTTTATCTCCCATCCAATAATTAATAGGTCCCAGAGGTCCCGAAGCGAATACTCCAGCTATTTCATCATCATACCCCATAGTTAACCCATGAAGAGCACCCCATCCAAAAGCACCCGCTGCACTTGGTTGTGGACTATCTTCTTCTGTTGCACCACTATTTCCTGTAACAGAACCACTTAGCCTTTCCTTATTCTTCGCGAAAAGCTCTTGAAGCTGTTCTGGTGTATAGTCGCTTATATGCCCAATGACTCTTGTGTTTTTACGATTAATAAGAGGGGGGATTACTTCAGCCATTGGTTTGTTTCTCCTTAATGCGTCCATCTCTATCAACGAACAACATGCCTTCCGGCAATGCTTCTATCTGTTTTTCTAGTGGATCATTTGACTGTGCATGATTTCCCTTATAAGCATCTTGCCCATAGGCGGCTCGAACGAGCTCGTTTGTTGCTTCTGCACCACCAAAAAGAATTGCGCGCGTTGCTGCATTGGATTTATTGAAAGTGTCAATAACTGTTTTTAAAGATTTCTTCATTTGCTCTGCAGAAAGATCTTGATACAGTGCTGCTACAGAGTTTTGCAATGCTTGCAATTCCATATTAGACAAATTCCCAAAGCCAGATGCGCCATTTGGTGAAAATGCTTTTGCTTTTCTCAAGGCATCAAGCCCGATACTTGCCTTCAATGAATCGAGCATATGCCCAAAATCTTTTGCCTTAGAATTAGGAAGGAACGACCCTATAGAACCCGTGAAACCAACAACATGCGGGTGTTCCTCAATAGTTTTTAGCAATTCTTTAGATGCTGAGAGTATACGATTTGACCTGTCTGCTGTTTCCAGAATTCGCATTTGCATTTGTTGGTTTTTACGCTCCTCCTCCTTCTGTTCTTGAATTAATTTATGTTCTGAACCACTGCCTGCAATTGGCATCGCACGTATGCCACCAAGTGCATTTTCGTCCTTAACATACATATAACCTGATTCAGGCTTTGACAGCATGTTATCAGTATTTCCTCCTAATCCAGAAGCAGTGGAACGCTGTCCTCCTTGGACAGGTATAATTTTACCTGTGCTTGTTGAGACTTGGAAAGTCATATCCTCAGGCAATCCCTGCTCTGCCTTTTCTTCTGATGTCAATGTTCTATAGCCTTCTTGAGGGCTTAATGTGTTGCCTATAACTTTCATGGCAAGATCTGGATATTGCACAAGGGCTTGTGCGTCTTTATCACTATATCCCTTAGAGCGTAAAAACTCAAAAATTGGTCTATTTTGAGCACGTACATTATTGCCCTGCCGCATAACAAGTGCCGCATTTGAAAAACTTTCTTGCGGTGTTTTTCCTGATGCTAACCCCGCAAAAAAATCCATGAGATGCTCGGAAAATTCTGATTTTCTAAAACGCTCCCATAAGCTGCTTGGATTTGCATCTTTATGAATAAAGTTCCCAACTGCGTTTACATAATCGGTTGCCTGTTCGGGCTTAGCACTTGCTTTTAAATGTTCCTCTTCTGGTAAGTGTGCATTCAAATGTTTTTCTTCTCCTATGGGTGCCTCAAAAAGCTTTTCTTCATCATTTCCAGAATTGTTTTTCAAAGAGTTTTCCGCTATAGATTTCTCATTAAGTTGAGCAATATAATCCATCACATCTTTTTGCTGTCGCCCAGCTTCATCCCCACTAGACTGATCAATGTTCCCAACAAGTGGAGATTGAGGAATCATTGATGCAACACCTCCCTGCTCTGAAAAGTCATGTTTTTGTTGCTCTGGCGCCTCTTGTATCTTAACAGTATCCTTTGAAACATCCGGCAATGGAGGCATTTGGCGCTTTAAATCATCTGTAGACATAATCAATTCTGCTGGCGTTTTTTTCCCAGCTTGTTCTGTCCCTGTTTGAGAACCACGAATAAGCTCTGTAGGACTCAATTTTTGTGGAGTATTATCCCCATTGCTCGCATCAAAAGAGTTTGTGCTAAAAGCAGCAAGTTCCAACGCTTTACGCTTTCTATAAGCTTTTTCACGCTCTAATGCATTTAATTCTTCTCGCCAAAACATCACTGCACCCTTTCCATCTCAAAGCCAAGCTTGCTATAATCCACATGCAAAAAACCTGTCGCCTTATGCAAGAAAACAGCTTCTGGCTTTGACTTCAAAACATCCTGTGCCATCACCCCGCGATAGCGCTCTGGGTGCCCCTTGTAGTTGTATTCATAGAGTTTATAGCCATTTCTCTGCCCAGCTTCTCTGATGTTTTCTTTTGCTCTGATGTCACTAAGCCCAGCAAAAGTACCAAGGATAGTTCCAACATTTCCAACAATCTCCCACGGATTAGGTTTTGGCTGTGGAGTCAATGTCGTCCTTTGTCCTGTTTGCGTTCCGTAATTTCCAGCAACAGCTCCACCAGCTGCGAGCAACTTACTTAACTGGTCCCAATCAAGATTGTTCTGCTGTTCCCATTTTTGCCGCTCTTCATCCAATTGCCGTTGATGATTGGCATCAAGCACACTCCCTCCCGTCAACGCATTGAGATTTGCCTGACCTTGACCTTGAAAGAAATTATTGGCACCCGCCAACTGATTTTGGTTTGCTTGGTCAATGAGACTATTGGCATTCATCATGTTGTTGACATCTTGGTTATATTGCTGTGATAAAGCTTGTGTTGCTATGCCCCCCAATTCATCAGCCAAAACGCCGGTATGTGCACCCGAACCATAACGCCCAGCTCCTGCTAGCGAACTGTTAATAGAGCTTGTTGCTTTATTTAATGCGTTTTGAAGTGCTTCATTAAAGTAAGGGTTATTGCCTATTTGTTGCCCTGAAGCCATGTTCTTTAAGTTTTGGCTTGTTGAATTTTGCCATGTGGCTAATCCATTTAAATAATTGTTATCATAGTTATGCGTATTATTGCTAAGCCCATTAATCGCATTCTTTGTTTGATCACTTAAACCTGCTACACGTTGCCCATCATAGACGGCTTTTCCGCTGCCTTGATTATAAAAAGTCATGGCATCTTGAGCGGCGTGTTCAAAAATACCTTTTGCCCATGCAGGGGGTTCATTTGTTTGCGTCGTGTTTTGGGTATTCTGGATTGGTTTAGAACTTTTTCCCATGTTAAAGCTGCTTTCTATATTCTAAAAGATTAACGAGATATCCATGCGTTTTAAGAGATTTTTCCCACCCTCGCCTGCCTATGATGACAAGCTCTTTTGCCCCTTTTTTCTTGTAATAAGCTTCAATCTGAGTGATAAGCTTTGTTAAGGGCGCTCCTCCCTTTCCACCAAGTGTGACAACAACCGCCCTTAATGCTCCAGTGACGAGTTCTTGTAACTGTGTTGTGACATGCGCCATAAAGTTTTCATGCGCATCAACGATAATCCAAAGAACTTTTTCTCCCTTCAAAATATCGTTTAAAATGGTTTCTGTATTATAATCATCAGGGAATTTTTGATTAAAATAAGCTATCGATTTTATGACATTCTCAAAATAGGGCGCCATTTGTTCAGCGCTCCATTTTTCTGTATTATAGATCTTAAAACTCATCTTATGCCCGCGGGTTTGAGCGTTACATCAAAGCCTGTTATATGTGTCCATGGGGTGCCTTCTGGTATTCTAAGTCGCAAAGCATGATAGCGTGCCCTAGAGCGGATATTGTACATTCCGCTGCTATAGCCCGCGTAACGCTCTTTCGCCCAATTTAATTGATTTCTATTATCAATGATAAAAGCAGCTCCAACGCTTAAAAGACCACTTGTCGTATCTGCTTGAACAAAAGCCTCACTCATAAGATTAATCTGTCTGCCCGTATCCCCTACAATTTGTGAAGCAATGACAGCTTCCATAGGAGGACCAGCAAAAAAACCAAATCTATTGTCTTGTGTAAACGCTCCCAACATTGGCGCACCATTTTGCCACATTTTACTATCAAGAGAAGCGCGTAAATCTCTCAAGCATTCTTGTACTTCGTCTAAACCTTCTAATGTGTAACCCGCCGCAAAGAGAGGAAATAAGTGAAGTCTCTGTCCTTTAATGACACTCCATATTTGCAAAAGCCAATCATAAACATAGATATTCATCCCCATCATATCGTCATTTATAGAAAAATAAACGCGTGAATAGACCGGATCAATACAGGCTTTTATTTCATCAATGGCAAAGTTATTGTAAAGCGTAAAGATAGTTTTATCGACTTTGCCAAAACCAATAGGCAACATCTCACCAGTATTGTTGATTTGATAAAAACCATCATCAGAAATAAAGAAAGTATAATCTCCACGACTTGCAATTGCTGTGCTACTTTTTGCCCCTATTTTGTCTTTTATTTTTACAAAACTAAATATTATTTTAGACCCTGGAACGAAGGTTGCATGATAAATAGCAGAACGCATAAAAATAAGCGGGTTGGTTGCTTGCGTTGCTCCTTGTACATATTCCCCATCTGGGAAATCTTGATAATCGCAACTTTTCTCACCAACCTTCCAGTGTGTTGCATCATTGAGACCTGACCAATGAACACGATTTGGCTTATCTGTTAATTTCATCAAACAGACAAAATCTCCCCAAATACGAACAAGTCCAGCACGCGGGGGATTTCCTCCCAAATCATCAAATCTCTCTGCTGTCTTTAAGGCAAATATTTGCGGCGTATCATTGTTATTAACGGCAATAATATAATCGCCAAAGACAGCAAAAGACCAAGGTGCTGTTTCATTGGCGTGATATTGTTCCCCAAGCTTGCTAACATCTTTCCAGCCGCGCGTGCTGTTATCATATTCGTAAAGCTTTGTTGATGTCCCTACAATAATCCGCACACCACTCAACGACCTTACCGCATAGACTCCTAAAATCACATCCGGAAAAGGTTCTGAAACGGGGGCAACTTTGGGAACTGGAATATAGGAATTGGGTGCTGGTAAAACGTTCACAATCTCGCGAGAATAACCAGTATTAATAAATGCAACATCTGGTCTAAACTCAGCAATAGGAATAAAGGTCATCAGAAATCCGTATGTTGAACTCTCAACAAATTCTTGCGCCGTGAAGTCTCAATTTGTAGCGCATCGAGTTGCTCTTGAAACATAGCAAAGGCTGCCGCAGCCATCTGTGGTTCTTTAATAATATTGGTATAAATTTCATATTTTGCGCGGGTTTTGATCAGTTCATAGGCTTCCAAAAACCATATTGAAGCTTCTTGTGCACTCTCTATGTCTTTTATTCTTATAGGATCAAGAATAAGCCTGATAGAATAGATACGGTCTGGGATTGGATACAAAATAAGCTTTTGTTCAAAATAACTGTATCGCGTGGACATGCCATGGTTACAATCATTCACAAGGCTCTCAATAACAAGCGGATCTGTATGCAAAAGCTTTGCTTTGCTGTGATTATCTTCATAAATGTAAGCATCAACAATGCGAACAGCCCCTGTCATTGAAGGATGTGCCTCTGCACCATAACGGCTTTTTCCCTTTATAGTGGTAAAAACAACTTCGCGGCTTTCATTGAAATAAAAAGGCAATCGTTCACAAAAGCGAATAGCCGAAAATATCGCCCTTTGCACTTGATCAACATACTCATCTGTTTGATCATCTATTTCATCCTGAATATCGTTTAACATCTGGATAAAATTTTTATCCCAAGGAGCAATGGTCTGTTTGTCTCCAATCGGACCACCTGTCTGTACTATTATTGTCATATGACTCTCTTCCAAATGTCTTGCGGCATCTTGTATGGGAGGGGGACGCAAGCAACAAACGCCCCCTTGCCTTTAACGATTTGTATAAAACTCAACAATCACCTCAGCATCACCTTTGGTGCTTTTCTTGTCTCGTGTCATATAAATCGTACTTTCAGCCTCTAACGAAACATCTCGTTCCTTCATAGGGAGGTACAGATCGCTATTGGAATATTGCGTAAGCCCTATATCTCCATAATCATTACCATGAGGCTCTTTTCCAAATGTAGCTTTTACATCTTCAAAATCCTCCATGGGATAAGCTGTAATACTTTTTATAAAAGCCCCTCGGGGTAGAACACCAATTTTCGTTATCAACCCTTGGTCTGTACATTTAACACGTGCCCGTAAATAACTAACCTGCTGTGTACAATTGTTGCGTCCTTGCAAAACATGTGGCAATCCCTCATCTGTCATGCCAACAGTCTCAACGGTTTCAACAGGTTCAGCAGGTTTTTGTGTAATTGGCGGTTTTTCTGCCATAATTGTCATCCTTTAATGAAGTTAAAATTGTTAGCTTGCTTCAGCAAAAGAAGGGATAACAATCGTGCCAAAATCTTGTCCCCCTTGATCAGAATGCGGCAAGGTATAGCGTGACTTTTTCATGCCGATAATGGTTTTTGCAGCCAAACCAAATTCACGTTGATAATCAAACAGTTCTTCAACAATTTTATAACGCGTCGCACTATTTTCCCCATTGCCTCCTGTTGCACCATTACCAATACGCCCATAAGCCATGATGATACTTTGCGCACCAAGCAAAACAGCACGACGAACAGATGTTACAGGCTCTTGTGTCTTTGAATTAACACCATTAGGGACATGCTCTGCTTCACGCAAAATGACACCGTTATACATCCCCAAAGAACCATTAAAAATTGGATTCTTCGCTCCAGAACCATCATAAGCCGCCTTGGTAATGTCTAACCACTGCCCGCTCTTTGTGTTGGTACGCAATTGGGTCACCTGTGTTGGGTGGAGATACATCACATAAGCAGATTTTCCATCAACACGAACAGGGCGCAAACGTGGATTAGCAAGTTTAGCACGTTCAACAGCTTGATCTATAAGATCTAATGTAAAAACATCGTCTTTTGTAAGCTCTTCATCAGTCTTTTTCTTAGCTGGGCGAATAACACGCAATTTGCTTGGCTCTAATGGAGCATTAAAACCATAATGCACCGGTTTAAGCGTTATGTTGCGTCCTTCAAACTGCATCCATGGTGCTGTATAACCTGCTGCCTGAATGAAGAACATCAAACTTAAGCGATCTGCATACCAATCAACAAGCCCATCCTTTGCTTCCTGACGCAAACTAAAGGGAACACGCTGTTGATCAATAGAGCCTTCATATTTGATGCGCACCGCATGAGTAAGCTCGTTGATGTGCACCTTTTCATTCATAAATTGGAGTGCTTCTTCATTGCCTTCCAGCGTTTGTCCCTCGCTAACGCCATCCCCCATCAGTTGAACTCGTAATCCACTCGTAACGGAGTCACCAGCACTTTTCCCTAGCATATCCAACACTTGGATAATGCTGTTTTTGCTCTCCCCCATCAGCGGTGCAATAGGCAACGCTTTTGAAGTTTCTGTGTTTAGTATCTTAGCCCAAACGCCAACGGCTAATGGGTCATTGAGCTTTACTTCTGTTACTGCCATTTCAATCAATGCCTTTCTTGGTTTTTAAAACTCGCCTTGCGGCTATCCCAAACGATAAAAATCACTTGGTTCTCTCTGTTGCGTCACCACGCACATCTTCAAGCTCTACTCATAATTTGTTCAAATTTTTTGGGATTTTTCTCAACCCATACAGCAAATTCGGCTTCCGGCATGGAAAAGAGCGTTCTCACATCCATACCGCCTGTTGGAACTTGCCCGCTGCGCGCTGTAAGTGTTCGCGCTGCTTGAGAACGCTCTTGAAGGGTTTCCACTTCATCCTTTATTGGTGCTTCACTATAGCCAAAAGCCTTTGCTTTTTGCACCAGCACCTCTATTGGGTTTATACCGGCTTTTTGGCATTGTTGGCATATTTGGCGCAATTCAGCACCAATTTGTTGTTGCCGTGCTGCGGGGTCTTTCCATTGCGGATAAAGGCTTGCTTGCGCTTGTAGGACACTGTCTGCTCTTTCATAGAGATAATCGGTGATACTGTCTAAATCCGGATATTTATCTTGTACCTGCGCTTTGGCTTCCTCGAAATAATCCCCTAACTTTTGGCGTTCATATTCCTCTTGACTCATGCGCTCTTGGCTCTCTCTTATGCGAGAAAACTCATCAAGTAATTTCTGTTGTTCTTGTACCTTATGACTAAGCCATGCAACATGTGCTTGTGGGTCGTCTTCTAGGGAGGGAACATTTTCCTCACGGCGGCGCGTGATTTCTTCCTGCATTGCGGCATATTTTTGCGCAAGTTCAATAGCCAATTCACGCGCTTCAATGGCGCTTTGTTCTGCCTTTTGGCGTGCTTGCCGCTCTTGCTCTAATTTATCAGATTCTATTACATCAGAATTTGGCTGCTCTTGAAGTGGTTCTACAGCTGGCTGTTCAGAACTTTCCTCTGCATCAAAAACTTCCTCAACTTGTTCAGGCTCGACCAATTCAATAGCATTATCACTGGCAAAATGTTCATCATAGATTGCTTGTTCTTCAGGCGTAAACTCTTCTTCCATATTCTGTCCCTTCAATGTGTTATTATATTTTTTGTCAAAACTCGATAGTGTTCCAACTGAGCCTGTAAAGCTTTGCGCTCTAAGTCGCGCTGCGCTATCTCATTTTTTGCCTGTTGCAACTCAAGCTGCATACGCGCTTGTTCTTGTTTCAAGAAAAGTTCGATATTTTTCTGCTGCAATGCCGCTTGTTTCTGCTGCGTATCAAGTTGATAGAGTGTGCTCTTTGCTTGCGCTTCTTGCTGTAAAACAGCAATCTTTGCTTGTTGCTCTGGAGTTAATTGCGCCCCTTGGCTTTGTTGCATCATCTGCTGTTGCTGTTGTTCTTGTTGTGCCTGCTGTGCTTTTGCCGTTAAATTTGCTACCAATGTTGCCGGTAGTGGGGAAAGCTTTAAAAGATCTGGAATCATCTCCGGTGTTAAGAACCCACCAAGCAATGGCAACATCTGCGTAATTGTCGCAAAAGTTTTCTCTTTTTCATTGGGGCTTGTCGGTGAATCATCAACAATAATGTCATACTCAAGCGTCGTAACAGCTTCACGCGTCAACGGCACATATTGGGCATTCTCTTGTCCAGAAATACGTACCAAACGCCCATCAGAGAGATAATTTTGAATAAGATAGAGAATAATCTTTCCCTGCCTACACCGATAAAGCTTGAGATTGTCAAACAGCCCCGCAAGCAAATTAAGCGTTGATTGCCGGCGTGTATTTTCCAGCACATTGGCTTGGTTGACCTCCCGTGTTCCGATAAACTCAGCTGATAACCCTGTTACATGCGTTATCGCTTCACGCGATTCATTAAACAGCTGAAAAAATCCATTGGGAAATTGTGCACTTGGCTTTGGTTGAATTTTCCCTCCTATAAGCGCGCCATTTTTAACCCAAGTAATCGTATCCGTTCGCGCCCAGCTTTCCATAGCTTGGCGATCATCATCGAAAGCGTCTCGTTCTGCCATCAAGCCGCCCTTAGACTGGCTATTAAGGATATACATCACTTGGCTAAAATATTTATTCGACCATTTTTGTGGATCTTTTGCGGGGCGAACAATCCCGTAAAACTGGTTTTTAAGCTTATCCAGCGTGCCCGTGATACACTCCCACCCAAATTGCCCATCAGGTGCTAATGGCTTATCGGGCTTTGCTAAAAGACGTCGTCCTAGAAAAGCGCGCCTCACCACTTTTTTATTAAAACACACCCCTTGTAGTTGTGGCATCACCCTTTGAAGCTGTTCAAACTCCTGTTTGCTATAGTTGCGCATCTGGCCGGTTTGAAGATCAGGCGCCTTGTAAGTGATCTCATATTCAAACCAACGGCATTCAACCAGCGTAACATAGCGTTTCCTAGAACACGGCTCTGAGAGAGAAGTCGCATTGGAGTCATCTTGATACGCATCAAGTGACACATGAGAATCCTCAGAAGCGGTTGTACTATCGATAGCCCAATCGGCGTTAAGATCTTCAACAGCAACATCAGGAAAAAGACTTTTAGCATCCTCAACGGATTTGCGATCAACATACCACATACGCTGTGCGTCAATGAGATTTGGTCTTACAGCATTGGCATCCCAAACCATTTTTAAGGGATCTAAACGTTGAACAGCAGGTATCCCTTCGGGATCTGTATCATAATCAAGCCGCGTATCTGTCCAGCCCATACCGCAAATAACCATATCCTGAAAAGCATCGGAATCGGCATATTCCGCCTCTGCCTCATCACGAAACCATTCTGCTGCTCCAGTAAGCAATTCATTGGGTATTGCCGCTCCCATTTGCCGTGGTTGAAACTGTACTTCGCGCTTATTATTACGCTCCGCCCCAACAATAGCATTCACAAGGGGTGCAATGCGGTTAAAAGTCATGACAGGACGGCGTTGCTCTTTTAAAACCGCAAGATCTTCCTCTGCCCATTGACGACCATTATAAAAATCAAAATCTTCACGCGCCTGTTCACGCCATTCATTAACATGTTCAATATCTTCTGCGTACCAAGACTTTAAACGCTTATAGAGTTCATATTCATCGAGGATTGTCGTTTTTTGAAAGTCTTGATCTAGAATGCCATCCATGATGCCGCTTCTCTTTCCATAGTGCAATAACGCTCTTGCTTGGGTTTGACACTGGGTGCTTCATAGACAATGCACATTAAACCAAAGGCATCCGCCCCATGGCTCGACCAATCATGCTCTGCACCCAAACCAATGCCGCGCTTCTCATCCCATTTCTCATGATACCAATTCAGTGCTTTGCGCCCTGCTACCGTCATCTCTTCATTAAACCAAACAGACGGCAAAATACGCCGCACCGCCTCTATACGCATCTTAACCGCCCCTGCCCCTTGATTAGGAATCACTTGCGTTTCAAAACCCGCATCATTTAAAGCACTCTCAAAACTCACATTGTGCACACGGTCTCTGGTTGCACCGTCATGGGGGAGAACCATCAATGCCTTCTCATAGCCATTCTGACGTAACCAGCCTATGTGCTCTGATAACGGTTGTCCTTGCGCTTCGTAATAATCAAGCACTCTGATCTCTCTACCAACAAATTGCGCTATCCATATCGCCGTGGCATCTGCCTTAGCTCCCGTGCCCCCAATGTCCCAAAAGGCGCGTATTTGCATTAAAGGGTCACGAGCAACACGCCCTATCCGCCCCTCCTGCTCGGCTGCCAACATTTCCCTCTGATAATAAGCACCTTGAACCGCTGTAAGATAAGCCCCTTCCCAGATATGCTTATAGATCTCGGGGCGGTTTCTCAGATCATCAAGCCGCGCTTCATTCAAGATCTTAGGAAACTTCGGATTGTCTGACCAGTTGATCTCTACACGCTTGATTGCCGCATTATCTGAAAAGCGAAATCGCCTTTCAACCGGTGCATTATCTCGCAACGGGTTCCATGTCACCCATAACTCTGCTCTCCACCCCTCGCCTTCTTCACGCAACGTTGGAATAAGTGTCTGCCAAGCTGTCTCTGTCACGGGCTCTGCCTCATCAACCCAACAAAGCAAAATACGCCCCATAGACTTGATACTGGCTATATTGCGGTCCAGACCAGAAAACTGAAAAGCTATACGACCATCATTTGACTTAATCGAAGCCTCTCCAACCTTGTAATAGTCCCTTAAAAAATCATGGGCTTCAATGGCGCGCTTAATCTCCTCCAATGAACTTTCTGCTAGCGAATTTTGAAACTGACGTGCACAAAGAATAGTCCCCGATATCCCTCCCATACCAAATTGATAGCCTTTTAAAGCCGCCATCAAGGCAAATGATCTTGTCTTTCCAGAGCCTCGCCCACCCCAAGCCGCGCGTACCAAAGCGTCTCCTGTAAAAATAGGAATGAGTTTTGGAACAATATTAATCTGTCTCGTTGTCATAAACCAAAGGGGCTATTTCCACGCGCCCTATCATTTTAATCGCCCCGCCATCCTCGCCTGTCACTTGAAGAGGTAAAATCTTCCCCAATAATGCCAAATAAGCAGCGGGGCATTTGATTGCTTGCTTTTCCAGATAAGAGATCAAGCCCTCTTTACCATATTTCTTGCCTGCTCGTTCAGCAGCTTCAATGACCGACTCTTTTAAAAGGCTCGTTGTTTTATTGGGAACGCCTTTTATTCGCCCTTTTCCAGCATTGGGTGGCATTTTTTTGGATTGTGGAGCCTGCTTTGTATTTTCTGCTGTCATAAAATACTTTCTCCAAATAACAAAAAACCCCGCAAAACGCAGGGCTCTAAATCATCATGTCAATTTAATAAAAGAAGTTAATGAGGAATTCTCTGCTGTAATTTTGGACGCAATTCGACCAGTACAGCAGTGCCATAAAACACTATTTTTCATATCCTGTCAACAAAAAAAATCACGATATTGTATATTTTTTATTTTATTACCTAAATATAGTGTCTTTAGCACTAAGCAATTCACAATTGTATCCTCTAAACGAATCAATTATATGACTGGGAACTAATAAAAAGCGGAGGGATTTCAGTGTTATTTTTCAAAAAAGAAGTTTTATGCAGAATTAAGAAGATATTTGCAAAAATATTTGTATTCAAAAAAAGCATATTAACGATTGCGTTTTTTATGATACATCTTTTTTTAACTGTACATAGTTATGCCAGTATAAATGAATTATTCTGTTCTAAAATAATTGAAAAACTAGACCTAGAAAAAAATGCAAAAGAAAATGCAGAAAGAGGATGGAATGACACGCAGAAGTTTCTAGAAATCACTCTCAATGAGTGGAAAACAATAGCTCAAGAACAGGAAGCCCTGACTATAAAACTACTCAATATGAGTCCAAAACAGGATCAACAAAAGAATTATGGATTGTATACTATAATTCAGGCACGAAATAAAGTAATCAAAGCAAGACATGAGGCAATACAATCCATTTTTAGCCTTGTTCAAAAGCGTCACATAGTGCTTCAAGCCATGACAAAAGCATCTAAATCTAAGCACACATCTGATGTGGTGAATTATGAGGCACAATTTTTTAAACTTCATCAGAATATTGAAAAAGTAAATAACATGATTAATGCACTAAGCAATGAAATTGATAATATGGATCATCTTATTAAGAAAATTCTTAATCTTTAATATATACTTAAACTCCAACCATAAAAGAAATAATGAATTATTTATCAGTAAAAAAAATAAGTTACTTATTCGTCATAGTAATCAGTGGGATTTTTCTTTCTTCCTGTGGACGAAAATCAGATGCAGATGAGAACCGCATTCCAAATAACTTAGCTGATGCAGTAGATATGTTTGATGTTGGTCCTCAAAATTTATATGATCTTCCAAATGAAGTACTCGAGAAATTTGATATTAATCGATACAATCTATGTAAAATATTAAAACAGCAACATGAACAGTTCTATGGTTATGATAAATTTAAAGATGTTGATTGTAATCGCTATAAGTGAAAAGTAGTAAAAACACTAAAAATCATAAAGTCAATTCATATCTTTCTTATCTTTATATAACAAAAAAGCCGTTTTTGCGTACAATAAAGTAAATCATTTTCTTAGTCTTTTACAACGAATTGCACAGAAAAACATTTCACGTCAAAGCGAAAGAAACAACATAAAACATCTACCATTTAGTTTTTTGTCAAAATATTTCTGTAGAGCATTCAGAACAATCCGTAATGAACTTACAAGATGTGGTAATATCTTATCTGGAAGACTGGATTCTACATATAATTGATCAACTAAAGATCGTGACAACCTTCGCTAATACTTCATTCATAATAGCTGTTGGCAAACTTTCTACTTTACGCCCATTGCGCACCACCAAATCGAGAACACGAGGCTGATCGCAACGAATAACACCCCTCGTTCTTGTACCCGTAAGCGGCACTGCAAATCCAATACGGCGAACAAAATTTCCACCGCTTGTGATCGGCAAAATAACTGGTAAACCTGTTGCTTGATTAAAATCATCAGGAGAAACAATGACGACAGGACGGTACCCACGCTGCTCTCGTCCTTGGATTGGTTCCAAATCTACCATATAGATATCACCACGCCTCATATAAGCTCGCCCCCTACAGCAGAGGAATCAACCCACTCACGGTCTTCAGGTGATTGTGGTTGCGAATAATCGGAGGCAGCTAATAACTCAGCCATCGTGTATCGCGGCTGGACTGATGGTCCCACGACAAGACGGCCATTATCAATAGCCAAACCAACTTCGGTATTTTCAGTCAAGTGAAGAACATCAAGCAATGCAGGTGGGATGGAGAGCATCACTGATCCCCCAACTTTACGTAATTTTGTTGTGTGCATAAAACGCTCCCTTCAGTATTATATAAAAATATAACACTCTAAAGCCTACTATTCAATAGTCTTTTTTGCGCTTTTGCGTAAAATGTCTATGAAGCGCACTAAGAGTAATCTGCAATGAATTTACAAGATGTGGTAATATTTGATCTTCTACAACAAGATATTGTATAGCCGCATAAAGATTATACTGTTTATAGAGGCATTGTGTTTGTTTGATTACCTCTTGCATGTTACAAAACTGTTCTGTTGCACGTTCAACCCACTTCTCTCTTGCTTTATCATCAGAAGATGATGGCATTTCATCATAAACAGCGCTTGGCAAACCTTTTGCACACGAATAGTCATTTCTCACTTCAAGATATTTTTGCGCAGCATCATACTGATCTTGAGTAAGCACACCTTGCAAACAAAGCCGCCCAACATAAGTACCAGCAAGCGGATTTTTAGCCTCTTCAATCGTCAAACCAAAGCGTTTAGCACGCATTTCAATTGCCAATTGATTAACAGGATCTTGACGTACTTTCATTTGTGAAATATAAGCATCTTTCTTTTTCATACATCCCCTAATCTGTGGGAGCCCACATGTTTCTCTTTGCTCTATTTTTTAATCAAAATGGCATGCTATCATTAAGAGATGCGCTATAATCTTTAGCACCTGAAGCGATAGCATAATTTTGAGAAGTAACGGAAGAAGGGGTAGACTGCTCTTTCTTTGCATCAAGCAAATACAACTCGCCTTTGAATTGCGGTAAAACAATCTCTGTTGTGTAACGGTCAATACCATTTTTATCTTGCCATTTGCGTGTTTGTAATTTTCCTTCTACGTAAACTTTTGAACCTTTGTTGAGATATTGAAGTGCAATTTTTGCCAAATGTGGATTAAAAACCACAACTGAATGCCATTCTGTTTTTTCTACTTTTTGATTGTTTTTTTTATCTGTATAGCTCTCAGAAGTCGCTATACTAAAATTGACTACTTCTGTTCCAGAATTCATTGTTTTGCTTTCGGGATCAGCACCTAAACGCCCGATTAACGTCACTTTATTTAGCATGTTTTTTCTTACCTTAAACTTGTACTTTAATACATAGAAAATCTTAGCATGATTTGCTTATTTTTTCAATTATTTCAAAATGATATTATTGTTTTTTAACATATAAAATTATATTTAATATGCAAAAAAACATAAATACTTCAGTGTTCATTTAAAACTCTTGAAATACATACATAAATGTATTAACATAAGATATGAAAATAAGATTTGAATGGGATGAAACTAAAGCAAAAAGTAATCTTAGAAAGCACCGTGTCAGTTTTGAAATTGCTGCTCGTGTTTTTGCAGACCCGTTCGCCATGGTTAAACAAGACCGTATTGAAAACGGAGAATATCGTTGGCAAACTTTGGGTCTTGTGGATGGTTTTTTACTGCTGCTCGTGGCGCATACTGTCCATGATGATAAAGATGGTATAGAAGTAATCCGTATTATTTCAGCGCGGCGAGCTAACTCGAAAGAAAGGAAACGTTATGAAGAAGAAAGTTCTTTATGAAATTGATGTAGGTAACTTATCACCTTTGACAGATAAACAGAGAGTTGAAGTTGATAAGCTGGCTGCAATGCCGGACAGTGCAATTGATCATAGTGATATTCCGTCACTCAATGATGCATTCTGGAAAAACGCCGTTCGCAATCCATTCTATAAACCAACCAAAACTGTCACAACAGTACGTGTGGATTCAGACGTTCTAGCGTGGCTTAAAAGTCAAGGGAAAGGATATCAAACACGGATTAACGCAATTTTACGTGACGCCATGCTTCGTTCAATGCGTTGATCTCTTTCCTGCTACAAAGAGTATCAAACTGCTTTCGATAATTTTTTGATCTCTTTATTGATCTCATCTATAAGAGGTTCGTAATTGAGAACGCTTTTCGGAATAGCACCACCATAAACCCATGCTTTTACTTGCGCTTTGGTACTAAAATCTGCCTTTTCTGGTACGGTGTAATACTGACCACCGTCAAACTTTTCACACTCTCTTGTACCGTCTTCATATTCGTAGAGGTTGTAAAAATACTCCTCTGCTCCATCTCCCCAAGGAACATACCCAACAGCCGTTGCAACCCACTTTTTTTGCATAGGCTGTTTATGATTTGTTAAGAACAGTTGTTTTAAAATTTCCATGTTTTTAGTCCATAATTTTACCAATAGGTTAATTTACCTTAAATTTGACCGTACAGAGCGTTTTATATTACAGATGTGGTTTTCATCATAAAATCTTTAAATCGCTCTGTACGGTACCTTTTTGACGATTTAAACGCATATCTAATCACAAAACCATCAGCACTTTTCACTAGTTTGCTGTTTTAGGCTGCTTTGGAACTGCCACTGTCATGACACACCTCACTAGGCTTGCCTATTCTCATGAACGAAATGCGCTTCCCCCCTAAAGCTAGGTTACGCGTATTTTCAACAGCGATAAAAACCTTCTCAGCAGCCCCATAAAGCCTGCTTTCTAAAGCGTTGCAATACCGTGCCAGATCAGCACAAGAGGGGACAAAGGTTGTTGATAGACCTTTGGCTTCTCCACGGATCAGATTTTTAACAGCTTGCAACAAAGACCAGAGTGAGATGCCGTTAAGAGCCGCGATATAAGCCTTTGCACGTGCTTCTGGATTTGAAACTTTTTGCATTGTCAAACCGCCTTCAAGCACATCAAGAGCCTCTGCAATATCTTCAACAGACGCTTTCAAGGAAAGTAAGTTTTGAACTGTCTGATAAGCTTCTAAAGCTTGTTCCTCTAGGGCTGGTGTCAATTCCATGCCACTGATCAAGGTCCAAGGATAATCCCTTGTTACGCATTGCGCCATCTGATCTGCACTGTTTTGAAGCGGATTCACTAAATCCTGCTCTACGGATAAGGTTACGGATTGTTTCTCCGGTACCACCACAAGTTTTTTGTTCTTTTGAAAAATTTCCATTGCTTCCACCACTGTTGTTTGTGTTTTTTGTTTTTTCTAAATCATCAACCGCTTTGCGCACCCAGTTACGCCATGTTGCTTGCCAATCGATTTTGGTTGCATTGGCTCCGGCTTTTGAACGCCAGTAATCTCGAAACTTCGCGATTTCGACTTTCACACGCTCTGGAGGCAAGCCCTCTGCAATGGCAAAATCGTAATCGGGTTCAAAGTCTTCAGGCAATCGACAGCCTCGATTAGCTTTTGACCGCTTAGCTTTTTTCGGAATGCTTGTCTGCTCGTGAATGGGAGGTTGGTTATCTGCTATCGTTTCGTTTTGCTCTGATTGGCTCTCAACAGCATCAACCTCGATTGGCTCTTGAACCAAATCAGTGATTTCTAAATTTTCAAAATCAATTTCTTTTTTTGATAAAACGATAGTTTTATTTTTTTTATATATATTATTCTTATTCTGGTTCTTTATAGCTAGATTTTGCTTATCTTTTGCTTCAGCAAAAAAATCATTTTGCTTGTCGTTTGCTTCAGCAAAAAAAACGTTTTGCTTGTCATTTGCTTCAGCAAAATTATTAACATGTTGTTTTATATTGTTTTTTGCTTGTGCACCTTTTTTACCAGCTTCACTACGAACTTGTGATATATGCTCTTTTTTATCAGCAAAATCGTTCAGCTCTTCTTCAACGCGTGTATTCCACAATCCATTATCTGTCTCAACAAGTTTATCATTCCTCATTAAGTATTCGACAAGAGTTGCAAATTTTTTCTGCGAACAATTGCAAGCACGTGCAAGCGTTTCAAAATCTTCTTTAATTGGTGCTTTTTTATCGTACATGCGAACGAGAAGCGTCATATAAGCGCCCCTTTGCTCTAACGTCATTCCATCTGTACCACTTATCCAGTCATACAAATGGAATCTTATCCATGGCATACCATTAGACATGCGCATCCCCTTCTTTCATTAAATATAAAATTGCCAAAGCATCTGCTTCATTATCATCACAAGGCGCGTGACCTTTTGCACGCATTGCCTTAATCATTTCTTCTTTTGAGGCATTTCCTTTTCCTGTCATTGCTTTCTTAATGGTACCAACGGGAATGCCTTCATACGGTATCTGATGATGTTCACACCACGCCGTTAATGTTGCTAGAAAGCCCCCATAAACATGAGAAGCGTCTGTACCCACATGCCGGCGTACCTCTTCAAAATACACCGCATCAATTTCATCAACAGACCTCTTTAATTCAGTAAGCCATTTCTTAAAGCGCAAGTAACGCATGCCACCGCCTTCAAAACGGCGTGATTGAAAATGTTCTGTATCACTTGTGATAAAACCATCTGCATCACGAAGCGCCCAGCCTGTCTTAGTACCTAGATCAAGACAAAGAATGGTTTGTGCATTAGTGATCATAATCCCCCCTGCTGTTGCGTATTTATATGTGTGCTATGACAGAGCGCGTAATCATAAGTTTTAAAAAACGAACTCACTCAATTCAGACACACACAGCATGCCTCATCTGGCTGCACTAACTAAATGTGTAGATCGATTGTATTTCTGTAAACTATCTATGAAACGTTTTTTGAAACCATATGCGTTACTATATGCCTTTATGGACAATGAAGGTCCTAAAGCACTTTTAGCTATTAAATTATCATTTTCATCAAGAGAAAAATCCCAATCAGAATCGCTAAAAACAATTGTGCTGCCATCTGGAAAATGCATTTCTTTTGTAAAATCTTCTAAAATGTAAAAAGTATAATATGAACTTTGCAACACCTTTGTAGAGCTTTGCATTTTTTTTATGAGAGACATAAAAACAAAAAATCGTGATTACATTGACTATAAAAAACACAATCATCGCTGCCAAACTGTCCATTTTTATTTTCTTTCTTCATATTGAGATTGCAACATTTCATTTTGTTCACATGGCTTCATGCAAACAGTGGAACCCTTGACAAAAGCAGGCGTTGGAGGAGATTGTTCATTCCATAACGCTTCGAGAAGATATGCAACGGCTCCTCTTGAAGGAACACCATATTTTTCCCAACGCCATACTGTTGACTTGTTGACGCCTAACCGTTCTGCCATTTCTTTCAGAGTTAAATTCAGATTTTTACGTAACTGTTTTACTGCTATTTTTCCCATAAAAAATAATATGCATTATGAGTACTTAAAAGTCAAGTCGAAATGCATACCAATTATATGCAATATGAATATATTAAGGAGATAAAAATGCTTAGTAACACGATAGACCAATCTGCTAGATTAATAAAAGCGCGTTTAGCGCGTGGTTTTAGAAGTGCTAAAGAAGCAGCTAGATATTTTGGCTGGAACTACTCTAGCTATATACAGCACGAACAAGGATTAAGAGGAATATCGCGGGCATCTGCGAAATATGCAAAAGCATTTAGAATTAGTGAAGGATGGTTATTAACTGGAGAGGGAGAAGGCCCCTCCTTTCCAATTCCTGCGACAAAAAAAACTGTTGATGAGCAAATTATTAATCTACTGCAAAAAACAACTCAACCAGATAAAGAAACAATTCTTCACCTTTTAAATCGCCTGCATGCAGAAGAAAAAAAATAAAAGCTTTTTTTCTTTCATTACTAAATGTAGAAACCAGATGCATTATTTTGTTATCTAGTTCTATATCACTTTTTATTATTTTCATAACCATTCACCTTCCCCTTTCATGAGAATCGTCATTTAGAAAAAATCTTCTTACAAGATTTTTATACCGTTAAAAATAAAATACACATAACGCATATTTTATTGTTGACAAGTATGCATTATGCGTATTATATATATTCCATAAACCACGCACAAACAATCGCCAAGAGGTGTTAGGGAGGAGAAATTATGGATAAGCCAATTCTTATTAATTCCAATGAAATTTTATTAGTTGCCTACGATAAAGATCAACATATTGCAGAGTCTGGACCACTTGATGCAAGCCAAATTCTAAGCATTGTTGATGAGGTAGATGATGCAATCCAAATCTTTCGTATAAATCCTTCTGAGAATAATTGTGAAGATATCTCTGAAGAAATTGCAGAAGCATATGTAAAAGAAAATATTGAACATCTCCATGAGGATAGTGAGGTTCATTACTTTATACGCGAAAGTGATGCTTACAATGAACTTTTAGACGAGATCGCAGACGACAAATATAATGATGAGGTCTACGGGACCTATGAAGAGCAAAATAAATTACGTCTTTGTGATGTGCTTTAAATTCTGAGGGCGCATTTAAAAGCGCCCCCTTTCATTCATCAATCCCATCAATATGAGGTTCGTAATGGAAAAGCCTATTGCTATCCAGCACAATACAATCAAACACGAAACAATTCCAACCATGTCTAGTCGTGAAATTGCAGAATTGTGCAGTAAAAGACATGACCATGTTATGCGTGATATCAAGAAAATGCTTGAAGAACTTAACGCCCCCAAATTTGGGGTGGTTGATTTTAGTGGTTATTATCTTGATAGCAAAGGTGAAAGCCGCCCTTGTTATAATCTCCCCAAACGTGAATGCCTCATTTTAGTTTCTGGTTACAGCACTGCCTTACGAGCAAAAATAATTGATCGTTGGCAAGAATTGGAAAAGCAAGCAGTAACACCACAAATCGACTATTCAAGTCCAAAGGCTATGATTGGCTTTTTGAATTACCTACAAGGTCAAATAGATCAAAAAGACACCATCATTGAAGATTTAACACCAAAAGCCATGGCTCTTGAAAGCTTACAACGTCATGACGGACTGTTTAGTCTTACAGAAACCGCTAAAATACTTGAGATGCAACCAAAACAATTCATTCTCTTCTTACAGCAAAAAGGTTGGGTTTACAGACGAGCAGTAGGTGGAAATTTGCTACCGTATCAAGACAAAATCCAAAAGAAACTTATGGATTGTCCAACTATCACACTTCAAACCGCAAGTGGAATAGAAAAAGTCATTCCTTGCGCAAAAATCACAGCAAAAGGAATTGGTGTGCTGTCTCAAGAGCTTAAAAGACAAAGCATGCATTAAGAGGAGGTTATTATGATAAAAAAGAAATACAAACTGACTGATGAGACAATTAAAGTTGATAGAATAACGCTTTACCGTATCCGTGCATTAAAAGACTTTGGAGATGTTAAAAAAGGTGATCTTGGTGGCTTTGTAGAGAGTGAAAGAAATCTTAGCCATGATGACAATTGTTGGGTTGGTGATGAGGCGTGGGTTTATGAAAATGCATATGTCTATGAAAACGCTAAGGTTTATGAAGATGCCGAAGTCTATAATAACGCAAAAGTTGGTGGTAATGCCATAGTAGCTGGCAAAACAGCATTTTATGGAAGTGATGCTATCTTAAGGTAGGGGCAAAAATCATGGAAAAGAAATACGAACTTACTGATGAAATAAAAGAATTTTATGATGCAAGAACCGATAAAAGTAAAAAA
>NZ_JBHIQI010000016.1:0-29195 GCF_042196465.1 Bartonella sp. AD13SXNS
AGCGGTCCTGTACGCCGTCTTCGCAGTTGTTATCCATGTCAAGAGGAAGCTTTATCTGCCGCTGCTTCCGAGTCGGACAGGTTGTGTCGTGCTGTAGGCAGTGGTTCTTTGACCCTTGAGGGGCGTCCCGAAATCATGGCGGATCAACCTCTTTTATTGCAAGGGTTTCGTGGGCAAATCAATGGGCCATGGAAAGCTGCAACCGTCACCCACCGCTATGAAAAACAAAGCGGATACACCACAGAAATCACACTCGAGGCACCAAACAAGGGAAAAGAAAGCAACAAAGAATAGAAGCTGGGCTGGTTGCCCAGCCAACGGGAGAAGTTTAGCGACCAACCCGTCCGATGCAACTCAACTCAACATCGCAGCCACTTCTTCTCACTTAAAGCAATGAGAAGACGGCGAATATAGATGGAAGAGTGTTAAAAAATAATGGATATACTTTGTAAAGAAATATTTAAATCTGTTGATCCTATCACACCAGCTGCTGCTTATATTGGAGGCAAAGTCAGGTTAGCCAAAACCATTGTCAAAATGATCGAGGATATTCCACATAGCATTTATGCGGAGCCTTTTGTTGGTATGGGGGGAATATTCTTTAGACGAAAATTGATTCCCTCTGTTGAAATCATCAATGATTTCTCAGGAGATGTGGTGAATTTTTTTCGGGTGTTACAACGCCATTATCACCCTTTTATGGATCTATTGGAGTTCCAGATCAGTAGCCGTGAGGTGTTTGAACGATTACGTACACAAGATCCAAATAGCCTCACGGATTTGGAACGGGCTTTGCGGTTTTTATATTTGCAGCGTTTAAGTTTTAGCGGGAAGGTAGCCGACCGTACGTTTGGAGCTAAAAAAGACCGTAGTGCACAGTTTAATCCTTTGAAACTTGAAGGCTTATTAAAGCTTATTTACCGTCGTTTAGCGAGTGTTACCATTGAACATTTAGACTGGTCTAATTTTATTATGCATTATGATCGACCAAACACCTTATTTTATCTTGACCCGCCTTATTGGGGTGTTGAGGATTATTATGGAAAGGATTTGTTTAAGCGAGAAGATTATCAGACGATGTCTGCACTTCTTTCGCAATTAAAAGGGAAGTTTCTTTTGTCTCTCAATGATGTGCCAGAAGTTCGAAAAAGTTTCAGTCAATTCCATATAAGAGATGTGAAAACAGTTTATTCGTGTAACTCTTTAAATAACACAATTGCTGGTAAGGAGCTCATCATTACCAATTGTGATTAGGAAAAGAGAAAACGATTCACGAAAGGGGCTTTAAATGATCTTTGAAAGGCCTTTGAAGACCCTTTGAGAACACCTTTAAAACTCTTTGAAAAAAAATGAATTGGTACAAAACCTAGTGGCAAAATATACAAAACCCGCTGGCAAGCTACACTACAGCTGGCAAGCTACAGGCAAGCTACATACAATACAACTGGCTGGGGAACTTGGATTCGAACCAAGATTGACGGAGTCAGAGTCCGCTGTTCTACCATTAAACTATTCCCCAATAATCCAACTCCGCGATTTTTAGCAGATTCTATAATGCACGCAAGCGCAAAAAATCTTTAGATTATCGATAATAAAGAGCGATAGGGATGTCATTGATCATTTGGATTTGAATATCGACATCATAAACGTCTTTAAGAATTTCTGGTTGCATAATTTCTTTTGGAGTTCCACAATAGGCTGCTTTCCCATTTTTCAATGCAACAATCATATCTGAATAAGATGAGGCGAAATTAATATCGTGCATAACAATAAGAATGGTTTTTTTCAGTTCATCAGCTGTACGGCGTAGCTGCTTCATCATGGAAACGGCATGTTTCATATCCAGATTGTTTAATGGTTCATCTAAAAGAAGATAATCGGTATCTTGACAGAGAACCATGGCGATAAAAGCACGTTGACGCTGACCGCCAGAAAGCTCATCTAAAAAACGGTCTTGTAAATCTTGTAAGTTCAGATATCGTAGTGCACTGTCGATAAATTGTTTATCTTCATGTGTATACCAGCCTTTTGAATAAGGATAGCGTCCGAAACTTACTAAATCGTACACGGTTAAACGGAAGGATAAAGGATTATCTTGACGCAAAATTGAGAGTTTTTGAGCCAAAATATCGTGGGGCATTTTATCGATATCAAAGCCGTCAATGTTAATTGTCCCTTGATGGTGCGGTAAAAGACGTCTTATGAGCATTAAAAGAGTTGATTTTCCCGAACCATTGGGGCCAATCAGAGAAATAATCCCCCCTTTGGGAAGATGAAGGCATAAATTATCGATAATCAATCGTGCTCCGTAAGCCTTGGAAAGATGATTGATCTCAATCATTTTAGTTTTCCCTTCATCAGTAACATTAAGAAAACAATTCCCCCACAAAACTCAATGATAAAACTTAAACGTCCTGCCATATGAAAAATTTGTTCTAAAATAAATTGTCCACCCACCAGACAAATAATAGCCAATAATATTGCAATAGGGACAACAACACTGTGTTTTGTTTGAGGAGAAAGTTCATAGGAAAGATTGGCAACTAACAGTCCAAAAAAGGTGACGGGGCCTACCAATGCGGTGGAACTTGATACGAGAATGGAAACAAAAATAAGGATAGCTGTCGCACTTTTGTGGTAATTAACGCCAAGATTGAGAGCATTTTCACGTCCCAAAGCCAAAATATCAAGAAGATGACGTGAACGCCATCCAATCAAACTTACAATGAAGACAATGATTGTGGCAAAGCTTATTAATGACGTATTGAATTTATTAAAATTTGCAAACATGATGTCCGTTAAATTCATCATTTGGTCTGGATTTAATTGCAATTGCATAAACATGCGTAAACTGAAAAAAAAGCCGCCTAAAACAACACCAATTAAAAGCGTCAAGTGAAGCCCTTTTAAGCTTCCTGAAAAGAGCCAGCGAAAAAGACTTGTTGAAAAGATAATGAGAATGAGGGCTTCGAGAATGAGCTGTCCTTCTTCATTCAAAAAGGGCAAAGAAAGAGAGCCTACAAAATACAGCAGGATAGTCTTTATTAAAATATAAAGCTGATCAAATCCCATAAGTGAAGGGGTAAGAAGACGATTGTTAACAATTGTTTGAAATAAAACCGTAGAAACGCTTATTGCATAGGCAATAAGGAGCAGAGAGATAAGTTTTGTAAGGCGAAATGTCCATGTATAAACATTGATATTCCACGCCATGTAAAGACTAATGACAGTACATGCCGTGATGATAAGCGTCGTTAATACACATATTGTTTTTTTTCTATCCAAGATGCTTTCTCCAGCGTAAAAGGAGTATTATAAAAATAAAACTACCGATCACGCCCATCATGGTGCTGATGGGAATTTCAAAAGAAGGTTGAATGATTCGTCCTAAAAGATCACAAATCAAGACCAATCCTGCGCCGCTGATGGCTACCCAAGGAGCGGTATAGCGCATATTATCTCCCATAAAACTTGAAACAATATTTGGAATAATCAATCCAACAAAAGGGATACGGCCAATGGTACAGACGACAACAGCGGTAATTGAGGCGACAATAAAAAGACCAAAAAACATGACAACACGATAATTCAATCCAAGGTTATTGGTTAAATCTTCTCCCAAACTTGCAACCGTAAAGCGATCAGCCGTACAATAGGCAAGAATACAAAGGGGAAGGGATAACCATAAGAGCTCATATTTTCCTTCAAGAACCATCGCAAAA
Organism: Bartonella sp. AD13SXNS; assembly: GCF_042196465.1. Taxonomy (NCBI): domain Bacteria; kingdom Pseudomonadati; phylum Pseudomonadota; class Alphaproteobacteria; order Hyphomicrobiales; family Bartonellaceae; genus Bartonella; species Bartonella sp. AD13SXNS. The sequence continues at coordinate 3,723 of NZ_JBHIQI010000016.1, forward strand.
CTGCCAAATAAGTAAGCTTGAAGAGAAGGAAGTAACATTTCATAATCTGCAATGGCATTGGTTAAAGAGCCAATAATATAGCTTAGCATAATCCCTGTAAGGGGTACAATGAGAGCAGATTTTAGAGGAATGCGTCGCAATAAAAACATAAAAAGTAAAGTGCCTGCCATGGCAAAAATTGTCGCAACGACCATTTTTCCTAAAACAGGAATATAGGGACAAAAAATCATAATAAAAAGAATGCCAAGGGAAGCAGATTCAACGGTTCCGGCGGTTGATGGCTCGACAAAGCGATTGCGTGTTAATAGTTGCATAATCATACCTGAAAGTGCAAGTGCTGCGCCTACTAAAAGGATTGCAATGGTACGAGGAAGACGCGTTTGCCAAAAAATAAGCCACGCATGGGGATCGGCTGCGAAAAGGTCAGAAGGTGTGACATCAGAATAACCAACAAAAATGCTGAGGATAGACAGGAGGACTAGAAGTGTTATGGTTATCCAGTAATTCTTCACGTTAAATCATTTTCTAACAAAACTTAATAAAAAAACAAAGGTTATTTTATAAACAACCTCTGCTTTTAAATTTTATTCCTATAGCAAGCAAGCTCTTTCGTGCGCTTATTTGCTCTTTGTAAAGGCTTCATTGATCTGTTTAGCGGTTTCAATGAGTGCCGTTAAACCACCATTTGCACGATACCAGCTCCAAGAGTCCAAATAAATAATTTGATTTTGTTTGCTTGCTGTTGTGCGGTGCACTAGCTCGTTGTTAAGCAGTTGTTCTGCCGATTGTCCTTCGCGTCCAATAGCTGCATCGCGATCAATCACCAACAACCAATCAGGATTGGTCTCGAGAATGAATTCAGGAGAAATGAGTTGTCCATGTTTTTGCACGGTAAGTTTATCGGTTGCAGGGGCAATGCCAAAAGCGGAGTGGAAAATATCGAAACGTGATTTTGGTCCGAAAGCACTGATTTTTCCACCAGAGGTCATGAGTATGAGCCCAGTGCCTTTTCCTTGGGTATTTTTACGGACTTCAGCAAAAGCTTCATTGATTTTTGCAATTTCCTTTTCTGCTTCTTGTGTTTTACCAAAAATTTTTCCAAGGACAGACACATTTCGTTTTATATCTTCAAGAGAATTTTCGTTTTCTACTGTTAGATCAATTGTTGGGGCTATTTTGGATAAGTCTTTATATTTTGCTTGAGTTCTGGAGGAAATAATAATCAAATCGGGTCGAAGAGTGGCAATTTTTTCATAATCTGGCTCAAAAACGGTTCCAATTTTTTCATATTTTGCATTGTCAAATTGTTGCAGATAGGAAGGTTTTTTTCCTTCAGGAAGGCCGATAATTGCTTGGATACCAAGGCGATTCATATTATCTAGCGAGGCAAGATCAAACACAACAACCTTTTGTGGAGAAGCGGGAACAGAAGTTGTGCCTGAAACATGATTAATCGTTACATTTGTTTGAGTATTCGTATTTGCAATACCCGTCTGTGTCCATAAAACCGTTGCAAAGCTAATAGCAACCAGTAAAACAGAAGTCACCCATTTCATATGTTTTATCATCATGATTTTATCCTTTTATCTGATATTACAAGGGTTTGCGCATTTAAAAACCTGAACTTAGGCATTTTTATGCACAAAATGATGCGCCAATAAATAACACTATGTTGTAAAGTTGACTAACATATGTTACAAACTGTTCACTTACCTCATTTTCACTTAATTCTAGTGTTTTTGCAACATTATTTAGAAAGTTTGACATATGATCAATGTATTAAAAAAGCGTACAAGTCTGTATGCACTGACAACAAGTGCTTTCTTCTTTTTACAAGGTGTAGATATTTCTGTAGCAAACAATCCTGTTCCTGTTGCGGCGAAGAAGGGAGATGCGGCCGCTGTTCAGGTTTATACGTGTAATGCTAAGAGTTATAATCTAGAGAATTCGCCGATTCTCTGTGCGGATGGGGAAAAACATACCATAAAATATAGTGGTATTCAGGCAACAAAAGTTGATAGTCATGCAGTAGAGGTGCGCCCAAAAATAACTGTTTTTGATGATCAGCAGAATGGCGCGCAACAGCTGATTCGTGTTAATATGCGGACGAAAGGGACAACAGTGAATCTAAATCAGGTAGGGATTCGTAATGATGTACCTTTTGACAGCATTATGGATTATGTTATGGCGCAAGATATAGACTTGAGTAATAATTCTGGAGTAAATTCTGAATTAGATGGTGGAAGTGCTGTCGTAGTAGGGATGTCGTCACGGGTTAATTTAACCAATTCAGGAATTAAGAATTTTGTTGTTGGACTTGAAAGTAAGAATGGTGGGAAGATTTCCATGGAGGATGGGAGTGTGACCCGTGTTCGTCATGGTGTTATGTCTTTTTCTCAATCGTTTGTTACATTAAAGGATACTCTTTTTGATGTTACAGAGAGTGTTGTGAGAAGTGTTGACTCTGGAGTAAGCATGAGTAAAGGGCAGGTGTCTTTGAAAGAGGGCGGGATAGGGTTCATGGCAGAGAGTAAGGGGGCTATTGTTGTAACAGACTCTCAAGTTGCGGTTTTTTCAGATTCAAGCTCCGATGAAGATGTAGATGAAGAAGATTTAGATGAACATGAAGGCCCTGACAGTGTTGGTTTTCTGTTGCAGGATGGGTTCATGGCCTTTAATAAATCAAAGTTTTCGGGTGATGATACCGCTTTTATATGGATTCGCGATCGGTTCTTTAATGATAATCCACGTAGTAATTTTTCTGAGGCGCCTAATGATCTTGCCGATCTACTGCGTGATAGTCAACCAGCAGATAATCAGTTTTTTGCCAACGTTGATGGTACTCTGTCTTCGATTTTAGGAGATCAGAAGGGGAAGATGGGTGCGTGGAGACTTGATGCTTATATGAGTGAAGCAACGGTTATAGTAGACGGATGGGAGTCTTATGGTATATACTTTGACAGAGGAAAAGAAAGTGAAGAAGAAATTGAAAAGCAAGAAGAGAGGAACAATGAAATTGTAGAAGTTTTACCGGAAGCACGAAATGTAAGGCACTTGGTTTATTTGAACAAATCTTCAATCACCGCATCAGCTGGTTTAGGCATTTATGGTGAAGAATCGGAAGGGATTGTTGTTTTAGATAACAATTCTAGCATTAATAGTCGTGCATTATTGAAAGCTAGTTTGGGTTCTACACTATCAGTTTTTGCTAATAATTCTAAAATTTTTGGGTCGGCTGACATTGATGAGAGTTCTAAGGCCAATTTTTATCTAAGCGGGGGGGCAGGATGGTATTTGGGACGAAATGTGTATACAGGTTGGAAATCACCAGAAGGTAATGCTAATTGTGTAGATTCGTGTATTTCATCGATTACTCTTACAAATAGCTCTATTGGATTTATACCTTTCAGCAATGGCGTAAACGGTTTAAACAGTCGTTATAGAACCCTTCGTATTGGAAATGGAAATGGGACGGTTTATAAAGCCTCTGGAGATTCTAAACTTTACTTAAATGTAAGTGCATCGCCTCTTAATGTTCAAACGTCTGATAGGCTTTTGATTCATGGTAATGTTGACGGAAAAACTAAAGTGTATGTGAATGACAAGCATCTATATGAGGTTGTAGACAGACAAGTACCTCAGAGAAGAACACTGGATCCAGATGGAGAGCATAGGAATAGTAAGTCTAGTATTTCAATTATCCAAGTTTATGGAAACGCCAACACAGATTCTTTTACGTTAGCAGATGGTTATGTTACGTTAGATGACTCGCCTTATCAGTACGTTCTTCGTGCTTATGGTCCAGTTATTGCTCCAGGGATGGAGTATTTTGATGCACGGTTGGCAAAGAATGAACAGATTTGGGATTTCCGTTTAGAAGGTAAAATACAGAATAAAGGCAAGCAAGGCGGTGAAGATGATAATGTCGATCCTTCTGCATTCGACAGAGCTTTGGCAAAATATATGAGTTATGATATAAATTATCCGATATCGGGTGATCCTGAGTTTGTTGATAAGCTTTTGAAGGCTTCTGGAAGGGATGTATTTTCTATTCCTGCTACAGTGATTTTAAATGAAAATGGGGAAATGGCGGGTTACGATTATAGTTATCTTGATGGTATTGAGGATTATGAAGGTTTTGAATTTGAAGGCGGAGACTATGAGTTGCAGACAACAGACAGAGAGGGTGGAGATTTAAATATTGTTCTTCTTCAAGCTTCAAATGAAAATGCTGAGTATGGTATAGTAGAAGAAGATAATGCTGAGTATGGTATAGTAGAAGAAGATGATGAACTTACTCAGGCTGTTACGCCTTCTACTCCTGCATCTGTTGCATCTCCTACGTTGGAGAATTCTGCACTTGCAAGATCTGATACGCCTTCTGCTCCAGCATCTTCTGCTTCGAGGAGTTCTGCGCTTGCAAGGTCTGATACAGGCAGTTCTGATTTAGATTCTCTATTTACAGTGGAACGCACTTCATCTTCTACGTTAGATGTTCCTACTGAGAAGCCTGTTAGCTCAAGTGGGGAAGAACAGAGTGTAGAAAGTTCTGCTTCTGCTACAGGTACTACAGTTGATACTGCTTCTAAGAAAGTGGAAGTATCTAAGGCTTCTTCTACTGCGTCTAAGCAAAAGGAGCCTTCGCCTAAGCAAGGTGGGGCAAAAACTTTAGGACGAGGACGTATTTTAACGATGTCTGAGAAATCTCCATCTACTGAATCTGTAAATACACCTTCTTCTTCTACTAAAAGCCCTGAGGTTGCTTCCTCTATCCAGTCTGTAGATTCTTTAGGGGGAACTCTGGAAACTCCTTCTGCGCTTGTTTATAGTGTGGTTCAGGAAGGTGTTTCTTTTCAGTGTGGTGATGCTACACAAAATAGTGGTGGGGAGAAATCACAAGTTGCTTATTCGTGCAGTGATGGCAAATTATATACAATGAAAGATCTTACACTGAAGGCAAGTGGTAAAACTCAGCATTCTATGCATGCAAAAAATGAAAATACGATTATTAAGTTAGAGGCTGTTGTCATTAGTGGTCTGGATTCTTCTAATTTGAAGAATGGTATTGATTTGGCACAATCTGAGCTTGTGAGTGCTGTGCTTGCAGAAGAAAAAGCAGAGGTTGTTTTGGAAAAAAATTCAACAATTCAATCTTCTGTAATTGGGCTTGAAGCTAAAAGTGGCGGAAAGGTTAAGATGAATGATGGAACGGTCAATGCTCAGTATGTAGGTGCTTTGGCAGGTTCTGGATCATCTGTTAATTTAAAGGGTACGAAAATTAACGTGACGGGGGATTTTGCTGCCGCTGGTCTGGCAAGTAAGGCTGGTGAGATAACTATGGATTCTGGAAGTATTGCTATCGAAAGAGGCGTGGCAGTGAGATCAGAATCTAAGGGCAGCATTAAGTTGGACAAAGTGAGCATTACTGCGAAAAAAGCGCAGGATAAGTCAGATTCCGTAGGAAATTTAGAGCGTGCAGCTTTTCTGTTAGCTGATAATGGTTCTGTTGATTTTAAGAATGGAAGCGTTGTGACTGATGCTCATGCTTTGTGGGTTGTGAATGGTAGTGGGAATGAGGCGGATTCTCCTAGGAAAAAGAGAGCCTCTGATGTTCGTCCTGCTATGAATCACGCAAATATCGAGTCTTCTACTGTTAAAGTGGAAGGTAATGGAACCTATGGTATATACTTTGATGGAGTAACACAGAAAGAAGGAAGTAAACAAACTCGAGGTAAGGATTTAGCAACTGAGAAGGCAAGTGTTGTTAAACGGAGCGCTGTATCCACACAGGAGAAAACACCTATAGGCGTAACAGGGGCAATTTCATTGAAAAAAACTGATTTTGAGGTTGCAAATGGTATAGCGATCTATGGTAACCATTCTGGTGGTCGTGTTTCATTAGAAAATAAAACAACTCTTGCGGGTGACTTCTTATTGAAAGCCGAGAATGATTCGAATATATCGGTTTCGCTTAATAATTCTATTGTTACAGGTGATGTTCGCGTTGATAAAAGTTCTTATGCAAAATTAGATTTGGTCAATAGTTCAGTGTGGATTCTAAAAAGAAGTGCACAGAGGAACTTGGATGTTCTAGATTCAGGATGCGTAGATTCATGTGTTTCTGCTGTGAGTCTTGTAAATAGTGTTATTGATTTTAGAGCTTCGAAAACTCAAGGACAATATCAGACTCTCCATATTGGAAATGGGACAGGCAGAGTTTATGAGGCGCAGGGGAATGTTTTAATTCATCTCAATGCTCGTTTAAATCCTCATGATCCAAGCGATCAACAAGTCACTGATCGACTTGTTATTCATGGTGATGTTTCTGGAAAAACAAAAATACATGTACGAGGTGATGCAGGCAATGTAGGAAATGGTCAGGCGAATGCTAAGATTGCCCACAGTGTTTCAATTATTCAGGTCTATGGTCAAGCAAAGAAAGATTCTTTCCAACTTGATGGCGATTATGTTGCACTTATCAACTCACCTTACAAATATACTCTCCGTGCTTATGCTCCAGAAGCGACTTCGAAACAGGATCATGTTCAGCAGAAATTTGTTAAGGATGGTGGCAAGTTTTGGAACTTCCGTTTAGAAAATCAGTATGTGAAGTCTGTGGGATTTGCTGGACTTCCTGAACAATTTGTCAGGTCTGTTGTGCCACAAGTGCCGACTTATCTTGTCTTGCCTAATAGCGTATTCCACGCTGGTTTGATGGATATCAGTAATCAAAACAAGCAGTTGGAGACATTACGGACAACTTCTAATGGAATGGTCGATGTTCGTGAGAATCCTGCTTTATACTTGCGCGGTTATGGTGGAAGTTACCGTTATGCTTCAGATCTTTCTGCACTTGAATATGGTTACGCAGGTGATCTTAGTTACAATGGTATAGAGGCAGGTGTTTTGCTGCAAACTATTGAAAATGCTGATACTGCTATGTCCTTTGGTGCTATGGGGACTTATGGAAAACTTTCTCTGCAACCTTTGGATGTTGACCAAAGTCAGAAGAGTGCATTTGATAAATGGACAGCTACAGTCTATGGGAGCATGCAGCATGATGCTGGCTTCTATGTCGATGGTCTTTTATCCTATGGTCTGTTCAAAGGTGATGTTCTTACCCTTGCAAGGGGGAAGACAGCGACATTGAAAGGTAATCCTTTGAGTGTTTCCTTATCGGGTGGTCAGACAATTGCTACAGGATATAAGGACTTTGTCTTTGATCCACAGGTTCAGGTTGTTTATCAACATCTTCAGTTTAATAAGGCCCGTGATATTGACAATTTTGATATTGAAATGGGTAAACTTGATCAGTGGGTGGCACGTGTTGGTGGACGCTTAACCAAGGCTGCTACAGGTTCTGAAGGAGTGGATGCTGTTGCTTTCTACGGTAAGCTTTATCTTGCCCATGGTTTTGGAGAAAAACAGTCTGTGCATTTCAATGATGCTTTCAAGTTAGGAGCTTTTGGTTCTTCTCTAGAGGCTGGATTAGGTTTTAACGCCAAATTGTTGCCACAGTTCTCTCTGCATGCTGATATTCTCTATCAACATAAGCTTAATAAGGCTGGTTTTTCGGGAGCAAGTTTTTCCGGAGGAGTACGTTATCAATTTTAATGTAAGGTACAGTATGTACTTTTTAGAAAAGGCAGCACAATGTGCTGCCTTTTTTCTTTATAACAACTTGTGTTGTTCTTAAAAGCTTCTCGTCTTCTTAATGTGAACAAAAAAAGACATAGTTTGTTTTACGCATGAGAGCGTTTTTCTACGCTAAAGTGAATTTTCATAAAATTTTTGCTGTTGATGATGCGATAGAGCGACTTACTTGTATAGACTTTTAAAGAGTGCAGAGAGTATGCTATGCGTTACATTGTATTTTTAGGTAATGTATTTATTTATATAGATAATTTAATTTATTTTGCATGTTGAATGAGAGTCTTGAATACCGTAAGATTCTCTTATTTCAAATCTCTTTATGTTGAATGAATCAAAACCATTCGTTTGCACGTTACAAGCGAAATTAACATGTGGATATAAATTGTGTATAAGAAAAGACTAAAAGTGCCTATAATGCACTGTTTCAAAGGTTAATGGTTGTCGTAAAACCCACGAGCTGGCAAAGTATGTGATGGTGTCGGCGTGCTTCTTCATAAGCATAAAGATGGGGCGGCTCAATGGTTTTATCGTTATACCATTTACGGGCGCTGTCGTGAAATGGGCTTGGAAGCGTTGAGACATATCTCTTAAAAACAAGTATATGAATATGCAAAGCAATGGTTTTCTGTTTTGCGTGAGGGACGTGACTCCATTAAAGAGTGTGACAAACAAAAGCGTGAGGCAATAAACAATACTTCATTAAGGTACCATATTGATGCTTTCTAAAGCTCGTTTTTGAGAGCTTATTTTTCACGGATTTAAATTATTTTTTCATTCATCTCTTTGTGGATTAATTTTTAAAGTTCACAAGGCTAGATTGTGTTTTTTAATTAATTACACGTACTGGTTTTATTTTTTCTTTACACGAAATACAGAATGCATTATACACTTATAAATTGTGTATTGTCATTATTCTCTTATAGATGGTTTTGCGCGTAGAGCTTCTGCCAGGTTTATTGGGATAATTCATTGCACGGTTCAAATGAGCATGAGGCATGTCCTTTTGTTACGCCTTTCATATTTTGAGGGGCAGAAAGGGGTGTTTTGTAAGTGCTTTTGTTTTTAATGAGAGGGGTAGAAAAGTTTCGAGGGAACTATGATTAAAGTTTTTAGAAATCATGTATGTTTATGTGCTTGTACAACAGCTATCCTCTCTTTGTTCCAAAATGGAAGAGAAGTTTATGCGGCTACAGAGGGGAAGGATAGTAAACCTTATGTTATAAAGGTTATCCCAGTTGTCTCTGCTAATTCTTCTCCTCATCTTAGTGGGAGTAATAAGCATAAGCTTCCTCTTAAGGGAGAGAGTGGGGGGAAGGGTTATCCTACTCATCATTTTGGTATTGGCAATAACGATGAGGGTATTCGTGGGGGAAATGATTATCGTAAGCTTAGTGGTGAGGTTGGAGAGAACAACCATAAGGATAATGTAGATAACTCTGCTAAAGATGAGGACTCTGATGAAAGAGGTGTGAAGCCTGCGTTTTATTACTATAGTGGATTATATTATGTATGCGATAATTGCGGGGAGTCTAAAATTGATAATAAATCTTATAGGATTACAAATGAGAACGTTTCCAACTATCCTAGTGATCCTACTGCTATAATGGTGAAAGGAATAGGCACAAGGGTTAGTGGGAAGGATGTAACGGTTAGTAGTCAACTTGCTGATAAAACTTTTCTAATGGGGGTGCATGTATTAGACAACGGTAAGATTGTTTTAGAAGATCCGATTATCAAAAATACAGTTATAGGCCTTCGTGCAAGTAATGGAGTGATTGAGGTAAAAAATGGAAAGATTAAGGAGAGTCATGAAGGTGTTGACGCAACAGAGAAATCGTTTGTTCTTTTGGAAGATACAGAAATTAAGACCGCTAATGGGAACGCAAGCCTTTTAAGTTATGATCATTCAGAAGTTTGGATGTCAGGTGGATCGGTTGATTTTATGAACAGCCATGGGATTTCTTCGATATTAGGTGGAAAAGTAAATCTCGAGAATGTTAAAATTACTGGGAAGGGTAAAGAAAAAAATTCGGATAATCATGCGGTTTTGCGTACGGATTTAGAGGGGAGTGTTAATTTAAAAGGTACTACTATTCGTGCTATGGATGTCCATGGCATATTATTAGAAAATACAGTCGATTCTATTCCTTTGCAGGAAGTTAAAGATTTATCAAATGAGGATTCTGATTCAAAAATTCCTGTGACTGAAGTTAATATGAAATCCTCTTCTATTACCGTAAAGGGTAAGGGATCTTATGGTATCTATTTTCGGGGAAAGAAACCATGGAATGAAGGTGGGGATAAAAAAGAAGAGATTTCATCAGAGGAAGAAAAAGCTCCACCACGATTAGAAGTTGTTAATTTGGATACAACAGAGTTTTCTGTTTTAGACGATACGGCTCTTTATGGTAAAAACGTTATTTCTGGTGCGGTAAGTTTGATGAAAAGCACTCTTCGTTCAGGGAATTTTTTATTAAGAGCTGAGGAAGGTGCTTCTATAACAGTTTTGGCTGATGCTTCTACTCTTGAAGGTCGCACATACGTTGATAAAGATTCTAATGCTGAACTTTATTTGGGAGGTCATTCTACATGGATTTTACCACAACCGTTGCAAAAAGATCAACATGAGGCTGCACATGATTCTTCTATTTCACTCGTTAGTCTTATGGGTGAGAGCTCTCTTAATTTTAAAAGACATGAATCTTCTTCTGCTGATGATTATCAAACCCTTCGTATTGGCAAGGGAAAGGGTGAAGTCTATAGAGCACGGGACGGTGCCTCTATTTCCCTTAATAGCTATCTGAATAGTGGTGGTGCTCTTGATCATCAAAAGACGGATCGTGTTTTAATCCATGGTGATGTTTCGGGAAAAACAATGCTCCATGTGCATGGTGTTGCAGGAAGTCCAGGAGGATACACGGGAAGGGGAGGGAATGATCAAGGTCTTTCAATCATTCAAGTTTCTGGAGAAGCAAAGCAAGATTCTTTTCAGTTGGAAGGTGGTTATGTAGCATTAGAGGGATTACCTTATCAATATAGGCTTTATGGTTATGGTCCAGGGTCTAATTTGGGAAAAGCAAGCACGGATCAAAGATTAGTGGAAGGGAGCGGAGATTTTTGGGATTTCCGTCTTGAAAGTCGATCGATAGATTCTGATGTTCAACCTAAACCAGACCCTCGTCCGACACCTCCTCCAGGACCAGCTCCGGAGCCTCATCCTCGTCCTAAGCCGGGCGTTAAGGCCGTTGTTCCGCAGGTTCCGACGTATCTCATTTTACCCAATGCCTTATTTCATGTTGGCTTGATGAATGTTAGCAATCAAAATAAGCGGCTAGAAGCTTTGCGAATTGCTTCTGGGAACTTATTAGAAAATCGTGAAAATCCTCTCTTTTTTGTAAGCGGTTATGGCGGCAGTCATCGTTATACTTCAAATCTTTCCGCGCTTGAATATGGTTATGGCGGCGAGTTTGATTATAATGCACTAGAGGCAGGTGTTTTACTAAAAGCAATTGAAAATATGTATGGGAGCACTTCTTTTGGAATTATCGGGTCTTACGAGAAATTTTCTTTGCAACCTTTGAAGGTTGAACAGAGTCAAAAAAGTACATTTGATAAATGGTCAGTTGCGGCGTACGGTGGGATGCAACATGATGCGGGTTTTTATGTTGATGGTCTTGTGTCTTATGGTTTGTTTAAGGGTGATGTTCTGACAACTGCACGGGGTAAGACGGCAACATTAAAGGGAAATCCTTTAAGTGCTTCATTGACTGCTGGTAAAACATTTATGGTAGGGGATGATGGTTTTGTTTTTGATCCCCAAGTTCAGGTTGTTTATCAATATCTTCAATTTAATAAGGCACATGATGTGGACGGCTTTGATATTGATTTAGGAAAGCTTCATCAGTGGACAGCACGTGTTGGAGGGCGTTTAACAAAGAGGTTGGTTGCAACGGATGAGGCTCGAGTTGTTTCTGTCTATGGCAAGCTTAATCTTGCGCATGGTTTTGCAGCAAAGCAATTTGTGCATTTTAAAGATGCTTTTGAGTTAGGCGCTTTTGGTTCTTCATTAGAAACAGGATTAGGTTTTAATGCCCAATTGTCTCAAAAATTTGCGCTTCACGGTGATTTGGTTTATCAGCACAAGCTAACGAAAGCTGGTTTTTCTGGGACGAGTTTTTCTGGTGGATTGCGTTATCATTTCTAGCGTTGTTTCTATTTTTGCTAAATCTTTGAAAAAGCCACAAGTATACTTGTGGCTTTTTCTCGTTCTTTATTCGTTTTGTTGTTATAGCATTTTTACAGAGAGTGACTTTGCATATCTTTAAGATGCTTTCTGGTTGGATTTTTTTGTTTTTCTTGAGAAATTTAATGCGTTTTTCAGTTATTGTTGTAAAATATGTAGTTTATAATGATTTTTATATTATTTATAAGGAACTGATTGATAAAGATATTTTTAATGAGAATCCTCCCAATATTGTGCTTGTAATGAATATATAAAAAGCATTCGTTTGCATATCACAAGGTGGATTGGCAGGTGGATAAAAAATTGTTGAAGAAAAGAGTTCATAGATTTTTGTGAATTGTATTAAGAAGGGGGTGATATACAATATTTTAAAGTTGGCAAAAAGAATGCCGCTCTATGTTATCTAAACGTGATGGACTTGTATCCTGAACTTTATTCTATTATGCCATAAAACACCGTTGTTTAGAGTGGTGATATAAGGCATGAAAATCTTTACATATTGAGTGTTTTAGATATTGTGATCAGTATTCAGGGCAGGGCTTGTCTGTTGCGCCTATGAAGTGAACTTGCATGAGTGGTCAGCAGGTGGAACCCGACGAGGGAAGCTGGATTGTTGACAGTCCGGTGACCGGTAGGAGTCTCCATACTTTGAGGTATGAGGAAGAGGTCAAATTATATCTGCTGCCGTTGAAAATGGGGGGAGGGAAGACACAAGAGATATACCTGAGAAAATTGGTGGATTAGAAACATAAATAACGTATTATTTTTTGAAAGTACGTTTTCTTTAAAGAATGTGATAAATAAAAAGATAAAATTATATGTCATTTTTACCTTTTAGATACGGCTCTAAATATTTTTAAATGTTGAAAAGAGATGGTAAAAATTTAGAACAGATTTTAATTTTACACTTTCCTCCTCTTTCTAAATTAGTTCGTATTTCCATAAAGACTGCCTAAAAACAGCTGTATGTGATAGCTTTGCTTCCCAATTTTGGCATATATTCAGTTTCATCTGCTTACGAGTGCCCATTGTGTCAATATAATATTTATCCCGAATATTAATTATACACGCTTTGGATATTTATTAAACAACAGTTAAAATAGCTATTCTTAATGTACGAAAATCTCTTAAAGCTGCTTTTAAATAACAACTTTAAAGATGATTTTTCTCTCATTTTTCAGTTATATTTTGCAAATTCCTTATAAAAATAACAAATTTAGACTGTATTTTTTAGTAACTTTTAAATTCCATATTTACATAAAACACAAAAAACATTAATAAGGCCCACGCAGTTAATCCAAAACGTATTAACTTTTTCTCTTTGTTAAGTTTTTTTGATACATTACATGTTACTTTTATGGGCAAAATTATGGTGTAATTATGGTCAATCTATTTAAAAATCGTTTCTCCTTATGTACTTTTACAACAGCATTTCTTTTTTTTGCACACAATGTTGATGCTACGGTTCAAGATGGTGCTGTTGTTAATACTGGGGTACAAGATCGTTCTGGCGTTAATGGTAAGACACAAAATAATCAGGATCAATTTTCATGTAGTATGAATAGTGAATTTTATCGGTGTAATGATGGTAAAAGCCACTACTTTTACAATAAAAATTATCAAAAAACTGATAAAAATACGAATGAAACTGTTGCTATACAAGCGTCTGGAAGAAACACGTTTCTCTTAGGGGAAAATATAACTGTTAAGGATGTTTCAAGTGCTGTTATTTCAAAAGAAAGTTTTTGGAAGTATGGGGTCGTGGCGAGTGAACATGGACAAGTGATTATAGAAAGAGGAGAGATTAACTTTACAAAGGGTATCGGAGTTGAAGTAAGAAATTGGGGACAGGTCGCTTTAAAGAGTAGTTCTATTACCGAACAAGGTAGTCAGGGGATGAGTATAGATGACCATAATGAAAATTCAGCTTTTCATGCGTCTAGTGGGAGTATCCATTTTGAGAAAGGTAAAGTTAATCTAGCCAATGCTCATGGTTTTTCAATGCATGGGAATAATATCGATGGGAAGGGTAGGTTTATAACTATCGTGGATTCTACGGTTTTGGTAGAAAGTAATACGTCTTATGGGTTGCGTTTTTGGGAGGGACTAGGAGACAGAAATGAGGAAATGAAAGATCACGAGTATCCCTATTCTTTTTATATTTTTGCGGGTGAGAAAGAGATGTTCGGAAGTCTTCCAAAAACGAACTTACCCGTACGAGGGATTGTTGACTTGACAAGAACCTCTTTTACAGTTCCAAATAGTGCAGCTATTTATAGCAGAGGATCTGGTGGTGTTGTTAGGCTGTTGGATAATTCCAAACTTTCTGGAGATTTATTACTGAAGGTTGAGGATGGCTCTTTTGTGAAGGTTTCAGTGGATGCTTCTACACTTGTAGGGGGGACACATGTTGATGAAAGTTCTTCTGCTGAATTTCGGTTGAGAGGTGATTCAAAATGGATTTTATCACGGCCGAAAAATAAAAATTTACAAGTTTCTAGTTCTATAGGTGTTTCATCAATTTCATTAATACATCTTATTGATAGTTCTATTATTTTTGAACAACCAGAAGCTGACATAGTTGATGGCTATCAAACACTTCGTGTTGGGAGAGGAACAGGTGAAGTTTATAAAGCACAAGGTAATGCACATCTTTATCTCAACACCTATTTGAATAAGGGGGGGGCTCTTCAGAATCAAAAAACGGATCGTCTTTTATTCCATGGTGATATTGAAGGAAAAACGATAATACATGTGCATGGTGTTTCAGGAAGTCCAGGAGGTGGTACGGGGCATTATGGAAATGACAAAGGTATCTCAATTATTCAGGTTTCTGGAACAGCAGAGAAAGATTCTTTCGTGCTGGATGGTGATTACGTTGCATTGGACGGTTTACCTTATCAATATAGGCTCCATGCTTATGGTCCAAACTCTGAATTAGGAAGAGCGAGTGCGTCTCAAAGATTAGTCGAAGGGGAAGGAGATTTTTGGGATTTCCGCCTCGAAAATGGATTTATTGATTCTGATACTACATTTAGATTAACTCATAGATTAACTCAGAGTTCTAAACTTGGTTTAGGTGGTGAGCGTCATTCTAGGCAAGGCGTTAAGGTTGTTGTACCTCAGGTCCCAACTTATCTGCTTTTGCCGAATAGTTTACTCCACGCTGGTTTGATAGATATCAGCAATCAAAACAAGCAGTTGGAAATACTGCGGACTCGTCCTAATGAAATGTTGGAAATTCATGAAAATCCTGCTTCGTTTTTGCGTGGTTATGGTGGGAGTTATCGTTATGCTTCAGATTTATCTGCGCTTGAATATGGTTATGGAGGGGAGTTAGGGTACTATGCTATCGAGGCTGGTGTCTTGCTACAAAAAATTGAAAATGTTGACAGTGTTATATCCTTTGGGGTGATGGGGTCTTATGGAAAGCTTTCTCTGCAACCTTTGGATGTTAAACAAAGCCAAAAAAGTACATTTGATAAATGGACTGCTACAGTCTATGGTAGTATGCAGAATGATGCAGGATTCTATGTCGATGGACTTTTATCCTATGGTCTGTTTAAGGGGGATGTTCTCACTCTTGCACGAGGGAAGACAGCGACATTGAAGGGGAATCCTTTAAGTGTTTCATTGATGAGTGGTCAGACAATTGCTACAGGATATGAAGGCGTTGTTTTTGATCCACAGGCTCAGGTTGTTTATCAACATCTTCAATTTAATGAGTCTCGTGATATTGATAATTTTAACATTGAGATGGATAAACTTGGTCAATGGATGGTGCGTATTGGTGGTCGTCTGACGAAGAATCTTGCTGCACCCGAAAAGGATCGTGACGTTTCTTTCTATGGTAAGATACATTTTGCCCATGATTTTGGTAAGGAAAGATCTGTGCGCTTTAAAGATTCTTTCCAGTTAGGAGCTTTTGGTTCTTCTCTAGAGGCGGGATTAGGTCTTAATGCTCGCTTGTCTCAAAATTTCGCGCTTCATGGTGATTTGGTTTATCAGCATAAATTGAGCAAAGGTGGTTTTTCTGGAATTAGTATTTCTGGTGGTTTACGCTATCGTTTTTAGGATGATCGCCTTTGGGGGAAGTTGTTTTAAAAAAGCCACAGGCATAGCTTGTGGCTTTTTATTGTTTTATGTGCATCTTTGAAAATAAGCTTTTTTAAAGAATATTTTTTCATGAGCGGGTTTGTTTTGTTAGAAATGGATAAAAGCTTCTTGGTTTGCACGTTTTTGCTTTTTATGCTGTTTTTCTTTCTTTAGGGACAATTGATAAATTCTTTTGAGATTACTTCCTTTGGGGTGGGGCGGGTTTTTGTTATCTATATTTTACGGGTAATTCACAAATAGCGCAACTTTAAATTGTGATATTTTAGATTCTGGCTTTACATGAAACATATAGGCGATGTATAAAATACGAAACGTATTTTACGCGCGCGTAACTAAAGTTATTAAACAGAACGCGTGTTTTTTTGTTTTTAGAGAAGGGGAAGAAAGTTTGTAAAAAATTATGCTTAAAAATTATCTCTCTTTATATCGTTTTACAACGGTTATTTTTTTCTTTGCACACAATGCTGATGCCGGTGAAATTCCTTCTGAAAAGAAACAATATTCATGTCATGAAAGTGCTTCATTCTATCGCTGTAATGATGGTCAAACGCATGAAATTTCCAAGAAAACTTATCAACTTAAGGGTGAAAGTTCTGATGCAGCTCTAGAGGCATCAGGGGAAAATACAGTTATTGAGGGAACGGCGATAATCATTAACGGTGTTTCGAATGCAAATGGGTATTCAGAAAAAGGTGCTTGGACAACAGCTGTAAAAGCCTCAAAAGGGGGAGGCGTTGCTCTATTTGATTCCATGTTAAATGATGTGTCGATAGGGGCCGATATTAATGATGAGGGAGCTTTTGAAATGCAGGATGGGGTGATTAAAGCAACCAGAATGGGGATCAGTGTTGCTGGTAAAGGGTCATTTGTTTCTTTGACCAAGACAGAGATTGAGGCATCTACTGATGCGATCGGTCTTTTGAGTCATAATGGTGCAAAAATTGAGATGAAAGGAGGAAAAATTGATTTTGCCAGTGGTATTGGCGTTCAAACAGGAGGCGATGGAGAAATTAATTTAGAGGGTGTTTTTATTACCGGAAAAGGGAAACCGGCGAAAAATACAGATAATCATCGTGAAGGTTCTGCTTTTAGTATGCTTCAGGGGAAAGGTATGATTAATTTTCAGAAGGGAAACGTTAATGTTAACAATGCTCATGGCATTGTCTTGCAGGGGAATAATCATAATGCTGCTCATGTTAAACATTCCAATATTTTTGTGAGAGGGAATGCATTTAATGGCATGCGCTTTTTTTGGGAAGCTGTCTTAAATGATAAAAAAACAATTATACCAGGAAAAGGGGCGGTTCAGTTGACTCAGACAACTTTTATGGCTCCAGAAAGTACAGCTATTTATAGCCGCCAATTCGAAAGCTCTGTTAAACTCTTACAAAATTCAACAGTTTCTGGTGATTCACTCCTGAATGCTGTTGAACGTTCCAATGTAAAGATTGAGGCTGATGCTTCTACCCTTGTAGGAAGCGCATATGTTGATGAAAGTTCTACAGCCACGGTAGAGTTAAAAAACGGTTCAAAGTGGATTTTATCGCGACCAAAATATGACAAA
The DNA here is from genome assembly GCF_042196465.1 of Bartonella sp. AD13SXNS. Classification (NCBI taxonomy): domain Bacteria; kingdom Pseudomonadati; phylum Pseudomonadota; class Alphaproteobacteria; order Hyphomicrobiales; family Bartonellaceae; genus Bartonella; species Bartonella sp. AD13SXNS. The sequence continues at coordinate 21,299 of NZ_JBHIQI010000016.1, forward strand.
TTGCAAAATTCTGATGCTTCTGGTTCTAGGTTAAAAGATTATTCTTCTATTTCATCGGTTAATCTTACGGATAGTTCTCTTATTTTTGAAGAATTAAAATCTAAAACAACAAATGGTTATCAGACACTTCTCATCGGAAAAGGATCAGGGACTGTCTATAAAGCGCACGGTGATGTGAATCTTTATCTTAATGCATATTTGGATCAAGGAGGAGAGCTTGAAAAGCAAAAAACTGACCGGCTTTTAATCAATGGTGATCTTGAAGGACAAACGACAGTTCATGTGTATAAGGTTCCTGGAAGCCCAGGGGCATCGACGGGAGATGGCGGTAATGATCAGGGGATTTCCATTATTCAGGTTTATGGACAAGCTGCTGAAGATTCTTTTCAGTTAAAGGGGGGGTATGTGGCACTTGAAGCCTCTCCCTATCAGTATCATCTTAAGAGTTATGGTCCAAGCTCTGCTGTAGGAACGGCAGATTTCAATCAAAGAGTGCTTAAAAATACTGGAACATTTTGGGATTTCCGCCTCGAAAGTAAATTTGTTGATTATCCCTCTCTTGATTCCACTGAAATTGTGCCTCCTGCTTCTGATGGGGTTCCTTCTTTTCCTAAAATTCATCCTAGTCTTACTGGAAGTGAGGTTGATGCTATCGATTCTCATTCTCAGAAAAAAACTCAGGAGCCAAGTCTTTCTTCTCCTGTAGATTCTCTGGAGAGGGATTCCCATCTTATGACTACACCTGATACATCTGGTGCTTTTGTGCTGGATGCTCAAAATCATCCTCCTCCTTCTCTTGCACCTGTTATTCCCGTTATTGCTGAAGCTCATCCTGTTGTGCCTACATCAGGTTCACCTGTACAGTCCCCTGTTTCACCGACTAGTTCTGTTGTTTTTATCCCTCCCGCATCAGGTTCACCTGTACCGTCCCCTGTTTCACCGACTAGTTCTGTTGTTTTTGTCCCTCCCGCATCAGATTCACCTGTACCGTCCTCTGTTTCACCGACTAGTTCTGTTGTTTTTGTCCCTCCCGCATCAGGTTCATCTGTTTCACCCTCTGTTCCATCCTCTGTTATACCACCTGTTTTTAAGCTTTCTTCTCATTTTGAACAAAATATGAGAGCTGTTGTTCCACAGGTTTTGACTTATATTCTTGTGCCAAATACCTTATTTCATGCTGGATTGGTGGATATCAGTAATCAAAATAAGCAGTTGCAAACACTGCGAACTTTTTCTAGGCGGTTGTTGAAAGTGAGCGAAAATCCCACTTTGTTTTTGCGCGGTTACGGTGGACATCACCGTTATACTTCAAATTTGTCTGCACTTGAATATAGATATGGAAGCGACCTTGATTATAATGCACTAGAAGCAGGTATTCTACTCAAGAAAATCGAAAATGCGTACAGTGCAACATCCTTTGGAATTATAGGAAATTATGGCAAGCTTTCTTTGCTGCCTTGGGAGGTTAAACAAAGTCAAGAAAGTACATTTGATAAATGGACAATCACAGCATATGGGAGCATGCAGCATGATACGGGTTTTTATATGGATGGTCTCGTCTCTTATGGTTTGTTTAATGGAAATGTTCTCACACTTGAGCGAGGTAAGACGGCTGCATTGAGAGGTAAGCCCCTGAGTGTTTCCTTAATTGCTGGTAAAACATTTACGATAGGTCGTCGATATTTTATTTTTGAACCTCAGTTTCAATTTGTTTATCAAAATCTCCAGTTTCATAAGACTCGTGATATTGATAATTTTAATATTGATATGCAAAGACCAGATCATTGGGAGGTGCGTATTGGGGGACATTTAACCAAAACACTGACATTGACTAAAGAGGCACATGTCCTTTCGTTTTATGGCAAACTTCATTTCATTCGTAATTTTGATGATAAACAATTTGTGTATTTTAAAGATGCTTTCCAGCTTGGTTCTTTTGGTTCTTCTTTAGAAGCAGGGGTTGGGTTTAATGCCCGTCTCTCATCAAAACTTTCTCTTTATAATGATCTCATTTATCAGCACAAATTTACGAAGGCTGGTTTTTCCGGAACACATTTTTCTGGTGGTTTAAGCTATCATTTTTAATTGTACTTTTCCTTTAATATATCTTTTGTAAAAAACAATAAGCACAAAACGTGATTTTATTGTGTTATTTTTACGATTTTTAACTTTACATATAATACAAAACGAATTATGTGGACGACACATAGTAACAATAACCTGTAAATGATCCAGATGTATTTTTTCGGTTTTTGATGAAGATAAAATAAAGAAAGTTTAAAGTAAATTATGATTAAAGTATTAAAGCGCCATGTGTGTGTATGTTCTTTTACGACCTCTATTTTTTTCTTTGCGCACAATATAGATGTGAGTGCAGAAGATTATAAACCCTCATGTAATTCCCTTTTTAAATCGTATTCGTGTGATGCTGTTGATGCCGCTAAGACTGTTGAAAGAAGCGACCAAGAACAAGAATATGTGAAAGGATTGGATACAAGTTTTAATGTTGTTGCTATATCCCAATCCAATAATATTGAGCTAAAAAAAGGTAAAGTGGAAAAAGGCGTTTCAGGAATTAGTGGGGCTTTGGAATTTAATAAATCTGAGAAGATTACATCAGCCGTGGTTGTATCAAAAGATGAGAAAAGTTCTTTTAAGAAAGTTTCTGTTAAGGGAAATGGTGAAAAGGAAAAAAGTAGTAAGATATCTCAATCAGTATTTGGCGTGAAGCAGGGCGGTTTTCTCTTCGTTGATGATGGTGAAGTTCATGTTACAGATGTTCATGGTATAGCGATTGAGAGTGCAGATCCGATTTTTAAGGAAAGATCACTTGAGTTGCAGGATAATGCTATGTCTTTGGTTTCTATGGAAAACTCAAAGATCATTCTTAAGGGAGATGGAGCTCATGGTTTGCATTTTAGGGGAAGCCCTTCGCAAAATGAATATCAAGAAGGAGAGCTTCTTACGAGTTTAGGTGAAGTTCGATTTAAAAAAACAGCTCTTCATGTTCCCGATGGTACAGCTATTTATAGTGATGATGCGAGGAGATATCCTTACATTACAGCATCAGAAGGTTCTCGTATCTTTGCCGATCGGTTATTAGATGTTAAGAATAATTCATTTGTTGTGCTTGATGCCTATGCATCTTTTCTTTCAGGGGGAGCACAGGTTGAGAAAGGTTCTTATGCTAGTGTTGAGTTGTTCAATCAATCAAAATGGACTGTAAAAGCAAGTAAAAGTGCGCTTAAGAAGAATGGGAAAGGTCCGTATTTTGCAGATTCGTCTGTTTCATTTGTAAGGCTTATTAATAGTTCTATTTTATTTAATAAACCTCAAAACGGTTATTATCAGAGTCTTCATGTAGGAAGCCTAGAGGATCGATCCAGTGACTATGCTTATATTGCGGGAGGGGATGCACGCTTATATGTTAATGCACATCTTGCTGCCAATGGTACAAGCAAAAATGTGAAAGCTGATACACTTGTGATCTATGGTGATGTTTACGGAAAAACCAAGGTGTATATTATAAATCCTTCAATGTCTCTAGGGAAAGAAAAGACGCTAAAGGTTAAGAAAGGAGATCGCCATGGTACTTCAATTATTCAGGTTTATGGAAAGGCTGCGGAGGATTCCTTTAAACTGGCAACAGATTATGTTGCTTTAAGAGGAGCGCCTTATCGATATAGTCTGCGTGCTTATGGTCCAAATTCTTCTCATGAACACGCAAAAGAGGAAAATACATTAGCTAAAGGAACAGCGGTAAAGCATAATAGCGATTTTTGGGATTACCGGCTTGAAGCTGAATATGTTCAGCGTTCTTCTCAAAAGCGTCATCTTCAAGTGGAGAGAATTGTTCCTCGTTCTCGCGTGTCTCGTTCTTTAAACACTCATCCGCATCATAATAATGTTGTTGCCGGTCATGATGCTTCTGCTCATTATCTTGAAGAGGGCGTTAAAGCTGTTGTTCCACAAGTTTCAACCTATCTATCGATGCCTAATGCTTTGTTTCAGGTTGGTTTGATGGATATGAATAATCACAACAAACTTTTGGAGACATTGCGTACCACTGCTGGGGTTTTGGGAGAAAATGGTAAAAATCCTGCATTTTTTGCGCAAGGCTATGGTGGAAGTTATCGTTATGTTTCTGATCTGTCTGCGTTTGAATATGGTTATGGCGGAAATTTGAATTATAACGCTATAGAGGCAAGTATATTGCTCAATGCGATTGAGGATACATATCACACTTTGAGCTTTGGAATAATGGGGAACTATGGGAAAATTTCTCTACAGCCTCAAGATGTTGAAGAAAGCAAAAAAAGTACATTTGATAAATGGTCTGTTACAGCATATGGCAATATGCGGCATGATGCAGGCTTTTATATCGATGGACTTTTTTCCTACGGGTTATTTAAAGGGGATGTTCTGACACAAGCAAGAGGCAAAACAACAGCATTGAAGGGGACACCTTTGAGTGCTTCATTGGCTGCCGGTAAGTCATTTATGACAGGACATAAGGGGCTTATTTTTGATACGCAAGTTCAGGTCATTTATCAAAATATACGATTTGATAAGGCCTCTGATATCGATGGATTTGATATCGAAATGGGAAAACTTGATCAGTGGGTGATGCGTGTTGGCGGGAATTTAAGCAAGACGCTTGCTGCTTCTGAAGAAGGGCATGTTGTTTCTTTCAATGGGAAACTTCATCTTACCAATAGTTTTGGCGGAAAACAACGTGTGCAGTTTGGAGATGAATTCCAATTAGGAGCTTTTGGTTCTTCTTTAGAAACTGGAGTGGGGCTGAAGGCTCAGTTGTCTTCAAACTTTGCATTGCATGGAGATGTAACTTATCAGCATCGTCTTAGCAAAGCTGGTTTTTCAGGAACGATTTTTTCAGGTGGTTTACGCTATCGTTTTTAGATGCCTATGAAATATAGAGTAATTTTTACATAAGTTATATAGTGTTGTGAGAAGTATAAAATGAATATTAAGTTTTATACTTCTCACTGTTTGTGTGTTTAATTTAGCTTTATGGGGAATATTTTTTATTTTTAACTAAAGGGGGAGAAAGGAAAATTGGGAATAAAGTTATGGTTAATGTATTAAGCGGATATAGATTTTTATTTATTACGACGGCTATTATTTCTTTTTTGCCAATCGTGAGTGTTAATGCTAATCCTAATAATTTTGCAACCTCCTGTGATCCAGACGCTCAATTTTATAAATGCAATGATGGTAAAAAACACACGATTAAAAATAAAACTTATCATTTAAAATATTCTCGAGAATATATTCTTAATTCTACTCCTATTTCAGCTCTATATGTAGAAAAAGCAGGTACAGTTGTTGATGCATCTCAGATAACAGTTACGGGTGATAACTCAGATGAAATATTCGGATATGGTGCATCTGCAAAAGAGGGTGCTCGTCTTAATTTAACAAATTCAAATTTTAAGAATGTACCTGCTCTTCATGCTGAAAATGCGGTTATTCGCATGGAAGATGGGACTATTACGGAAGTTTCTCACGCTATTTATGCATTGGGGAAAGGAACCGATATTGCTTTAGTGCGTGTCAATATTGAAACTACACCAAAAGAATTGAATGGTATGGAGATAGGTCTGATTAGTAGTTTTGGTTCAAAGATTAGGCTGTCAGGTAGTAGTGTTACTTTTAATGGGAAAGGTGCATTTTCATCACTTTATGGGGGAGAGTATAGTTTCGATAGTTCTGTCATTAAGGGCAAAGGAAAACAAGAAACTGTTATCATTGGTGAGAAAAGTGTCAATAAATTACCAGAAGCTTTTGATATATCTCACGATGGTTTTGTTCAATTGCATAATAGCTCTATTGAACTTAGTGATATGCATGGCTTTTTGGTTAAAAATTTTTCAGATGATGAGGATAATAAAGGCACGTTGTTGTGGCGAGGACTTAATTCAGCTGATGAGTTTAAGAAGACGAATATTAAGATTACAAAATCCGATATTTCTGTTCAGGGTAAGGGAGCCTATGGTCTGTATTTTTATGGGTTAAATCCAGATGTAGGGGGCAATATGTACAAGGGTTATAGAGCGCTTTCGGGAGCGAAGAAAGTTGCTCCGAGAGAAGTATTTGTTCATTTGTCAGGGACAAATTTTACGGTTCCGGATGGTATTGCCATTTATAGTGTCGGAAAACATGTTTATGGAGCTCAAGCTAAGGTTAGATTAGAAAAGACAAGAATCTCCGGTGATTTGTTGTTAAAAGCTGAAAATAATTCTTATCTTCTTGTTGAAGCAAATTCCTCTACACTTACAGGAAATGCTCGTACTGAGGATACCTCTGATATTTATTTGAATTTAAAGAATGGTTCTCAATGGTATCTTACCAAAAGCAAATATCAAGATTCTCAGGAAACAGATGCTATGGTTTCATCGCTTTCAGGTATTTCTCTTGAGGATAGTACAATTTTTTTTGATCACTATCAATCCACTGGTTATCAAACGCTGCAAATTAGAAAAAAAAGTGATAGAGATGCAGTCATGTCAAACCAAGACGACTACGGATATAGTGCAAAGGGTAATACCCAGATTAAGATGAGCACATTTATGAATAACGATGGTTCATTTGATCCTCAACAGACGGATCGCATTTTGATCTACGGGAATGTTTTTGGAACCACACTCATTGGGATGGAAAAACTTTCTAAAATCTCAGAAAAAGAAGCTGGCAATAAAGAGGGGCAAAGTGTTTCACTTATTCAAGTTGCTGGGACAGCAGAGGAAAGTTCTTTTAAGTTAGCCAATAGTTATACTACGGTGAATGGATTTCCTTATCAATATAAACTTCGTGGCTATGGCCCAAATTCTTCTTCTGGAAATGCAGATCCAAAGAATAGATTGGTTGCAGGGGAAGGGGATTTTTGGGATTTTCGTCTCGAAAGTGTTTACATTGGTTCTGAATTAGATTCTTCTGAAACTGCTTCTAAGCCAACGTCTACAGTTTTACCCCCTCAATCTGAAGCAGAGACGGTCCCTTCTGAACGACCAACAGAGACTATTTCACCTGAACACCCCACTTCTGTTGAGCCTCCACTTATACCGTCTACACCTTCTTTTCCTGGAGGATCTGAACCGTCTGAAACATTTATCCCTACGGATTCGACACTGCCTCCTTCTGCATCAGTTCCGCCTGAGCTTCCCTCTGTACCAACAGTTCCAGAAAATCCTTCTGCTGTGCCTATGCCAGAGCCGTTTGTTCCAGTTGAAACTTCTACGGATGATGCTCTGCCCTCTGAGCCCTCTGTTCCGGTCTCACCTTCATCTACGGATTCTGTTTCTCCTCCTTCTGCCCCTGTTGAACCAAAGCCTTCTGAGTCCTCTGAGGCTTTAGATCCTTCGTCTAATCTCTCTATACCGCTTGATGTTCCGCCTGAGCTAGGTATTAGAGCTGTTGTTCCTCAATTGCCAACTTATCTCCTTTTACCAAATGCTTTGTTCTATGTTGGTTTGATGGATACGACCACGCAAAATAAGACGTTGGAGACAATGCGGAATGCTTTTCATTCTTCTTGGAAAGAGAATGAAAAGACCGCCTTTTTTCTGCATGCTTATGGGGGGAGCCATCATTATGCTTCCAATTTATCTGCTTTTGAATATGGCTATGGCGCAGAGCTTGATTATAATGCACTTGAAGCAGGTGTTTTATTGAACGAGATTGAGAGTTTATATACTCGTACATTCTTTGGGGCTTTGGGAAACTATGGAAACCTTTCTCTAGCCCCGCAGGATGTTGAACAAAGTAAAAAAAGCACATTTGATAAATGGTCTGTTGCTGCCTATGGAAGTTTGCAGCATGATACCGGTTTTTATATGGATGGGGTGTTATCATATGGCCTTTTTAAGGGAGATGTTTT